>JARKVN010000082.1 GCA_029851645.1 Cellulosilyticum sp. | reverse complement strand
TTAAAAAGATGGAGACACAAATCATTAAACAAGCAGATGTTGTGATGTTGATGCATCTATTAGGTGAAGAATTTGATGAGGAAACTAAAAAAATCAACTATGAATACTATGAAAAGCGTACGCTTCATGGCTCTTCATTAAGTCCAAGTATTTATGCAATTATGGGGCTTAAAGTAGGGGATGATTCAAAAGCCTACCGATATCTCCGTCGAGCAGCATTTATTGACTTATTAGATTTACAGAAAAATACAAGAGAAGGCATTCATGCAGCTAATGCAGGAGGTGTATGGCAAACAGTCGTATTCGGTTTTGCAGGATTATCTATTGATGAAGAAGGCACTTTATGTATACGTCCTATGATGCCAAAAGAATGGACTACTTTAACATTCCGTATTCATTATTTAAATTCATGGTTAGAAATTTCGATTTCATCAGATAATCAGACACAAGTGAAAGTTCTACAAGGAGAACCAATGACAGTAAAGATTAATGGAATTAAAGTACAAGCATGATGGGGGGAGAAATAGAATATGAAAAAGTATCTTTCCATCATAGGTCTAATCATAGTAGCAATTATTTGGGGTGGAGGATTTGTTGCTAGTGATATAGCGTTGGAAAGTTTTCTTCCATTTCAAATTATGGTAATCCGTTTTATTTTAGCAACTGCATTAATGGGAGGAATTAGCTATAAAGAGTTAAAAAATATCCATAAGGAAGAGATAAGAGCAGGTTTTCTTATGGGATGTGCATTATTTATTGGATTTGCACTACAAATTATAGGATTGCAGTACACCACGCCTTCTAAAAATGCTTTTTTAACAGCAACTAATGTTGTTATTGTTCCATTTATTGCTTTTGTCATTTATAAGAAAAAAATTAACTTAACGGGTATTGTTGGAGCAGTTATGGCAATAGTAGGAGTAGGGATTCTTTCTCTTGAAAAGAACCTAACTTTGGGAATAGGAGATGCATTAACATTAATATGTGCATTTGGTTTTGCATTTCAAATTTTCCTTACGGGTGAATTTACAGGGAAGTTTAGAGCAACATTATTAAACTTTGTGCAGATGTGTACAGCAGCTGTTCTATCTATTATTAGCTTGGTAATTTTTCAACAATTTCAATACATAGCAACACCAAAAGCAATATTAAGTGTATTATATTTAGGGGTTGTAAGTACAACGATTACATATTTACTGCAAACCACTTGCCAGAAGTATGTGGATGAAACAAAAGCAGCCATTATTTTGGCTATGGAGTCTATTTTTGGAACGCTATTTTCTATTATACTTCTTCATGAACAAATAACAGGAAAGATGATAGTAGGATGTGTTCTAATTCTTATAGCAGTGATTATTTCTAACCTATCAGAGAATAAAGAAGTAGCAATAGAGGGAGGAAGAACATGAAGTATCAAGCAGTCATTTTTGATTTAGACGGTGTAATTTGTCATACAGATAAGTATCATTACCAAGCATGGAAACAAATATCGGATGAATTAGGAATCTATTTTGATGAAGTGATTAATAATCGACTTCGCGGTGTAAGTCGTATGGAAAGTTTTGAAATCATTTTGGAACGTTATGATGGACAAATGAGTAGAGAGAATAAGATTGCGTACACAGAAAAGAAAAATGATATTTATAAAAATCTGTTAAAAAGCATGTCTTCATTAGACTTACAAGTAGAAGTAAAAAGTACATTAGACCAACTTCGCTCAAAAGGCATAAAACTTGCTATTGGTTCATCTAGTAAAAATGCTAGATTTATATTAGAGCGATTAGGTCTTGAAAATTATTTTGATGCAATTTGTGATGGGAATAATATAAGCCAATCAAAACCAGATCCAGAAGTATTTATAAAGGCTGCTCAATTTCTAAATGAGGTAGAAGATAAGTGCTTGGTAGTAGAAGATGCTATTTCAGGTCTGGAGGCAGCAAGAGCAGGAGGAATGGATTGTGCTGGAATTGGAGATGCTTCAGAGAGTGAGTTAGCGACGTATCGACTATCTAAATTTGAAGATCTTTTAAATATTATTGAATAGATAGTGCTGGAAGTAAGGAGTCTAGAAAATATGGCGACAATAAAAGAAATAGCAGAAAAAGCAGGAGTATCTATTGCTACTGTTTCAAGAGTTTTAAATTATGATGAGACACTTAATGTACAAGATGAAACTAGGCAGCGTATTTTTGAAGTGGCAGATGAGCTAGACTATAAGGTAAAAGATAGAAAAAAGCGAAGAAAAACATTGAAAGTGGGCGTTCTTTACTCATATTCACTTGAGGAAGAATTAGAAGATACTTATTACCTTTCTGTACGAGTAGCAATTGAAAAGAAGATTGAGCGAGAAGGCTATAAGATAGTTCGTATTAGTAGTAAGGATGATAAAGAGAAAGTAATAGGAATAGATGGTATTATTTGCTTAGGTACTTTTAATCATAAAATGATAGAAAGAATAGAGTCATTTCAAAAACCCACAGTATTTGCAGATACTGTTCCAAATACTGATAAGTTTGATGCAGTCGTCCATGATCTTGAGCGTTCTGTATTTAAAGTAATGGACTATTTGAGAGAGCAAGGGCATAGAAAAATTGCCTTTATTGGAGGATATGAAACAGAAGCTGATGGAAAAGAAATAGTCGATAAACGTACGCGTGCTTATAGAAACTACATGAGTGCTTTAGGAAACTTGAAAGAGGAATACATTAAAATAGGTGGATATACTCCTAAACATGGCTATCAAATGATGAACGAAATTTTAGACCTAAAGGATAGACCAACAGCTGTATTTGTGGCCAATGATTCTCTTGCTATTGGGTGCTATAAGGCAATAAGTGAAAGAGGACTATATATTCCAGATGATATTAGCATTGTAGGGTATAACGATATTTCAGCAGCTAAATATCTTGTACCTCCTCTTACAACTGTTCGACTTCATATGGAATTTATGGGAGAATGGGTAGTAGACATGTTAACAGATCGTTTAATGACAGAAAGAGATATTTGTGTACAAACTTTAATTCCAACACAATTAATAGTAAGGGAAAGTGTTAAAAAAATTGAGGATGAAATGGGATGAAAAATAAAACATTTTTAGAAAGTATTTTAAATCAAATTTCAGTATCAGGGCATGAAGAGAATATACAAAAGGTAATCAAAGAGCATATGCAGGAGTATGTAGATGAATTTGTAGAGGATGAAATAGGAGATCTTATAGGTATACTAAATCCTAATGCTTCTAAAAAGGTTCTAATTACAGCTCATGTAGATGAAATTGGTCTAATTGTTAGCAATATTACAAGTTCAGGGGCACTACAAGTAATTACTAGAGGGGGCGTTATCCCTCAGACATATCCTGGTCAGCAAGTAAAAATTAGTACGCAAAATGGAATAATCTATGGTGTGGTTGAAGCGACTAGAGATTTATTAAAGAAAGAAGATTTAAAAGTAACCCAATTTTTAATTGATATTGGTGCCAAAGATAAAGAAGATGCAAAAGCAAAAGTAAGTGTAGGAGATCCAGTAGTTTTAGACACACATATTAGACCTATGGCAAATGGTAGGTTTTCAGCAAGAGCTTTAGATGATAGGCTAGGTGTTTTTATCATTATGGAAGCATTAAAGCGTGCTAAAGAAAGAGATTGTCAAGTAGGCGTTTATTGTGGGTCAACAGTAGGAGAAGAAACGACTAAAAATGGAGCATATTGGACTTGTATGAGAGTCGAGCCTGAGTTAGCAATTGTTGTAGATGTAACCTATACAAGTGATTGCCAAGGAATGAATGAGGCAGATGCGGGGAGCGTAAATCTTGGAGGAGGACCAGTACTATGCCATAGCCCTATTGTAGCAAAAAGCTTAAACCAAAAGTTAAAGGAAGTGGCTGAAAAAGAGGGAATTCCTTATCAAATGGAGGTCGCTAGTAGTTTAAGCTATACAGATGCAGATAGAATACATTTTGCAGGAAAAGGGATACCTACTGTATTAGTATCTATTCCTCTTCGTTATATGCACTCACCAGCAGAAGTAGCAGATCAGGCAGACGTAGAAAATTGTATTAAGTTACTAGTCGAGTTTTTATGTCATTATGATAAAGTAATTGAATAAACAATAAATAAGAGAAAACAGGTATTTAGTAGTTTGACTAATAGATACCTGTTATTTTTGTGTATAGAATAGTAACTACTATAATAACAGGTAAAAATAGTATAATAGGTGAGTGGATAAGATTAAAGTTTAATAAATTCTTAAGAAATAGTAGAACTATTTCTTAGAAAAAATATGATACATTAAATAAGTGGAATAAAAGAGAGGAAAAGAAGATGGGGTACAGGATTTTAGTAGTAGAAGATGAAAAAGAGATTGCAGATGCTATAGAAATTTATCTTAAAACACAAGGCTATGAAGTTGTTAAAGCAAAGCATGGGGAGGAAGCATTAGAATTATTTAAGATGATGTCCATTGATTTAATTTTAATGGACTTAATGATGCCTGTAATGGATGGGATACAAACAACCCTTAAAATTAGAGAAAAAAGTGTTGTGCCCATTATTATGCTAACAGCTAAATCAGAAGATACAGATAAAATATGGGGGCTTAATATAGGAGCAGATGACTATGTAACAAAGCCTTTTAATCCCATGGAACTTTTGGCTAGGGTAAATTCCAGTCTAAGAAGAAGTACCAACTATGTACAACAAATTAAAGAGTTAACACAAGCAATTACTATTGGAGGAATTAAGCTTGATCAAATGAGTAAGCAAGTTTACGTAGATGGTAATTCTGTAAGATTAACACCTACTGAATATGGTATTTTACATCTACTAATGAGTCATGCAGGTCGTGTTTTTTCAATAGAAGAAATTTATGAGAAAGTATGGGATGAACCAGCTTATAATGCAGATACCGTAACAGTACATATTAGAAAAATTAGAGAAAAAATAGAAATCAATCCAAAAGAACCAAAATATTTAAAGGTGGTGTGGGGCATTGGCTACAAATTTGAAAAGTAAAATTAAGCATCCATTAAGTATAAGTTGTTTGTTATTAGTATTAGGAATATTAATAACTATAGGGCTTTGCCAAACAAGACTTGTGCAATACATGGCAGAGAAAGCTTATTTTAGTAGTGAGACATTTATGACAACCTTAGCGGAGCTAACAGCTTATCTCAAGCAAACCCAAGTTGAGGATAAGAAGTTGTATTATAAAAAGTATGAAAACCTAGATAATCTTATTTACCATATAGAAGTGAGTGATGAAAAGGGAACGAAAATTTATACTAATAATCAGGTACCAAATGCTGAACCTGAAGATTTAAGAGAGGCTAGTAAATTTTATATCAAAATCACATTTCAGGATGCTTATAACTATTTAATTGAAAAAGATGGTGAGTATTTAGGGAAATCATCAATGGATTTTCAATCGGCTTTCAATCGAATAGTCCGTCCTAAAATGATGGGACGCCAAAGTGAAGAACTGGGGTATATAAATCTTGATGTACAATATTTTGTTTTAGATAAGGCAATTGAACCAACAGATTTTGTGTATAACAACATAGAAAAACATAAATATTCATATATATTAAAGACTTTTATTTTTGTTCATCTTATATTAGTTACAGGTTATTTTGTTTTGATTACCTTAGAAAGTGATAAGGGTAAATTAGAAGGAAAGGCTTGGACTGTTTTTAGAAATGTAAGTATTGAGCTAAAAATAGCCTTAGCATTATTTCTTTACATGAAAACAAGAACAGTTTATTGGAGGTTAATACAACCTAATGTACTTATGAGAATTCTTTATGGAGATATGGAAACAAGAATCTATTGGATAGGCGTTTATATTATAGGAGGAATTATACTAACATGTAGCATTGCTTGGTATATCGTGGATATTGTCTATTTATTAAAATCAGGGAATTTAAAGCTTATTAAAGAAAAAAGTTTTATTATAAAACACAAAGATAAGATTTTGGAAATACTTAGAAAGATAGGAGGAGCAGTTTACAGAGTAATTGGGATAGATTTAGCAAAAACATTTTATATTAAGCTACAAATACTAAATCTACTACATACATTTGCATTAATCTTTATGGCAATAGTAGCCAGTGATGAAGTGGATACAGCTTTCTTTATAGGAATTATTTATGTTATCATAGCTTGCATTGGAGCTATAGGTATAGCATGGGAGTTTAACTGCTTAAAAAAGCAAGTCATGAAAATAACGCCAGCACCTAAAGAATGTGCTATGAAATTTCCTTATATAAAAACATTAATTGGCTTAGTTTTATATGCTGTAGCTTTATTCGTTTTAATATTATTAAGTGACACGGATGAATGGTTCGTGATAATAACTGCATTAGTAATTGGAGGTGTGGTAGGTATATGGAGTCATATGTATGCTAGTGGCTATAAAGAGTTATATGATTATGTACAAGGGATTAATGAAAGGCGTGTTGGGCATAAGCCCACAAGAAGCTTTTTGGGGCCTATTATTGATGAGTTATCTTTAATAGATGAAGGATTTCAAAATGCTGTTAATAAAGAGCTGATTAGTCAAAAGATGAAAACAGAATTAATTTCTAATGTTTCTCATGACTTAAAAACACCTCTTACATCTATTATTAATTATGTTGACTTACTTAAAAAAGAAGATTTAACAAGTGAGAAGAGGCAAGAATATATCAAAATACTAGATCAGAAATCACAACGTTTAAAAATCTTGATTGAAGATTTATTTGAAGCAAGTAAAACAGCTAGTGGTAATCTAGAGCTACTTAAAGAGGATATTGATTTAGTGGCTTTACTGAAGCAAACACTAGGAGAATTAGCAGAAAAAATTAGTATGAGTACGCTTCAATTTAAGGTAAATATGCCAGAAGAAAAGGTAGTTTGTGAGTTAGATGGGAAAAGAACTTATCGTATCTTTGAAAACCTAATCGGAAATATCCTAAAATATGCAGCACCACATTCTAGGGTGTATATAGATTATATAATAGAAGAAGAAATAAGTATTGTATTTAAGAACATATCTGCTTATGAAATGAACTTTACAGCAGATGAAATTATAGAGCGATTTAAAAGAGGAGACCAGTCTAGACATACAGAAGGTTCAGGACTAGGTTTAGCTATTGCTAAGAATCTTACAGAATTACAAGGGGGAGCGTTTAACATTACCATTGATGGGGATTTATTTAAAGTAATTGTGAAGTTTCCTAAGAAAAGCATATAATTCAAGTGAAAAGTCCTATAGAGTGGAGTTCGGTAAGTTCCACTCTATAGGACTTTTTTGTGGTTAGTCATCTTTAAGCAATTTGTATGGTTTGTATTCTATGGAATAGGATGTGTTAGCTTATTCAGTAACATTAAGGCGTTTTACTACCAATATAGTTTTTATTTTTATATTCACGGGGAGAAATACCGTAGATTTTTCTAAAGGCTCTAGAAAAGTGAAGCTGATTGGGGTAACCAACAGAGGCACTAATCGAGCCAATCGAACGATTGGTAGTTTTAAGCTGTTCACATGCTTTAGCCATACGATACTGAATTAAAAATTCTTGAGGCGTTTGATTCAGTGCTGCTTTAAAAATTTTACCTAGATAACTTCGGTTTAAATTACATTTTTTTGCCATATCCTCAACAGAAATAGATATTGCATAATTTTGTTCAATAAAAGAAATAACTTCTCGAATGTAAAAGTCTCTAAGTTTTCCACCTCCATTATTTTGAGAAGAAGATGATGACTTGATAAGTTGATCCATAAAAAGATGAAGATGACCAATTAAATTTAAAGCTGACTCTTGGTAGTGCTCTGCAATATAAAGTAATTCTGATTTAACCTTCATGCCTAGCTCCAAAGTCTTAGGTTTATAGATAGGCGTATCAATAGATAATCCAGCAGCTACCAGAAGCTCTTTTACTTTGATGCCATCAAATTCAACCCAAGTATACTCCCAAGGATCATAAGGGTCAGCGCAGTAGGTATTAATGGTACCAGGACAAATAAGAAATCCAGAATTGCTACTTAGGTGATATTCATAGGTAATATTATTGGAGTCTGTAGCATACAGTTTACCTTTTCCAGAGATAACATAATGGAATAAATAATGGTTTCTAGCGTGAGGGCCATAAGAATGTAGGGGTTCGCATGCTTCCCATCCAAATTGATAAAGTGTAAGATCTACGAAACGTTCATTAGGGAAAATAGAGAAAAGAATATTATTCATAACAAACCTACCTTATAAAAAATAATAAACCTTTATGTACAATAAAAGTAAA
>JARKVN010000088.1 GCA_029851645.1 Cellulosilyticum sp. | reverse complement strand
GCAGCCCTTCTTGTCTTCCTTCTTGTAGTCCCTTGAACTTAGCCTCTTCTTTCATTTCTTCAATTGTTCTTGTAATGTTTGCAACCATACAATCAACCTCCTTTTTATTGGTATCTAGGATTTCTATTGCTTGCCTTGCTACTTCACCTTGTAGTGTATTTCTTATCCAATTTTTAAGCTCTAGCTTCTCTTCTGCTGTGAACCTTGAAAAAACTTCTGTTATTGTGACAATACGTTTCATGTATTCTTCTACATCTATCTTTTGGTCTAATAGAAAAATAGCTGATGCAATACTTTGTTTATTAATCAGCTCTTCCTTATCATATTGGTTGACATCGAGCAAAATATATTCAAAATCCAATAGATTGGTACCAAAGCGCTCGTAATCTTTTATCTTTTCTTTAAAATGTGTAGGAACATGCCACTTATCAGCTCCATTGTAAGCTACTATAGGGATAATAGCTGGCAACATAAACTCTTTTTTCTTGATGGCCTCATTTTTAACTTCCTTTAATACATCTCTCCAGATTTCTATCATGTAGAAAAGTAATCGAATAGGCATACTATAGTCTACTGAGGATTGAAATTCCAACAATATCTGCTTCTAATTCTTCATCATCAGACAAAATATAGGATTTATCAACCAGTATGAGCTTATCTGCTTGTAGGTCTTTTTTCCATTCATTTTCTGTAAACTCATTGATTAAATTTAAGAAAATCTCTTTATTAGAAAATAAGGTTATACCTTTCTTACACACTTTTTTAAATGCTGGTTCTAAAAAATCTAAGCACCAAAATATCCCTAGGATATAGGATGACCTACAAATGTATTAGTTACACAAAGGTGTTTTTTGCCCTCAAAATTGTTATATTTCTTATAATTTACATTCTAACAATCATAAGGTTCTTCATTGACATGCTTTTGATTATATACCTCTGCTTCAATACATCCCATCTTTTATTTTCCATTGGTTATTTTCTTTTCTCTAGCACTTTGTAACATTTTGATAACGAATGAAACCTTTAAATAATTCTCTACATATTTCATTTGTACATAGATCCCTATATTGAACCACTGATATCTCCCCATAACTTTCGATTTTTTGATTTGTCAATTTCCCTAATATTAAGGAATATTGAATATTAAAAACCACATTCGTATAAGAATATTTTGCATTGACTATTAGTTTCTATTTCCTTCTTGAAAGAGGAGTATGTCACAATTTTTGTAACCCCAACTTCTTTTAGATATTGCTCCATTTCTCCGAACTCATAAAGATGTGTTTGGAAATCCATAGACTCACTTTGTAATAACTTTTTGCCACTATATAGTTCGTAAATTCCTGGCGAGAATTGTGTCTAACTTTGTTCATCATAGTAATTTTTACTTTTTAATCTGAAGTCAAAGCCCTCTTTTGTTTTTACAGTAATCGAAACTTTACAGTCTGTATCATCTAGGCTTTTTCTGCTTTAATTTCTTAAGCATTTCTTCTGACAAATCCATTCTACTAATATCAAATCCTCTTTCTATAAAAGAAACAAGAAAACGTCCACTACCACATAAAAGCTCTAAAATTTTCTTTCCTACCATAATAATTTATCTTAATTTTTTCCATGTTTACGAGCTCCATTCAAAAGGTATATGGCTAATATTATTTATCTATCATTTTGGGTACATTGCAATTTGGCTTGCTCAAGTACATCTTCAATAGCTTTCTCACTTTTATTAGGTGGATAATCATATTTTTTAAGAAGTCTTTTAATTTCTCTTCTCATTTTGGCTTGTGCCTGTGCTTTTTCATACCAGGCATGCGTCATATTTTCTTTAATGGTTTTTGTTAGTTCTTTAGCTATCTTAATGAGTATTTTATTATCCATTTGTTTAATTACCTCTGGGTCAGCTGTCAGTACATCAAAGAAGGCTTTTTCTTCATAGCTTAACTCCATTTGTGTTCCTTCTTGGATAGCATCCATTAAAGCTTCTTTGAACTTAAGTAGTTCTTCAAGCACTTTGAATACATCTTCTTCATCATTTCTATTATTGTATTTATCAATGATTTTCTGAAGCTTCTCTGAGAACTCTCTACTTTTTATAAGATTAACCTTTTTAATGTCATTAACCTTTTCTTTCATCACTCGCATGAGGATATTAGCTGCAATATTCTTTTGGGGGAGAGCTTGAAGTTTACGGATGTTTTCTTCTGTAAGAAGGTCAAAACTTTCTTTGCTTCCTGCTTCTGTAAGTACAAGTACCTCATCTTGTAAGATAGCTTCTTCTAACATCTTAGAAATACGACTATTTACCTCTTTAAGGTCAGGAACCCCTTGCTTAGTTGTCTTCATAATAAATGACCTGACTGCAACAAAGAATGATACTTCGTCTTTTTCCTTCTTAGTCAGCAGGCTTGTACAAATTTTGAATACATCCCTGAGCTTCTTGGTTTGAGTCATAAATAGATTTTTACGCCCTTCTGTTGCTTGGATATATTCAGCACCATTACGAATAAGGTCATAACGTTTTTTATCACTCTCACCAAAGAAATCTGCATAGTCAAAGTAATAAAATACATCTCTAAGTATCTCTATTAAGTTTAGGGCAATGTTCTTAGCTTCCTCATTCTCCTGTACCTTATCTTGGTCACGATTGGTATAAGTTTTAAGTGCATCAAAAAGCTCCTTCTTAATGCCTATGTAGTCTACAACAAGCCCCCCTGTTTTTCCTGGATAAACTCTATTAACTCTTGCTATAGCCTGCATTAGGTTATGTGCTTTCATTGGTTTATCAATGTACATGGTATCAAGTGAGGGTACATCAAACCCTGTAAGCCACATATCTACAACAATTACGATTTTAAATTCACTATGAACGTCTCTAAATGCCTTCTCGTTCTGCTTTTGAGAGGCTTTATTCCCAATAAGCTTTGCCATTTCTTCTGGGTCACTATTGTTAGAAGTCATAACCATTTTAACTTTATTTATCCACTCTGGTCTTTGAGCAATGATTTCTTGATACATAGCATAGGCTGCTTTTCTTGAATAGGCAACTATCATTGCCTTACCTGCTACAAGATTTTCTCTTTCCTCATAGTGCTCTATTATATCTGCAACGACTGCATGAATTCTATCATGGTCACAAATAATTTGCTCCATACGACTTAGCTGCTTTTGACTTTCATTAACGATGTAGTCCTCCACACCTTCATGAACTTGCATATGCCAATATTCTTTATCTATTTCCTCAAGTTTATTTTCATCTAATTTCACTTTTGCAAGCCTTGACTCATAGTAGATTTTTACTGTTGCCCCATCTTCTACAGCTTGAGTCATATCGTACACATCTATTAGGTCACCAAACACACCATAAGTTGATTTATCTGTTGTTTCAATAGGCGTACCTGTAAAAGCAATATAAGTAGCATTGGGCAAAGCTTCTCTTAAATACTTGGCATAGCCATACTTCATCTCACCACTTTCAATGTCAAAACTACCATCTATACCATATTGAGTTCTATGGGCTTCATCTACTAGGACTATGATATTTTGTCTATCTGAAAGAAGTCCTGTTTCTTCTACAAACTTTTGGATAGTAGAAAAAACAACACCACCTGTCTTTCTTCCTCTTAAAAATGCTTTTACCTCTGAACGTGACTCCATTTGCACAGGTTCTTGTCTTAAAAAGTCTTGTGCACTACAAAATGTGGCAAAGAGCTGTCCATCAAGGTCATTTCTATCCGTAATAACGAGAATTGTTGGATTACTTAAAGCTTTATTCTTTACAAGATTCCCTGCTAGGAAAGTCATAGAATAACTCTTACCACTTCCTTGTGTATGCCATACTACCCCCGCTCTACCGTCATTCTTAACTGCATTGATACAACTTGCTATTGCTTTAGTCATTCCGTAGTATTGATGGTATTGAGCCATGATTTTAGCTTTATTTGTAAATAGAATAAAGTCTTTGATGATACTTAAAAATCTAGTCTTATCAAACATACCGTACATCAATGTATCAAGATTCATGGTATCTACATTAGATACTTCATCCTCTGCCTCAATCTTCTTCCAACTCATAAATCTATCATAAGAAGCTGTAATAGTACCTGCTTTTGTACTTACTCCATCACTAATGACTAAAAAAGCATTGTAATAAAATAATGATGGAATATGAACTTCTTTGTAGTTCATCAGTTGATTATAAGCATCTTTTATAGTGACTTCTTCACGAGATGTACTTTTAAGCTCCATAACTACAAGAGGTATACCATTAACATAAACAAATACATCTGGTCGTTTCTTGCTACCATCTTCTGTCACTTCTAATTGATTGACTACCAACCAATCATTGTTGCTAGGTATTTCAAAGTCTAGTAACTTAATGGTATGGTATACTACTTCACCATCTAAAAAATCACTTACTTCTACGCCTTCTACTAAGTACTTATGAAAAAGTTTATTGTTAGTAAAAACATCGTTAGTCTCAAAGTTACGTATCTTACGAACTGCTTCTTTGATAGTTAAGTGTTGTACATTTGGGTTAATTTTAACGAGTGAGACTTCCAGTCTATCAAATAGTAAAACTTCTTTGTCTTCTTTTGTAAGCTGGCTACCATGAATATAGGT
The DNA here is from genome assembly GCA_029851645.1 of Cellulosilyticum sp. Taxonomy (GTDB): domain Bacteria; phylum Bacillota; class Clostridia; order Lachnospirales; family Cellulosilyticaceae; genus Cellulosilyticum. Next base: position 17,317 of record JARKVN010000088.1, on the reverse strand, counting down.
ATAATCAAGTTCCTGTAGATATTCAATAACTACATTTTCAAAATTCCCCTCTGTAAAAGCCATAACTCCCTCCTTAATTCTGTAAATCTGTTACTCTTATTTCTCCTGACATAAGTTTAGGTAATAATGTATCTCTCAATCTTTGTGCTGAATAACTTACTTCATTATTTAATTCTATTTTGTCTATAATAGAAATTGCTATTTCATCAAAGCCACTTCTTATATTTTTAGGTGATAAGATTACCTTTACTTTTTTTAACTTCCCTACTGGTAGCTGCTGCAATGCACTTCCTGTAACTAGTGACGAAATATCCTCTTGTACATATTTACTTTCTAGTAAATTTCCTAAAAAAGCTCTACTATATTCTTTTCCACCATTAATTCTCACTAATTGTGCATTTATATTATTATCTACTAAAGTTTTAGGTACATATGCTATCATTCCTATTTCTCCTCTAGTAGTTATTAAAATATCATTTTCTTTTGTATGTCCTTTTTTTAATTCCTTATGCTTATCTAATGAAATATATACAAGCTTATCTCTATTAATAGCTTTTGCTTGAAAGTCTGTGCCTCTAATAAATGCTACTCCTTCTGAGATAAATTCTCTTTTAGTAGGATACTTGGAACTGTAATTTCCATCACTTATATCTAATCCCATCTCTCCTACTGTTGACACCTTCCATCCCTTAGGTATCATCCCTAATTCACTATCAACCATTTCTCCACCACTTGATTTATAAGGTTCTCCATCTTCATTAGGAAATTCAAAATCTACAAACCATCTTTTAAATAAAGCCTGTGCCATTTCTTCTAAGGTTTTATTCATTTGATTATTAAGCTCTATTTTTTCATCTAGGGATGAAAGTATATTGGCAATAGCTTTTTGCTCTTTTAATGGTGGTAACAAAATATCAATATCTCTTATATTTTGGGGACTAATATTAGCTTGATTTGCACTTCCTCCTGCACTTGCTGCCAAATCGTACCTTATATTATCTTGAGTTAAGAAATAGTATAAATATTCTTGATTACATTTCACGGAATCTTTAACATATAACTTTCCTACCCTTTGATTTAATAATAATTTTTGACCTACTAACTTTACTCTCCCTATTTTCCCTACAGCTGAAGCTAGTTGATTTATATGTGAACCTGTCATAGAAATTAGAATATCATTATACTTTAGACCATATTTTATCTTTTCTTTATATAACTCCTCTGATACATATTGAGTATCGCCAATATCAACTATAGGTGGAACTATATTTTTAATCTTAACTACTGGTATACCTTCTTCAAAAAAATCCTTAGTCTTAAAGGCATATCCACTAAGAACTTCTGCTACATCTCCTAATTTAACTTCTTTCCATTCACTAAAACTCATATCCAATGCCTCCAAGTTGCTTTCTTATTTCCTCTTCAAGCTCTTTGGACTTTTTGAACTGTTTAGCAAGTTCTGTAGTCAATCTATCCATCTTTTCTTCAAATGGCTCACCATCATCTTCTACTTCTTCTATGCCTACATATCGTCCTGGTGTGAGAATATAATCATGTTCTTTGATTTCATCCAATGATGCTATTTTACAGAAACCTTGTATGTCTTCATATCCTGTATCATGTTTATAGTTAATGTACGTATCAGCTATCTTTCTGATATCTTCATCACTTAATTCACGCAATCTACGTGTTACCATTTCACCTTGTTTACGTGCATCAATAAAGAGTGTTTGTCCTTTATGTTTTTTGTCTCTATTAAGGAACCAAATACATACTGGAATACCTGTTGTATAGAATAATTTATCTGGTAATGCCACAATACAGTCTACTAAATCTGCATTAATAAAATTTTTACGTATTTCACCTTCATTAGATGTATTACTTGAAAGGGAACCATTAGCCAATACTACTGCTGCAATACCTGTTTGCCCTAATTTATCAACCATATGGGATAACCATGCATAATTGGCATTACCTGTTGGTGGTACTCCCCATTTCCATCTTGTATCATCAGCTAGTGCTGCCCCACCCCAGTCACTATCATTAAATGGTGGATTAGCCAGGACAAAGTCTGCTTTCAGTGTTTTATGGAGGTCATCATGGAAAGTATCTGCATTTTTACTTCCTAAGTTATTTTCAATTCCTCTAATAGCAAGGTTCATCTTAGCAAGTTTCCATGTTGTTGGGTTAGACTCTTGTCCATATACTGAGATATCAAAGGTACTTCCACTATGTTCTTGTAAAAACTTCTGAGATTGTACAAACATACCTCCACTACCACAGGCAGGGTCATAAACATATCCTTTGTATGGTTCAACCATTTCTACCATTAATTTAACGATACATTTTGGTGTGTAAAACTCTCCACCACCTTTACCTTCATTCGCCGCAAATTTTCCTAGGAAGTATTCATATACTCTTCCTAGTACATCTTCTTCTCTTGCTTCTTCGCCACCTATGTTGATATTGGTAAATAAGTCAATAATTTCTCCAAGTATTCGCTTATCAAGCTCTGGTCTTGAATAGTTTTTAGGAAGTACTCCTCTTAAACTATCATTTTCTTTTTCAATAGCATCAAGAGCAGTATCTACTACTTGTCCAATCTCTGCTTGTTTTGAATGCTGTGCAATGTAATTCCAACGTGCATTTTCTGGTACCCAGAATACACCTTCTGCTAAATACTCATCTCTATCCTCTGCAAAGTCTGGGTCTTCTTCAAGTAATTGGTCATACTTCTCCTTAAATGTATCTGACACATATTTAAGGAAAATAAGTCCTAAGATAACATGTTTATATTCTGCTGCATCCATGTTGTTACGAAGCTTGTCAGCAGCCTCCCATAATTTTTCTTCAAATCCAATAGTCGCCATTTGCTTTTTATCCTCGCTTACTCTTATGATGCTTATATTTTACCTTTATTCCATTATCCTGTCTATGAATACAACAGCTACGTCTTTTTCCTTCCTCCCCTTAATCTACTTAACTAGCTTGTGCCACTTATTTAAACTTCTATCATAATTTATCACAAAAACAAAAGCCCTAAGAATATAACATTCTCAAGGCTTTTGCGCATTATAAATACAGAATTTAAATTTATCATCTAGTAACTCTTGATAGTAAAAATTAAGCCTTATCCTTCTTGACATTTTATTATGACTCACTTACCATGGTCTTATTTACTCTATTAAGAAAGGGATAGTTATGAAATTTACACCGCATCAACTTGACATACTCAGCCAATGTGCTTTATTTAAAGGCGTTTCTTATGATGAACTCCTTCACCTTTTACCTTGTTTAAAACCCATTATCCAAAACTATACTGAAGGTCAATTTATCTTTAATCAAGGGGATTTGATTCAGTACATTTATATTATTCTAGATGGCAAAGTGGAACTTACTAAGGAAAATCTAGCGGGCAAGAAAAATATTGTGGCTCTTTTTTCCCCTGGTAATCTTTTTGGTGAGGGAGTGGTTTGTACTTCACACCGCTTAAGTCCTGTATCTGCTACAGCTTTAACAAATACAACAAAACTCTTACTAATTCCTTATAAACGTATTATTTCAAGTTGTAGTAATAGCTGCAGTTTTCATCATCTGATTGTCTATAATATGATGCGTCTAATTGCTGATAAGAACTATCACCTTAATACCAAGATGGACCTACTTCTTCTAAAAGGTATGCGGGAGAAACTAGCTACCTATCTACTATCTGAAGCTCATCTTTGTCAAAGCTTGTCTTTTACACTTTCTCTTAATCGTAACCAGCTTGCTGATTACCTTAATGTTTCTAGACCTTCTATGTGTCGTGAACTAGGTCTTATGAAACAAGAAGGATTAATTGACTACTATCAAAACAGCTTCAAAATCCTTGATACTAAAAAGCTCCAAAATATTTTATTATAGCTATTGCTAAAGAATGTGGTTTGTTCACCCTCAATTATCCATAAATGCTCCATAAAAAAATATCCCCTCAGCACATTACTAAGGGGAATCCTTCTACTTTTCAGTTTTTACTTCTTCACCAAAGAATAATTCCATATCTTCTTCGACTGTTCCAATTCCTGCGATACCAAAGTTTTCTACTAATACCTTTGCTACATTTGGAGAAAGAAACGCTGGAAGTGTTGGTCCTAAGTGGATTTCTTTTACTCCAAGATATAACAAAGAAAGTAATACGATTACCGCTTTTTGTTCATACCAAGCAATATTGTAGATGATTGGTAATTCGTTAATATCTGCTAATTCAAATACCTCTTTTAACTTAAGTGCAATTAACGCTAAGGAATAAGAGTCATTGCATTGCCCTGCATCTAATACTCTTGGAATACCACCAATATCTCCTAGGTTTAATTTGTTATATTTGTACTTTGCACAACCTGCAGTTAAGATGACTGTGTCCATTGGAAGTGCTTTTGCAAAATCAGTATAGTAGTTTCTTGATTTTGCTCTACCATCACAACCAGCCATTACTACGAATTTTTTGATTGCTCCTGATTTTACTGCCTCTACTACTGTATCAGCTAATGCAAATACTTGCTCATGAGCGAAACCACCGATGATTTCCCCTGTTTCGATTTCAGTTGGAGCAGCACATTTCTTAGCTAGTTCAATGATTTCAGAGAAATCTTTTGCAGATCCTGCTTCGCCTTCAATATGTTTACACCCTGGAAATCCTGCTGCTCCTGTTGTGAACATCTTATCCTTATAAGAATCTTTTGGTGTTACGATACAGTTTGTAGTCATTAAAATTGGCCCATTGAAGCTTTCAAACTCTTCTCTTTGTTTCCACCAAGCATTACCATAATTCCCTACAAGGTTCGTGTATTTCTTAAGGTTTGGATAGTAGTGTGCAGGTAGCATTTCAGAGTGTGTATACACATCTACACCAGTTCCTTGTGTTTGGATTAATAACTGTTCAATATCTGCTAAATCATGACCAGATACTAAGATACCAGGGTTTTTGCCAACCCCAATATTGACTTTTGTGATTTCTGGATTTCCATAAGTTGTTGTATTAGCTTTATCTAAAAGGGCCATACCATCAACGCCAACTTTACCAGTCTCTAATGTTAATGCTACTAAATCATCTACACTTAAAGCATCATCTAATAATTTTGCTAAGGTAGACTGCATAAAGGCGTCAATTTCTTCGTTGTCATACCCTAGTGCATTGGCATGTTTAGAATAAGCAGATAACCCTTTTAATCCATAAGTGATTAACTCTCTTAAAGAACGAACATCTTCATTTTCAGTTGATAAGACACCAACTTCTTTTGATTCTGATTTTGCTTTTAACACTGCATTTACTTCTGAGATATCATGAACCTTATCATCAATACCCCAAATTGCTGCTTCTGTTAACCCTTCTTTACTAGCAAGCTCTTCTATTAACCTATTTTTTATAGCTAACGTTTCTCTTACTCTTACATAAAATATATCATCATCAAAGTTTGCATTTGTAATGGTTGTAAATAAGTTAAGTGTAATATAGTGATTGATTTCCTTACTTACTGCTTTTCCTTCTTTACGTAATCTTGTTGTAATCTCAGATAAACCTTTTGTGACATAAACTAATAAATCCTGCATCTTCGCTAAGTCTGCACTTTTTCCACAAACCCCTACTTTTGTACATCCTTTATTTCCTGCTGTTTCTTGACATTGATAGCAAAACATATTGCAATTTTCCATATTCATCTACTCCTTTTTCGTTCGTTTTGAATCTGAGAACATCATACTATAGAAAATCACAAAAATATGTTGCTATAGCTACAAATTTACTATAAAATATCCTCCAACGTATATTGACTAAATACTTCAATAAATCTTTCCAATGACTGATTAATAATTTTTTTTAATTTGCACTCTCCTGTTATAAAGGCACATTTCTCATCTGTGTTTAGGCAAGCTACAATATTAAGATTATCTTCTGTCATTTTTAAAACCTCTCCTAAGTTAATTTCTTTAGGAGGACATCCGAGCTTAATACCGCCGGCTCGTCCTTTAATAGAAATTAAATAATCTGTTTTAGCCAATTTTTGAATTACCTTTTTTAAATGATGTTCTGAAACATCCAGTACAATAGCCAATTGTTCTACAGTTGTAAGTTCTTCTTCATGCTTGGCCATATAAATAAGTACGCGAAATGTATAGTCTGTAAACTTAGATAGTTGCATCGTTTAACCTCTTCTAGTTTTTATTTTTATTCTAACAGTTATCTGGGTAAGCTTAAAGCTTTTAAATTTAAATAAGTATTTTACTTGCACCTTTAAATAGTTCATGATATATTAAATAAGTAAATTATATACTCATTTAATATTTTAAATGAATAGGATAAAAATAAAAGTTTATTCATGCTATCGGGAGGATTTATTATGTTAGACCAAAAAACAATAGATATTATTAAAAGTACAGTTCCAGCTTTAAAAGAACACGGCTTCGAAATCACAAAACACTTCTATCAAACAATGTTTACAAATAATCCAGAAGTAAAAGCTTTCTTTAATATGGATAGACAAGAATCTGGTGAACAACCTAAAGCTCTTGCCATGACAGTATTAGCTGCTGCTCAAAATATTGATAACCTTGAATCTCTTCTTCCTACTGTTCAAAAAATTGGACAACGCCATGTGGAAGTAGGTATCTTACCTGAGCACTACCCTATCGTAGGTAAAAACTTACTTATTGCTATTAAAGATGTTTTAGGTGATGCGGCAACAGATGAAGTCATTGATGCTTGGGGTAAAGCTTATGGAGTAATTGCAGATATCTTTATTCAGGTAGAAAAAGAAATCTATGCAAATCAGTCAAAATAATCATTACAACAAACTAAAATTTTTAAAGACGGCTCTAGGATATCAATGTCCTAGAGCCGTCTTGACTTTTTATTACATAAACAGTACATATAGAATACATTATAATATCATTTCCATAAATCGATGAAGCATTGTTGCTACTTCGGCTCTTGTCGCTTTTCCTTTTGGATTACAGTTATTTTTGTCATCTCCTTTGATGATTCCTGTCTTTTTCATAACCTGCATAGCTTCCTTTGCCCATACTGATACGTCCTCTTGATCATTAAAATTTACTTGCCCTTCACTTTGTGGGAGTTGGATATCCATTGCTTTCACATATTGACAGAGCATGACAGCAATTTGCTCTCGTGTAATGGGTGTATCTGGAGCAAATGTGTCTATATCCACGCCCTTTACAATCCCTTGTTGAGCTACCCAAGTAACGGCATCCTCATACCAACTACCAGATTTAACATCTTTAAATCCATGTTTTCCCTCTACTATAGCTTCACCAGCTAAACGATATAGTACCATAGCAAACATAGATCTTGTCATATTTTCATTAGGTGCAAAACTGTCTTCACTTACACCTTTGAAAATCCCTTTATCAACAATATATCTAATTGATTCTTTAGCCCAGTGTTCTTCTGCAATATCTTTAAATGAGTCTAAAACAGAATCTGTACTTTCCACCTTATTATTTAATTCTGTCTTTCCTACCTCTTCTTCTTTGACTTCTGGTATTTCTACTTTTGGTGTTTCCACATCTGGTTTGGAAGGTTTTTGGTTGCTATTGTTATTAGAACCATTGTTATTAGATACTACTGACCATCTTGCATAAAGGACATGTTCGTTTTCCTTAGCAACTATTGTCGTGGGGACTACTTTTTCTCCACCTGTTATACTTGTATACCATCCTAAAAATCTATAGCCACTTCTCACGGGTGTTGGCAAATTACCATAAGGCTTACCTACTGTTACTTTAATTTTTTCTATTGTATGATTAGCAGTTGCTCCTTGATAATTGAGTGTAACCATATATTCTTTTATAGCTTCCTCTTCCTCATTACTAGAAGAGTCATTATAAGTTGTTTTTTGCCATTGTATACTGCTCATATCAATTATACCTGCACCTACATTTGGTAAAACCTTCTTATCTAATTGACTAACATCATATAACTTGTAGTTGCTATAGGGCAAGTCAGAAATAAATTGGTCTGCATCTAAAATCATATCAGGCCCTGCTGGTGCTCCTACAGTAAGATCTTTTACAACAAGATCTGCTTGCTCACCGTTTAAGAAGTAAATAGAATTAATAGCATTCATATACCCACCTGGACTTGAACCATTCCCACTAATTAATGGATTAATGATACCGTCAATATAGGTATTTTCTAGTAATACTGAAGCACCACAAGTAGAAATCGCTCCATTGCTTACAATCTTAGATGCTGCATCTTTATTAGTAATAGAAGTTTTTAATTCATAAATTTCAGATGCATCTAAAATACAGTTATAGACATGAGCATCTCCTCCACGCATACGTGGCATACGGTCCATGGAGTTCTTATAATAGTTATTGGCAAGAGTAACTTGTAAGTTCTCTATATTTGCTTCTGAATCAGAAGCACCAATTAAGTGAGTTTTCTTTTGCATGGATGCATATCCTCGCACTTGTTCTTTTGTCATTCCATAATGAGTTAGCAGTTTATAATAGTAAGGATAGGCTTCTGGATTTGATTCTAATAAGTCCATCATCGTATCAAAGAAACTTGACTCACTTTCTGGCAAGAACTTAGACCATGAGATTGTTACATTAGTTTTTTTACTACTTTCTGCTTTTTTCACATCAATTATACCATCATATGCTTTGTAGAAAGTACAATGATCCACCCAAATGTTATTGCTTCCATTTTGGATTGTCATATAATCCCAGTCATTACGGTCGTAGTCTCCACCTGTAGCTTCATCCCACTCCCATAGTTCATCAAACACTACATTTCTAATAATAATGTTAGATGAATTGCTAATATCCATACAACCATGTTTAAGCGCTGAACCATTTTTAGAGTAAATGGTTAGATTACTCATATCTTTAATATATAGAGTTGAAACACCTGTTTCCATTAAAGTAGGATGTAAAAAGGGTGCATTGCTTACTGGTTTAATGATACTACTATATTTTGTAAGAGCATCTCCAATTTCTTTAGAGCCTAAGTTAATATCCTCTGTTAATTCAATAACACTTGCTTTTCCTAATTTTTTAATCATTGTTAATGCATCTAAAAATTCTTGTGCTGTAGCCACTCTATAGTAATTATCAGAGTTCTCTGATTGTACACCACCACCTGTTACATTCTTTGCATATCCTTCTACAGTATATGCCCCTAATCCTGTATCATCTGTTGAATCTGAATCTACTTTGTCATCACTATATTCTGATTCGATAAACTGCTCTTCTCCCTCCGTTACAACATTTCCTATAAAGTCATGACTAGAAATTTTCTTTGAAACATCTTTTGGAGACCAACCTAAAAATCCTACTTCTGTCATACTTTCTGCCTGAGCCTTTGAAATTTGTGGACGTTTGCTATTAATTGCGTATCCTGGTCCATAAGAATAATATTCACTAAAACGTGCTTTTTCATATGAATTTCCACTCATGTCTGAGTAAACTTCTGCTTTATTAACAATATTACTCATATAGGTGTTGATAAATGTAGCAGCTCCTTGTGGTCCCCATGGACGACCAAGTAAATATTTGGAGCCATTACATCCTTCTTCTGCATAAATCACACTATCCTTAAAGATATAACCATACGCTTTATCTTCCGATGTATTAGGTGCCGTAATATAGCCACTATTTTTATTAGAGTTATAACGGAATACTAGCTCACAATCATTAAATAGCGCTTGTGCCCCACCATAAATATAGTCTACATTACCTAAAATATAACATTTATAGTAATACTGCTTATTCTTACAAGCATACAGTGTATCTTGATAACCTAGTAATTTTACATTAATAAACATAGCCTCATCAGCATCTACACGTAATGCATCTGCAGATTCATTTGACTTTGAACCATCTCCTAAGTATTGGTAAGTGTTTTCAAAAGTTAAATTCTCTGCGGTAAAACTAATTGCAGATTCTTCTACATAAGTAGCACAACGGAACTTTGTATCTCCACCTTCTGGTGATAATTCCTTATCATAATAATTAATATTTACTTTCTCACGATCTTCTCCGATTAATGTAATATAGGGAGAAGTAATACGTAAATGTTCCCTGTAATTTCCTTCTTTTACAAGAATGACAATACGTTCTGAGTTATGAGCTGACACACTATCTACTGCATCTTGTACCCTTCGATATATTCTTGCTCCTGTTACAGCATCTTTATCCCCATCTATACCTGTATAATTCTTGTCTACAACAATATCATAATTTGTTAAGTAAACAAAATTGAAAGTTTTACGAGTTACTTTACCCAATTCATCTGTCAATAATAAGTTGACATCATTTCTTCCTTCTTTTAAATGTGCTTTAAATATAAATTTCTCCTTTTTAGTAACCGAAATGGTATCTTGTACTGTACCATTTACCTCTAATACAAGATTTCCTGCCCTATCTACAATTCCTTCTAATGTTGCTTCATTTTTATAAACTGTATCATATGACTTCTTAGTTACAAAGATTTCTGCTGCTTCCTCTTCATAAACATAGTCTCCTACACGCCCTGCGCTAGGTACCATTAATAAAGTATTAGAAGGATTACTTTTATTATTATCTGATTTTGCTACCACATAATAATAGTAGGGTTCTTCATTTTTAACATTCTGATCCACATAGGTTGCTTCTTTTACTGTTGCACTTAAAACATATTGTGCTTCTTCTGTAGATTTTTTATAAACATCGTAACTTGTTGCTTTTTCTACAGCATTCCAATTTAAAGTAATAGAGGTATCTCCACTTTCTGCTGAAACAACTGGGCTTTCGAGGGGTGCAATAACCTTCACGCTTGGAGAAAGCTTTGACTTGGTTTCTTTCTTACCACAAACTCCAGTAATTCTAAAGATATACTCCCCATCGTCTTCTACTGGAACGGTATATGTTTTTTCTGTTACCTGCCTAGATAAAAGTGTAAAAGTTGTTCCACCATCTTTAGAAAGTTCAACTTGATATGCTGCATCATCTTTTACATGATCTCCTTTCCAAGTTACAGTAAGTGTTGTACGATCTTCAGACAATACAGGCCGAGCTACTTCCTCTACTTTTGGTGCTGCTCCAATCGCATCATAACAATCTGTTTGGTCATAAAGTACATTGCCTTGCTTATCTTTAAAGGTTAAATTAGAAATTGTAGCTTGTACATTTGAAAAAGCAAATCCAAAACGTACATTTGTCTGAAATCCATTAACCTTTAATAATTCGGCATCTGTAAATTTATAGAGCTTAGTCTGAGTTTCCTCATTTCCTTGTGTAAATTCTGAATACCAGCCATCTTCTGTTTTCTTTACGACTACATGAAGCATTTCTTTAGCCTTATATTTGCTATTAATCCCCCCTGCTGATACTGTAGATTGTCCAGATTTAGTAAAGGTATTTCGGACTGTTCCATCTCCGCGAAAACCTAATGTTGCAACAGTTTGAATAGGAGTTTTATCATCAAACATTCCTATAAAAATCCCATTACTACCTCCACCTACTAAAGGTTCAATTATCAAATCTGCTTCTATAGAATAAGACTCTTGACTAGGCTCAAATACATAATATCCCACATTCTTTAATGAACTAATTGAAGCATCTTTATTGCTATGTACTACTTTTAATTTCTGACCAACTGGTGTCACCGTTAATGAACCTGATTCATCCATTGCTATCGGCATGGATTTTTGCTCATTTGCAACATCTGAACCAACTAATTTACCTGTATTTCTTACTGTTGTACTATGTAGATAAGCTTCTCCTGTAGTTTCTAATGTAAATCTTAAAGTGGTTGCATCCCCTTTATAAGTATAAATGATGGTATCACTACATGAACTTGGCCCCATTTGATTTGAGTCAAAAGCCCCTGTCCCACCTACTGCTAAATTAGAAGTCTTTAATGTTCCACCCTTACCATACTGACATACATTAAAAGTGATTTCTGCATCACCCGCTACCACAATATCTATGGTATTACCATGATTTAAAGCAAGACCATGAGTACTATCATGCCAATAAGGTGCCTTATCTATACTTACCCCCTCTTGACCCAGTGTTAGAATTCCATCATCTGTCGTATAACCCTCTACAATCCTATTATCTTTTATAAAATCATGTGGGATAATTTCACTTTTTACGTAATCAAATACATACATATCTCCTACAGTAGGTGTTACAAATTGACTTGTATCTTGTACATTAATCGTATAGGTAGATGGCTTAGATGTCTTGTCCTTAAATGTTACTACTATCTCGTTCTCACTATTTATACTTAGACTTTCAACCGTATCTGGACTATTATTAATTAGCATCCTATCTGCAAGGTTATTCCCGCCTAAATCAGTGGTTATATAAGCCTTTTCACTTTGAGCGTAATACACTTTACCATTAGTTACCGTAGCTTGTGCTTTCCTATCTTGGGCTGATGCACCTTGTAAATCAACCTTCACCTCACCAATAGAAATGGAAAAATCTTTTTTTATCCATGGTGTAATTTCTAAATCTTTTGAGGTGTTTTCTACTTCTAGGCTATGAATATATCCACCTGCACCATCTATTGTAAACGTTAAGGTTGTTGGTTCACCTACATACATTATTGACTCTTTTTCGCCGTCATTACTTACTTTTAGATTGATGCGTTCACTAGAAAACTTCCCATTATTTGTAGCTGCTGAAGCTACAATTTCACCACCATTACCATATTGGCATAATCCAAATGTAATAATAGCATTTCCTGCAACTTTAACCTCAAAGCTATTACCATTTTTAACAACAAGTCCATGCGTATCTTTATTATGAGACATTGTATAGTTCCCATTAATTGTAAGTAACTTATCTGGTGTTAAAATAGTCCCAATCATGGTACCATCAATAGGTATACCAAGTGATGAAGCCGTATTAGAGTTAAAGTCATAAGTATAAATCTTGTTTTGTTCTGGAGTTGCTTTAAGTACCGTACTTGTTGTTTGTTCTATTCCATTTTCATTATAAAACCTAAAGTACGGCAAATCTCTTGTTTCTTCATTTTGCAGATCTGTCATATTGCCCAAAGACGGTATACCAGCTGATACTACTAATGCACCTGTTAAAACCACAGAAACACGCTTTTTTAATTGTGCTTTAACAACCTTTTTCATATTTTTACTCCTTTAGATAACTAAAATTCTCAATAAATAAATTATATAGAAATATTTTATTTTTTACAATACATACAAAAAAATTTATGTTTTAAACAAATTTTACTTAAAAATATAACCATTTCACCTAAATAAAATTTTTTTCTAATTTTTTTGTTTGTTTTGCTTAATTTATTTAATCCACTTGTCTATCATCCCATTTATCATTTAGTCTTATCTTTTATTTTTTAATCTATCCCACCATCCTACTTAGAGAGTATGTTAAAATAAAGCTATAAAATTTGCTTCGCCTATGTTTGATCATTTTACATATGCCGTTTAAAAGGACTATTCTATGAAAACAAAAACTAACTTAACTTTACAATCCGCACATTCTATTATCAATCCAGAGCGTTTTGAAGCTGCTTGTCAAAAAGTACTTACGCACCCTCAAACTTCAAAAGGCATTGGTACACTAAAAGAAAAAACAGTTCATGCTGTTTTAAAACATTATTATGAACCTAATGAGCAGTTTCATGAAATAAAAGTCGGCTCTTATGTCGCTGATATTATGAATAACCATCAAATTATCGAAATTCAAACGTGCCACTTTAATACAATGAAACAAAAACTAGATGCTTTTTTGCCTCACTATCAAGTAACGATTGTTTATCCTGTTGCCTATATCAAGTGGATTCGTTGGATTGATGAAGAAACAGGTGAGATTTCTCCTAAGCGGAAATCTCCCAAAACAGGAACAATTTATCGCATTATCCCAGAACTTTATCGTATTAAAGACTACCTTGCACATCCAAATCTTCACTTTATTGTTTGCTTCCTTAATGTTGAAGAATCTAGACTCCTCAATGGATGGAGCAAAGATAAAAAGAAAGGTTCTACACGAGATGATGGGATTCCTGTTGCCCTTGTAGATGAGATTCATTTAAGCAGTCTAAGAGATTTTAATCAACTTTTACCTTCAGACCTTCCTCCTACTTTTACTAGTAAGGACTATAAACAAAAGGCTAAAATCACACAAAAAGTAGCCTCAACAGGTCTCCATATCCTACACCATTTAGGTGTCATTCAGCGAATTGGTAAACAAGGTCATGCTTATCTATATAAACGCATCTTATAAAGCCAAAAATATGGTATCCTCTGATTGCCAATGGGTATCGTATTTTTATCATTGACAGCGTACTTCATTTTTCTTACACTAAAGGTAATATATATTTAGGAAGATGTCCTATGAATTATGATTTTAATAAACCTGTTGATCGAAGAAATACTAACTGTCGCAAATTTGATACGAAATCTCTAAATAATATTCCTGAAGATGCTACTCCGCTTTGGATAGCCGATATGGACTTTGAAACCGCACCTTGTATTGCTCATGCACTGACTTCACGTGCTCTGCACCCTATTTATGGGTACACACATAAACCTGAAACCTACAACCAAGCAATTATGGGTTGGCTTGAACGCAGGCATAACTGGAGTGTAGAAAGTGACTGGATTGTTACTGCACCTAATATTGTTTTTGCATTAGGTCTTATTGCTAGTACTTTTTGTAATGAAGGTGACTCCATTCTTGTACAACGTCCTATTTACCATCCTTTTGAAGAAAGTGTTACCTCCAATGGTCGCCAGATTATCAATAATCAACTGATTTTAAAGGATAATCGTTATGAGATTGACTTTGCAGACTTTGAAGCTAAAGTAAGCGATCCAAATACTAAAATCTTTTTCCTCTGTAATCCTCATAATCCTGTTGGGCGTGTATGGACTCCAGATGAATTAAGACGTATGGGCGAACTATGTATTCAACATAATGTACTTATTGTTTCTGATGAAATCCATCATGATTTTGTATTTAAAGGTTTTCATTATACCCCTATGGCAACCGTTTCAGAGGCTATTTCAAATCATTTAATTACTTGTCTTTCTCCTGGAAAAACCTTTAATGTAGCGGGTATTGCAGCAGCGAATATTATTATTAAAGATGCTATTCTTCGAAAGACTTTTAATACTGCACTTGCCCCCTTATCCCTTCATAACCTATCTCCATTCGCTATTGATTTGGTTGTGTCTGGTTACAATGAAGGTGATGAATGGGTAGATGGTTTGGTTTCCTATATTGAGGACAACAAAGTCCTACTAGAAAACTTCTTCAAAGAACACATGCCATCTCTTAACGTCATCCAATCTGAAGGCACTTATCTTCTTTGGATTGACTGCCGCTCACTTGGTTTTAAGACTCAAGAAGCACTGATAGACTTTATAACCCATAAAGCAAAATGGTGGGTTCACTCAGGTACTATCTTTGATCCTGCAGCTGTAGGTTTCATTCGTGTGAATATCGCTACGCAGCGTAGTAATCTAGAAAAGGCACTTCAGCAACTTAAAGAAGCCTTAGCCATTATTCATAATAACTAAGATAAATAACTACAAACATAAAGGACTTACTTAAACTCATACAAAGTATGATTATAAGCAAGTCCTTATCTTTGGTAAAACCTTACCGGCTTATAGGACTTTTTCAAATCCTATAAGCCTTACGTGTCTTTTGGCTCATCTCCTGAACCACTTTCTGCGTAAGCCTCCGTGGCTTGAATGCTTTGGTTACTTTGACTTGTCATCTTCGTTCCCTCCTACATTCAGTTTGGTTTTACAAAAGTAGTATGTGCAATTATAAAGAAATGATACAGCAAAAAATTAGTATTTTTTACCAAGTCTATCTGCTGCCGGAATCCATGGATAGCGTTTCATCACTTCTTGCTCAAACTCATCTAGAAGACGCATGTCCTCTACTACCTTTTCCATGTTAATTCGCCTTACAAGCTCTTCAATAATTGGTCTTCCCTCATTCGCTAACTTTTCCCTTACCTCTTCTGTTGGTATCATAGGTGTACTCATGTGATCCTTTTGTTCACCAAAACAATATCCGATGCTACCACTTTGATAGGCTACTCCAAAAAGCTCATCAAAGCGAGCTGTACTTTGTGGTTCTTGATGATAATGCTCTGTAGTAAGTGGTACATCCGAAATACGACCCATCATATCATAAGCAGCCACCGTTATAGCATGAAAACTGTCCATGCTCTTAAATAAGTCTTTGGCTGATTTCATCATCTGCATAGTTAAATCCATATACAAAATAGGAACGCCTGTTTCATCAAAGAAATCACGCACCATCGGGCTACATGTCATATGGGCTGGTCCATGGAAACTAATATAAATCTGACGTTTAAATCCTTGACGTAGTAAACTTCTTGCGATAGCTCCTAAATAATCAATTCCCTCTCTAATACTTACCTGAGTTGTTCCTCTACCTATTGCTGTAGCTCCTGCATAAAAATATGGAAGTCCTGTCAAAACTAAACCATCTGCTGCCTCTGCCATCTTAAGAGCAAATGCCTCACTGATTACCGTTTCACTATCAAGTGGCAACCCTCCATGAAGTTCTACCGTTCCTACAGGAACAATGATAATATCATTTCTCTCTAAATATTTCTCTACTTCCTCATTAATCATCTTTGGTAAAATTCTAGTTCTCATCTCACTCATCTTTTTTCCTCCTGTTCTTTTATTTACTGCCTAACTTACTACCTTTTACTTCGCAAAATACTATGTATTAAATTTTAAAGAGTTTCCTTGCATTTTTAAAACAAATATTCTCATAGGTTTCTGTCGATAGCTTTCCCTCTTCCCACATACGGTCCATCCAAGTTCCTAGTGGGAATGTCATTTTAACATTTACCATATCTGTTCCAAACATCAATTGATTCTTGAATCTTTCCATAAACCATAGACCAAATTTCTCATCTCTCATCATGGCACATCCCCCACTATTTGCCGATAAGTCACCATAAAGATTGGGATATTTCTCAAATAGTTCTACTAGGCGTCCATTAGGAATAACAGGCCCCTGTCCCCATGCATACCTTGACTCCTTTTCATCTCCAGCATCTTTTGAAATCTCATGCCAGAATGGTTGGCTATGCCCAATTAACTTTAATGCTGGATAATCTTTTAGTACTTCTTCCAAAAAGGGTAATCTTGGCTCATCTACTACTCCATACTGAAAGCCTTCCTCTGGACTCATATGGATTAATACAGGAAGTTCTAGCTCCTCTGCTGATTTAAATAACGCCTTTAAAAATGGATGGTCCAGTCGATGATTCATCATCACTTCTCCCACA
>JARKVN010000053.1 GCA_029851645.1 Cellulosilyticum sp. | reverse complement strand
ATATATAAGAGATAAAAGATGCCTCATAGATTTATATGAGGCTATTTTTGTAGTATTTTTAAGATAAAAGATGCCTCATAGGTAAATATGGGGCACATATCAGGTTAAAAAAGTCCCATATATCGTTAGGGGGCTTTTTTTATTTTATAAATATTGAAATTTAATTTAGGAGGATTAAGCATGGAAGAAAACAGGGAGCAATGGGGAACAAAGATGGGATTTATCCTTGCAGCAATAGGGTCAGCTGTGGGATTAGGTAATATATGGAGGTATCCGTATGTGGTTTACTCGAGTGGGGGAGGAGCATTTCTAATCCCATATTTCTTTGCTATATTTACTGCAGGGATTCCCTTATTAATACTAGAGTATGGGATGGGGCATAAATTTAGAGGCTCTACTCCTTTATCATTAGCAAGAGCTAATAAAAAGTTTGAATGGTTTGGGTGGTGGGCAATTATTAGTTCATCGATTATATTATGCTACTATTCTATGATTTTAAGTTGGGCAATGAAATATTTAACGCTTAGCTTTAATAAAGGATGGGGAGAAGATGCTAATGCTTTCTTCTATAATGATTTCTTAAAGTTATCTAGCTCGCCACTAAGCATAGATAAAATAATTGTTTCTGTCCTTATAGGGATTGCTATAATTTGGTTAATGAATTGGTTTATATGCTATAAAGGGGTAAAAGTAGGCATTGAAAAAATGAATAAAATATTGTTACCTTGTTTACTAGTCATTATGATTATTATCGTTATAAGGGGTGTTACATTAGAGGGAGCAGAAGTGGGGCTAAACAGGCTATTTACACCAGATTGGGAGAAGGTGAAAGATCCTAAAGTTTGGATTTCAGCATATGGACAGGTGTTTTTCTCTTTAAGTATTGGGACTGGTATTATGATGACTTATTCAAGTTATCTGCCTAGAAAGACAGATATTAATAATAGTGCATTTATGACTGTGTTTGCAAATTGTGGCTTTGAATTTCTATGTGCAATTGGAGTATTTGCAATACTTGGCATAATGGCAACAAAGGAAGGTGTACCTGTTGAAGAAGTCGTAACAAGTGGTATTGGTTTAGCATTTATAGCCTTTCCTAAGGTGTTTACAATGATGGGTATATGGGGGAATATATTAGGCATCTTATTTTTTGTTTGTCTCGTATGTGCAGGAATTACTTCGGCTGTTTCATTAGTTGAAGCAATAGCAGCTGCAATAATGGACAAATTTGGATGGACACGAGAAAAAGTTGTAACAGGTATATGTGCAATTGGATTTTTAATAAGTACAGTTTTTGCAACCAATGCTGGATTATATTTATTAGATATTATGGATAGTTTCATTAACAACTATGGAATAGTTACAGTTGGATTATTAGAGGCCTTTGTCATTGGCTGGATTATTAAACCTAAGGAGATAAGAGAACATACAAATCGCATTTCCTATTTCAAAATAGGAAGATGGTGGGATTTGATTATAAAGTATGTGACTCCTACACTTTTAGTAATTAGCCTAATTCAAAGTCTTGTAACAGAGTTTAAAGCACCTTATGGAGGCTATGATTTAATAGCGTTATTCCTATATGGTTGGCTCGTTATAGCTCTAGGAATAATAGGTGGGTTACTCATTAGTAAAAAGCCTTGGAAAATAGAAAGTAAATTTGATAAAAAGAGAGGAGTAAACATAAATGACTAGTTATGCAATGACATTTTTAGTGTTAGGAGCAACTATCCTATGGGGTGGGTTAATTGTAACATTAGGAATCGCTTTAAAAAATGAGAAATAGTAAAAAGTACTAATAATTTGGAGAAATAGATTAAAATCATGTAAAATATTAATGAATATATTATGAATTAAAAAAATAACTTGCATGGACAAAAAGAGATATGCTAAGATGACAATAACTTAAAAATAAGAAATGCGAAGAAAAGAAGAGTAGGTTTAAGACGTCTTTTAACAGAGAGTTTCGGGAGCTGAAAAGAAGCAAAGAATATTAAACTGAACATGGTCTTGGAGCGGTGTAACTGAAACGAAATGGTTTAGGTTACAACAGGTTCGCCTGTTATAGCGATAGAGTATAATCATAAATAGGAGTGATTTAGAAGAATCTATTTATGCCGTACTTGAAGAGGTTTGTATTGTGAAATACAGATGAATTAGAGTGGTACCGTGTGGCAGTATTGTATATATAGCCTCACCTCTATAGCAGAAATAGCTATAGAGGTGAGGCTTTTTTGATGTTTAAGAAGACTAAAATAGGCAGGGAGGGCTATGATGATTCAGTTAACACAAATTAAAAAAGTATTTAAGCAAGATGATAGTGAGGTGATGGCATTAGACAATGTATCACTTCAAATAGAGCAAGGGGATATATTCGGTATTATAGGTTATAGTGGAGCAGGGAAGAGTACGTTAATTAGGTGTATTAATGGCCTAGAGAAACCTTCTTCAGGGAAAGTGGAAGTCATGGGATATGAGATTGGTCAACTCACAGAGAAAGAACTAATGGGTGTACGAAAAGAGGTAGGGATGATTTTCCAACATTTTAACCTAATGCAAAGTAAAAGTGTCTTTGATAATATTATTTTCCCACTTAAACATACTCAGCTTAGTAAACAAGATAAAGAAAAACGTGTTAAAGAATTACTTGAGTTAGTAGGCCTTGAAGATAAAAGAAAAGCCTATCCTTCCCAGTTGAGCGGAGGACAAAAGCAGAGAGTGGCTATTGCAAGAGCCCTTGCAACAAATCCTAAAATTTTATTATGTGATGAGGCAACTTCAGCACTAGATCCACAAACCACTAGATCTATTTTAGAGCTTCTTAAACAAATTAATAAAAAGCTTGGTATTACAGTTGTTTTAATCACACATCAAATGGAAGTGATTAAAGAAATTTGTACTAAAGTGGCAGTAATGGAGAAGGGAAAGATTTTAGAAACAGGTTCTTTAGTAGAAGTTTTTGGAGAGCCTAAGAGTCATATTACTAAAGAATTTGTAAATAAGGCGTTTCACTATGAGCGATTTAATCAGCCTAAGTCTGGAGAGGTAGCAAAGTTATTACATTTAAAATACATAGGAGAGGTGTCTGGTAAACCACTTATTTCTGATATATCTAGACGCTTCAATGTAGAAGCTAATATTACAGTAGGAAATATTGAAAAGTTACAAGATACATGGATTGGTAATTTGGTTATTGACTTGCAAGGTAAGCTAGACAACATAGAACAGGCAATTGATTATTTAAAAGCAGAAAACGTTGAAATGGAGGTTATTGAAGATGAAAGAATTACTAACACAAATTATGCCTAATGTAGTGAATTTCTTTCCTGATATGATGAAAGCTTTAGGAGAAACCATGCAGATGGTTACTATAGCAACGATTATTTCTTCTCTCTTAGGAATTCCTTTAGGTATCTTACTACTGGTAACAAGTCCGAAGCACATTTTAGAAAATAAAGTTATCTATAGTATTGGTTCTAAAATTGTTAATGGTATTCGTTCAGTACCTTTTGTCATTTTGATTGCAGCCATTGTACCTTTTACAAGATGGATTGTAGGAACAACTATTGGAATTAAAGGAGCTTATGTACCACTGGTTGTAGGCGTAACCCCTTTTATAGCAAGACAAGTAGAAGTAGCACTTTATCAAATTGACAAGGGAGTAATTGAAGCTGCTAGAGCTATGGGACTGAATCCTTTTCAGATTATTACAGAGGTTATTGTGCCAGAAGGGTTAGCAGGAATTGTTCATGCAATTACGTTATCAGTAATTAGTCTAATTAGTTTCTCAGCTATGGCAGGAACTGTAGGAGGAGGTGGTTTAGGAAGCTTTGCAATCCAGTATGGTTATCAATATTTTAAAACAGATATTATGGTAATGACGGTGATTTTATTATTAGTAATCGTAAGCATTGTTCAGGCAACAGGAGATGCTATTGCAAGAAGGTTAACCCACTCATAAGTAACTTAATAATGAAAATAAATGGTGGGTAGAATAGGTACAGGGAAAACAAATAGAGATGAGGAAGTGGAAGTATGAGTGAAATTAAAGGAACACACATTAAAAAAGCTATTTTTGCAGGAGGATGTTTTTGGTGCATGGTAAAACCTTTTGATGAGTTACCTGGTGTGATTCGCATTATATCAGGATATACAGGAGGTCATAAGGAAAATCCAACTTATGAAGAAGTGACAAGAAAAGAAACGGGGCATGTTGAGGCTGTAGAAATTACTTATGATGAAACAAAGATGCCTTATGAAGAATTATTAAAAATATTTTTTAGAAGTATTGATCCAACGGACCCAGATGGACAGTTTTTCGATAGAGGAGAAAGTTATCACACAGCTATTTTCTATCAAGATGAAAACCAAAAGGTGGCTGCAGAAACTTATAAGAAACGATTAGATGAAAGTGGTATTTATGATAAACCTATTGTTGTTCCAATTAAGGAAGCGAAGGTATTTTATCCTGCAGAAGAGTATCATCAAGATTATTATAAGAAAAACAGAGTTCATTATAATGCTTATTATAAAGGCTCAGGAAGGGATGCTTTTATCAAAGCGCATCTTGATAAGTTGCCAGAAGAAAAGGCACTCTTAAAGGAAAGGTTAACACCTATTCAATATGCTGTAACACAAGAAAATGCTACAGAAAGACCATTTGTCAACGAATATGATAACCACTTTGAGGAGGGGATTTATGTAGATGTAGTAAGTGGAAAGCCACTTTTTTCTTCTAAGCATAAATTTAATTCAGGATGTGGTTGGCCAGCTTTTGATAGACCCATTCATGAGGACGTAGTCTATGGAAAAGAGGATCGTTCACATAATATGCATCGCATTGAGATTAGAAGTAGTGGAGCAGACTCACATTTAGGTCATGTGTTTGATGATGGACCAACAGAGACTGGACTTAGATATTGTATTAATTCAGCAGCTCTTAGATTCATTCCAAAAAGTAAGATGGCGGAAGAAGGTTATGGTGCTTATCTTGATAAATTAATTGATTAAACGTTATATAAGGAGGGGTTATCATGAGAAATATCAAAGGTTTCATAGTTATAGTTTTAGTTATTACACTAGGTCTAAGCTTTGTAGGATGTGGCAATAAAGAAAAAGGAAGTAGTACCATAAAAGTTGGTGTGAATGGAACTGATTTTACAATTTGGAACTATATTAAGGAAGAACTAGCTAAAGAAAATATTGAACTTGAAGTGATTAGTTTTTCAGATTATATTCAACCTAATGTAGCACTTGCAGAAGGTGAGATTGACATTAACTCATTTCAAACAGAAATTTATTTCAAGCAATTCATTGCAGATCGCAACCTAGAACTTTCATCAATTGGTTATAGTGTCATTGCACCAATGACTATTTTCTCTGAAACTGTAACGGATATTAATGATACCCCTCAGAATGCAAAAGTAGCAATCCCAACAGATGCGACCAATGGTGGTCGTGCACTTATTATCTTGGAGCAAAGTGGACTTATTAAACTGAAAGAGGATGTAGGTGCAACACCAACAGTTCATGACATTATTGAAAATCCAAAAAACCTAGAAATTACATCAGTAGATCCGAACATTATTCCACGTTCATTACAAGATATTGATTTAGGTATCATTAATAGTGGTGTAGCAATAACAGCTGGTCTTAAGCCATTGGAGGAATCTATTTATATAGAAGATATTGAAAACGAAGATGCAAAAAACTACTATAATATCTTTGCTGTAAGAAAAGGAGATGAAGAGCGCCCAGAGCTTAAACGTCTTGTAGAAATCTATAGAACAGAGCCTGTAAAAGAACTGATTCATGAGGTTTATGGTGGTGCACAGATTCCATTATTTTAAGGTTTAAAAATGGTATGAAGGAAGAGGGGAAAAAGATGAAAGCTCAAGAACAAATTATTAAGTATATTGACCAAACAACAGAAAAATGGGTTCAAATAAGCCATGATATTCATGCACATCCTGAAGTTGGTAATGAAGAATACTATGCTTCATCTCTTTTGATTAAGGCGTTAGAAGAGGCAGGGTTTGAAGTAGAAACAGATATTGCAGGTCATAAGACAGGGTTTATAGCAACGAAGTCTTCTGATAAAAAAGGAGCAACTATTGGCTACTTAGCTGAATATGATGCCTTAGAGGGATTAGGCCATGCATGTGGGCATAATATGATTGGAGTAGGTAGTGTAGCCGCAGCAATTGCGTTAGGAACGTGTATTCAAGAGTTGGGGGGATGTGTGAAAGTATTTGGTTCACCAGCAGAAGAAGGCGGTGTTAATGGAAGTGCAAAGGCAAGTTATGCAAAAGCAGGCATTTTTGAAGGAACAGATGTGGCTATGATGGTACATCCTTCATCATATACACAAAGAACTAGTAAAGCAATTGCAGTTGCGCCTATTGATTTTGAGTTCTTTGGAAAAGCAGCTCATGCATCAGCTATGCCAGAAGAAGGTATCAATGCACTAGATGCTATGATTTTATTTTATAGTGGTATTAGTGCACTAAGACAACAACTTACCGCAGATGTACGTATTCATGGCGTTATTTTAGAAGGGGGAAAAGCTGCAAACATTATTCCAGATTATACAAAGGCGCGATTTTATCTAAGAGCAGCAACAGCTAAGAAGTTAGAAGTCTTATCACAAAAAGTTTTTCATATTGCAGAAGGTGCAGCCAATATGACAGGAGCAACCGTGAAGTATCAAGCCATTCAAAATGTGGTAGAAGACTTAGTCCCTAACAAGACATTAGATGAAGTTTTTGTGGAGCAAATGGAAAGTTTAGGAGAACGTGTAGAAGCAGATATAATAAAAGCAGTAGGTTCAACAGATACAGGAAATGTTAGTCATGTAATTCCTACAATTCAACCAACTATTGCAATCTCGGACTGTCCAATAGCAGCTCATACAGAAAGTTTTAAAATAGCGGCAGCTTCTGAAAAAGCAGATCAAGGGATTATTTTATCAGCTAAGGCATTGGCATTAACAGGTTTAAAAGTATTACAAGATGAAGCATTGTTAAAGGCTATTAAGAAAGAGTTTGAGCAATTAGGAGAAGAGTAAAAAAAGCCAAAGTACTGAAGTATTAAAGTACTTTGGCTTTTTTATGATATTTTACTTTTTAAAATGAAATAGAATCAGCTTGCCAATATAGGCATAGAGGGGGCTAAGATGCTATAATGAGTTAGCATTATTTTAAAGAAACAATAAAATGAATGAGCAACTGATAGGGGGAAATATGATTAATAAACAATATGATGCAGTTATTTTCGATTTAGATGGAACGCTAATAGATTCTATGTGGGTGTGGGAAAAGTTAGATGAAGCTTTCTTAGGTGAGCTAAATATTCCAGTACCACAGGATATGAATAAAGAATTAGAAGGCAAGAGCTTTACAGAATCAGCAATCTATTTCAAAGAGCGTTTCAAGTTAGAAATGAGCATAGAGGAGATTATGCAAAAGTGGAATGATACAGCCAAAGATTTATATATGCATAAAGTACCATTAAAAAAAGGTGTGAAAGAGTTTATAGAAGCACTTAAACAAAATGGTATCAAAATGGGAATTGCTACAAGTAATAGTATAGAACTTGTGAATATAGTTCTTAAGGCGTTAGAGATTGAACCTTACTTTATGCAAGTTAGAACCTCTTGTGAAGTCGGAAAAGGGAAGCCTTTTCCTGATATTTATTTAAAGGTAGCAGACGATTTACAAGTAAAGCCAGAACGTTGTTTAGTATTTGAAGATATTCCTAATGGTGTACGTGCAGGCAAAAATGCAGGGATGACAGCTTGGTGCATTCGAGATAGACAAGAGGAAGTATTATGGGAAGAAGCAAAAAGTGTAGCAGATGACTATGCAGAAGATTATTTTGAAGTTATGAAGAAGTTAGGAATGAATAGCTAGATAATAAAAACTAAAGAAGCTTAATTAGACTAAATAGAATTTTAATTAAGCTTCTTTGAAAGTGGTAAAATATGTTTCTCTAAAAAAAAATAAAAAAGTAGTTGACGTATGTAAGATGGTAGTGTATTATTATAAAAGTCGCAAGAAACAAAAGCGACAAAATAAAAAATTATAATGTAACTAATCATTATAATATAATAATATTGCACTTTGAAAAACAAATACTACAACAAAGATAGATTTGTTAACTATGAGAAATAGTTAGCGCCATAACGACAATAAAACAAAAGTTTTAA
>JARKVN010000050.1 GCA_029851645.1 Cellulosilyticum sp. | reverse complement strand
CAGTTATTGTTGTATCAGCCATTGGCAGAAAAGGAGCACCTTATGCAACAGATACCTTAATTGATTTTGTTGCTGAAAATGCAGGTGAAATGTCTCCACATTCTTATGATATGTTACTATCTTGTGGTGAAATCATTTCTGCTGTTACTATGGTTACTTTACTTGAGAGTGAAGGTCTTAAAGCTAAAGCATTTACAGGGGGGCAAGCAGGCATTATAACCGATCATTACCATCAAAAAGCTGATTTATTATGTGCCAAGCCAGAAAGATTATTAAAGACTTTAGAAGAAGGAATCATTCCTGTTGTTGCAGGATTCCAAGGTATGACTGTTGATGGACAAATCACAACACTTGGAAGAGGAGGAAGTGACACTTCTGCGGCCTTATTAGGAGCTATCTTAAAAGCCGAGTCTATTGAAATTTATACAGATGTAGATGGGATTATGACAGCTGATCCTAATGTGTGTGGTAAAGCAAAAATTATTCCAGCTATAAGCTATACAGAAGTCTTTCAAATGGCAGATAGTGGCGCAAAAGTGATTCATCCACGTGCTGTTGAATATGCCATGCGTGCCAATATTCCACTTGTTATTAAAAATACCTTTAGTGATGCAAAGGGGACCTATATTTTACAAAATGTCGAAAATATTATAGATAAAAATTCACACCATCAAAAAGTAATCACAAGTGTTGCACACCGTTATCACCGTATACAATTTACAATTCATGAGGAAAATCATTTTGATGTGGACCTACTTAGTGCCATTGCAGAAGCTCATATTAGTATTGACTTAATTAATATTTTCCCAGAAGATAAAGTCTTTACGATTGATGCATCAGATGAAAAAGCACTTCGCGCACTACTGGATGAGCAAGGTTACCGTTATGAAGTACTTAAAGATTGTGCTAAAGTGACGGTTATTGGTGAACGTATGACAGGTGTTCCAGGGGTTATGGCACGTATTGTGAAAGCTTTAGGAAAAGAAAAAATTGAAATTTATCAAACAGCAGATTCATTAACAACGATTGCTTGTTTAATTTGTGCCAAACATGTTCCTAAAGCAATGGATGTACTCCATGATGAGTTTCATCTTTAACTTCTAAAAAAGCAGCTTAGCATCATTATTTTAATAAAATTTAGCGAAATGAGGTATGAATCTCTTAACCTTTTTGCATACTAACACTAATTGTAGTGTGAAAGGAGCAAAAATATGAAAGAGTATAGCATACCTCATATGTTTTTGAATAAAAAACAATCTAGTGAAGTTACTCAACCTGTTTCAGAGCCTGAAGAAAGTGAAGCAGATGTTGCCAATAATATTAAAGAATTTGGGCAAACTTCTATTCCAGGGAAAAATATACAAAGTCCCATTCATTGTATTACCATTATCGGTCAAGTAGAAGGTCATATGAGCTTACCCCCTCAAAATAAAACCACAAAATATGAACATCTCATCCCACAAATTGTAGGACTTTGTGATGATCCAAAAATTAAAGGGGTGCTTGTGATTTTAAATACAGTAGGAGGAGATGTTGAAGCAGGACTTGCTTTAGCTGAATTGATTGCTTCTATTAATAAACCAACTGTATCACTTGTTTTAGGTGGAGCACATTCTATTGGTGTACCTATTTCTGTTGCTAGTGATTATTCATTTATTACCCCTACAGCTAGCATGACCATTCATCCTGTTAGAATGAATGGAACAGTGATTGGTGTCCAGCAAACTTTTGAATTTTTTGATCAAATGCAAGAGCGTATCGTTGCTTTTGTTTCAAAGAATTCAAATATATCTTCTAATAGATTTAGGGAACTTATGTTAGCTGTTGGCAAGTTAGCTATGGATGTAGGAACTGTTTTAGTAGGACAACAGGCTGTTGATGAGAAAATTATTGATGAAGTAGGTGGATTAAATGAGGCGATGGCAAAACTTTATGAATTAATTAATCAGCATGAAAAAGAAGTTGAAGTAGAAAATAAAACAGGTTTAGGTGATGCCAAATGATATATTCTATTGCACCCATTTATGGGCTAGATCATCTTGTTGAATATGAACAAATTGAATATAATGGCTTTGAAGTACTAGCCTGTAAAACACCAGAAGGTTATGTCTTAGAGCGGCTTTATTCTACAAATCCCCATGATTTTCTTAGAGCAGACCTACAACCTGGCAAATTACTTGAAAATGCACTTATCAAACAAGCTGGTCAATGATATAATAATAGATGTATGTCTAAAGACATACATCTATTTTCAGTTTATAAAAGAATAAAGAGAATAATAAAGGGGTTAACTTAGAAATGAGTAAAGGAGAAGGAAAACGAAAAGCAGTGGTCAAGAAAAAGACAAGGCCAATAGTAAGGGATGTCGCATCTTTATCACCCTCTGTCTCTAAAGAAATTATTGGACTATCTATGATAGGAATAGGGCTTCTTGTTATAATAGGTATTTTTTCTAAGGAATCAGGACTATTTGGTCAATTGCTTCGAATCGTATTTGTTGGTTTATTAGGTATTGGTGGTTATGTCATTCCAATAGGAGCTATCGCATTAGGCGTATTTTATATTCAAGGGCATTTTGATAAGGTTTATCGCTTGCTTATTTATGGTCTTTCATTTAGTTTGATGCTCATTACTTTTTTTCACCTGTTAAGTTATGGAGCAGATACATCTATTTCATTACTGAGTCTAGGTTATTTAGAAAAATCAAGTTGGCAAAATGGCGGTTATTTAGGTGCCCTAATAGGAAGAAGTAGTCTAAAACTTTTAGGGCTATATGGAAGTTACATTCTCCTTGTTGTTTTATATGGGATTTGGATGCTTCTTTTAACACAGTTTCCTATTTTTTCTTGGATTCATGAACAAATAAAGCAGCTATTAAATCAAGTTAAGCATAAGAAGCGTCAAAACCTAAAACCTAAAAAAGAAAAACAACCTAACTTAGCAAAATTTCATGACTCTAATATCATTGAGATGCCTCAAAGTAGCTTAGTGGAAACGCCAGATCCTAAGGAGGATGATCAAGAATCCTCTGCAATTCATATTCCTTTCTTTGATGGAACCACGCCTACTTCTGATGAAATGGACAATGTAGAATCCTCTTATGAAATGCAAACTGAAGAGTCTGTTATTGTATCAGCAAAAATAGGTTCTAAAATGACTCATGAAGAGGTTACAAAAGAGCAACCCAGTATACCACAAAGCCCTAATATGGAGATGCTCATTTATCAATTTCCAGCGCTATCTTTATTAAAAAAGGTGGCATCGCAACAAGATAAAGAAGCCTCTAAAAAATCTATCAGTAATGCGCGTAAGTTAGAAGAGACACTAGAAAGTTTTGGTGTAGAGGCTAAAGTCACACAAATACATAGAGGTCCGTCTGTTACTCGTTATGAATTGCAACCAAGGCAAGGCGTCAAGGTAAGTAAGATTGTCAACTTAGCTGATGATATCGCCCTTAATCTAGCCGCACCTAATATTCGTATTGAAGCACCCATTCCAGGCAAAGCTGCTGTAGGCATCGAAGTGGCTAATGCAACAAGTGAAGTAGTCTATTTAAGAGATGTCATTGAGTCAGACCGTTTCTTAGCTTTTCCTTCAAAGTTAGCTTTTGCCTTAGGAAAAGATATTGCTGGTAAGCCCATTATAGCTGATATTGGAAAAATGCCACATATTTTAATTGCAGGCGCAACAGGATCAGGAAAAAGTGTTTGTATTAACACACTCATTACAAGTATTCTTTATAAAGCAAATCCACAAGAAGTCAAACTCATTATGATTGATCCCAAAGTGGTAGAGTTAAGTGTCTATAATGGTATCCCACATTTACTCATTCCAGTTGTGACGGATCCTAAAAAAGCAGCAGGCGCACTTTTTTGGGCAGTTAATGAAATGACTAGACGCTATAACTTATTTGCTGAAAATAATGTACGTGATATGAAGGGATACAATGAAAAGCAAGAAGTGGAAACCAATAAATTACCACAAATTGTTATTATTATTGATGAACTTGCAGATTTAATGATGACAGGAGCTAAGGAAGTAGAAGATGCCATTTGCCGTTTAGCACAAATGGCTAGAGCTGCTGGCATTCATTTAGTTATTGCAACCCAGAGGCCTTCAGTAGATGTTATTACAGGTGTTATTAAGGCAAATATTCCATCCAGATTAGCTTTTGCTGTTTCATCTGGGACAGACTCTAGAACAATTCTAGATATGACTGGCGCTGAAAAACTGCTAGGTAAAGGAGATATGCTCTTTTATCCAGTTGGTGAATCTAAGCCAATTCGTATTCAAGGCGCGTTTATTTCAGATCAAGAAGTTGAAAGTATTGTAAATAGCATTAAAACAGAACAAGTGGATTATGAACATTCTGTTATGGAAACAATGGAAAATGTAACGATGCCAAATGAAATGGGAAATGAAGAAGCAGACGAATTGTTAGAAAAAGCGGTTGAATTTGCAGCAGATAAAGAGAAACTCTCTATTTCCATGTTACAACGTTACTTTAGGATTGGCTTTAACCGTGCTGCTCGCTTAATGGATGCACTAGAAGCAAGAGGGATTGTTGGTCCTGATGAAGGAAGCAAACCAAGAAAAGTATTATAAATTCTCATATAGATAAGGAGCATATTATGAAAACAGATATTCAAATTGCACAAGAAGCAAAAATGCTACCCATTACAGAAGTAGCAGAAAAAGTAGGCATTATGGCAGATGATCTTGAGTTATATGGTAAATACAAGGCGAAACTTTCTTATGAGTTAATGGAAAAAGTAAAAAATCAACCTAATGGTAAATTAGTTCTAGTAACAGCGACGAATCCAACTCCAGCAGGTGAGGGAAAAACAACGGTTACAGTTGGACTTGGACAAGCTCTATGTGAACTTGGTAAAAATGCTATTGTTGCCTTAAGAGAACCTTCACTTGGACCATGTATGGGCATTAAAGGCGGCGCTGCTGGTGGAGGCTATTCACAAGTGGTTCCTATGGAAGATATTAATCTTCACTTTACAGGGGATATTCATGCAATTGGCGCAGCCAATAATTTACTTGCAGCGATGTTAGATAACCATATTCATCAAGGCAATCTATTAGATATTGATGTGCGTACCATTACATGGAAACGATGTGTTGATATGAATGATCGTGCATTACGTGATATTGTAGTAGGTCTTGGAGGAATGGTAAATGGTATCCCTAGACAAGATGGCTTTATGATTACAGTCGCTTCAGAAATAATGGCAATTTTATGTTTAGCAACAGATCTTGAGGACTTAAGGCAAAAGATTAGCCAAATTATTGTAGCCTATAATTATAAAGGAGAACCAGTTACAGCAGGGGATCTAAATGCACAAGGTGCAATGGCAACTTTATTAAAAGATGCCATTAAGCCAAATCTTGTTCAAACTTTAGAAAACACACCTGTTATTATGCATGGCGGACCTTTTGCCAATATTGCACATGGTTGTAATAGTGTCATAGCTACAAACCTTGCCTTAAAACTTGGAGATATTGTCATTACAGAAGCTGGCTTTGGTGCAGACCTTGGCGCAGAGAAATTCTTTGACATTAAATGCCGTAAAGCAGATCTTAAACCAGATGCCGTTGTTCTTGTAACGACAATTCGTGCGTTAAAATATAATGGTGGCATGGCAAAAACAGAATTACAAACAGAAAATCTAGAAGCTTTGGCACAAGGAATTTGTAACTTAGAAAAACATATCGAAAATGTGCAAACATTTGGAGTACCAGTTGTTGTTACTCTAAATACCTTTGTAAGTGACACAGAAGCTGAAATTGATTTTGTGAAAAAAGTTTGTGAAGATAGAGGATGCCGCTTTGCTCTAGCTAATGTATGGGCAGAAGGAGGAAAAGGTGGCACTAGGCTAGCAGAGGAAGTTTTAGCCGTATTAGAACATGAAACAAGCCATTTCAAATCACTTTATGAAGATGAGCTTTCTATAGAAAATAAAATCAGAAAGATTGCTACAACCATTTATGGTGCAAAAGACGTTGTATTCGAGCCTAAAGCAATGAAAGAGCTTGCTAAGATTAAAGAGCTAGGTCTCGAACATTTACCAGTTTGTATGGCTAAAAATCAATATTCTTTTTCTGATGATGCAAAAGCATTAGGTAGACCTGAGGGCTTTACAACAACCATTAAAGAAATTAGAATATCTGCTGGTGCAGGCTTTATTGTAGCCTTAACAGGTAATGTTATGACAATGCCAGGATTACCAAAGAAACCAGCCGCCGAAGCAATTGATATCGATTTAAAAGGCATTGTAACAGGGTTATTCTAAATAAACGAGGGGAGAAAGCTATGGCAAAATTAATTGATGGCAAGCAAATTGCTATGCAAATAAAAGATGAACTAAAAGAAGAAGTTAAATTGCTACAAAGTCAAGGGATTTTTCCTGGACTTGCAGTAATCTTAGTAGGTAGTGATAGTGCTTCACAAGTCTATGTAAGAAATAAAAAAATGGCTTGTGAATATGTCGGTATTAAGTCATTTAGTTATGAGCTTCCTGAAGAAACAAGTGAACAAGATTTACTTGAGCTGATTCATACGCTCAATCATGATGATCAGGTAAATGGCATTTTAGTTCAATTACCACTTCCTAAGCATATGGATGAAAATAAAGTCATTTTGGCTATTGATCCTAAAAAAGATGTGGATGGATTCCATCCTCAAAACGTAGGGGCTTTATGTGTAGGGCTTCCTGGGTTTATATCTTGTACCCCAGCAGGTGTGATTGAACTCCTTAAAAGAAGTCAGGTAGAAATTGCAGGCAAACACTGCGTTGTAGTAGGAAGAAGTAATATTGTTGGGAAGCCTGTAAGCTTGCTTTTATTACGTGAACATGGTACAGTAACTATCTGTCATTCTAAGACAAAAAATTTAACCCAAATTTTACAACAAGCAGATATTATTATTGCAGCAGTAGGGGTTCCTAGAATGATTCAAGGCAGTGAACTTAAAGAGCATGCTGTTGTTATTGACGTAGGCATTAATCGTGATGAAACAGGTAAGTTATGTGGAGATGTAGACTTTGAAAGCTGTGAGAAGATTGCTTCACATATTACGCCTGTCCCTGGTGGTGTAGGGCCTATGACGATTTCTATGTTAATGAAAAATGTAGTACTTGCTGCAAAAAATAAATAAAGGTAAAATGAATACGAGTTGTTAGTAGTGAAAGGAGCAGCATTTTGAATTATTTAGTATCATTTGTATCCCTTGGATGCGATAAAAATTTAGTAGATAGTGAGCACATGTTAGGCTTACTGAATCAAGGAGGCTTTACCTTAACAGGAGAAGAACAAAAAGCTGATGTTATTGTAGTCAATACTTGTTGTTTTATTGAAGATGCCAAGAAAGAAAGTATTGAAAATATTTTAGAAGTAGCACGCTACAAAGAAGAAGGAAGCTGTAAAGCACTTATTGTAACAGGTTGTATGGCACAACGTTATAAACAAGAAATCTTAGATGAAATTGAAGAAGTAGATGCAGTTGTAGGCACAACATCTTATGATAAAATTGTTGAAATCGCCAATGAAATTCTAGAACAAAAAGGATTACGTACTCAAAACTTTGATCTGATTGATAGAGAAATGTTAGATGAAATGCCACGTATTTTAACAACAGCCGGATATTTTGCATATGTTAAAATCTCTGAAGGTTGTGATAAACGCTGTACGTACTGTATTATTCCTAAACTTCGTGGAAAATATAGAAGTAGAAAAATGGATAAAATTAAAGCAGAAGTTGAAAGACTTGCTCAAGATGGCGTATCTGAAATTATCTTAGTCGCACAAGATACAACAGAGTATGGTCGTGATTTAGAAGATGCTTCTTTAGCTAAGCTTCTAAGAGAACTTTCTACAGTTGAAGGCATTGAATGGATTCGTGTGCTTTATTGTTATCCAGAAAGCATTACAGATGAGCTCATTGAAGAAATCAAAAATAATCCTAAAGTATGTAAATACTTAGATATTCCAATTCAACATGCTTCTAACCATGTCTTAAAACGTATGGCAAGAAGAAGTTCATTAGAACAGCTTAAAGAACGATTAGGTAAACTTCGTACAGAAGTCCCTCAGATTGCACTTCGTACAACACTTATTGTGGGATTCCCTGGCGAATCAGAAGAAGATTTCAATATTCTTTATGATTTTGTTAAAGAGATGCGCTTTGATCGTCTTGGCGTGTTTACTTACTCACAAGAAGAGGGCACACCAGCTGCTCAATTTGAAGATCAAATTGATGAAAAGGTAAAAGTGAAACGTCGTGATGCGATTATGGCACTTCAACATGGTATTTCTAAGGAACTTACAGCTAGTAAGGTTGGTCAAGTTATGAAAGTTCTTATTGAAGGAAAAATTACAGATGAGGATGTCTATATTGGACGTACTTATCAAGACGCACCAGATATTGATGGTGAAGTTTTTGTAGAATATGAAGGGGAACTCATCTCTGGTGATTTTGTGGATGTACGTATTACAGCAGCAAATGACTATGATTTGATTGGGGAGATTGTAGATGAATATTGCGAATAAGTTAACCTTACTTCGTATTATATTAGTGTTTGTTTTTATGGGTGTGATTTGGATTCCTCTAGGCTTATCTCTATCAACAGTTTTATGGATTAGTTTAGTGATTTTTATTGTTGCAAGTATTACTGACTTTTTTGATGGTTATTTAGCAAGAAAGTATCATTTGATTACTGACTTAGGTAAATTTATGGATCCATTAGCAGATAAGATGCTTGTTACAACAGCGTTACTTGCTATTGTAGATTTAGGAAGTAAAGACCTCCTTCCTATGGGAAGTTTCCCAACATGGATTGTTGTTTTTATTATTTTACGTGAGTTTATGGTATCTGGTATACGTTTAATAGCAGCCAGCCAAAATACAGTTTTAGCAGCTAACTATTGGGGGAAAATAAAAACAGTCATTCAAATGATGACCATTATTGTTTATTTATTACCCATTGAAAATAGCTTACTTTCTAGAGTTGCTATCCTTTTGGCCTATGCTTCACTGATTCTTACATTACTTTCTGGTGGTATTTATCTATGGCAAAACAAGAAAGTCTTTGTAAGTAAATAAAATTCCAAAACCTGCTGATAGAATCTCATAGATTTTATTAGCAGGTTTTTCTTTAAGTTATTATTAAATAAAAAATCCTATCATTAAGCTTTGACACTTGGGCAGGTTTAGATATAATAAAATAGAAACTAAAATTTGGAGGCTAGATATGCGCTATAACACAATTATTGTAGGAGCGGGTCCTGCGGGTTTGTTTGCAGCACAAATACTAGGAAAAAATAAAAAAAAAGTTCTCGTTTTAGAAAGAAATAAAAAAGCTGGAAGAAAACTATTAATCTCTGGAGCTGGACAATGTAATTTTACACATGCAGGCTCAATTGAAGACTTTTTAAACTGCTATCATGATCAAGCAAAGTTTATAAAAAAGGCCCTTTATTCCTTTGATAATAAACAAACTATGGCATTTTTTGAAAATAATGGCGTACCTTATCAAACTTTCCCAAACCAAAAAGTTTTTCCTAAAAGTATGAAGAGTGAAGATATATTAAATGTACTCATCCATGCTTGTCAAAAAGGTAATGTAGAGATGGCTTATAATGAGTTAGTCACACAAATTAGTGTTTATGATGGCGTCTTTACAGTGGAAACAGATTCCGGTAAAAGATATTTTGGAGATCATGTCATTATAGCAACTGGTGGTAAATCCTATGCTCAACTTGGTTCAGATGGGTCAGGATATCATTTGGCAGAAAGTCTAGGGCATAAAATTATTCCACCGCGTCCTGCATTAACAGATGTACGTTTAGCCAATAATCCTTATAGAGAAATTTCAGGTGTTTCTGTTCAAGGCGTAATGGTAACCATTTGGCGTGATGGTAAGAAGGTAAAAGATAATCAAGGTGATTTTCTATTTACACATCGTGGTATTTCTGGACCAGCTATTATTAATAGCTCAAGATGGATGGAAGAGCAAGATCTTTTAACGGTTAATTTCCTATATCCTCGCAGTTACGATGAAATTAAAGCTCTATTTGCCAAAACGTTAGCACAAAGGGGGAAAGAAGAAGTCCTTACTTTCTTAAAGCAATTTCAACTCCCTAAAGCCCTTGTTCAAATGCTTTGTAAACAAATAAAAGTAGATGAACATACAGCTTGTGCACAAATTAGTAAAAAGGTTAGAGAAGAACTTGTTGTCATGCTTACAAAATGTCCATTTAAAATAGAAAGTCTAGGTGGTTTTCATTTGGCAATGGTAACAGCTGGTGGGGTTCATTTAAAAGAAGTAAACCCAACAACTATGGAAAGTCGTAAGCAAAAAGGGCTTTATTTTGTTGGTGAAGTCCTAGATGTAGATGGTATAACAGGAGGCTATAATATTCAGGCAGCCTTTTCAATGGGACATTTATGTGCAACACATATTGCAAAATAACAGAGGAAATATTTCATTTTGAAATATTTCCTCTATTTTCATCTATAAAAAATGTTTAAGATGGCTGAGAAAGCGCACTTGCAATAGTAGTTGCAACTTGTGAAGGAAGCGCTTCTAATTCTTCCTTGTTTAGTCCCTTAGTAATCACCATAGGGTGAATGGTTAATTTAACATGAGCTGGCTTGATTTGATTATGATTTTGCTCCATTAATCTATAACTGCCATCAATAGTAATGGGAACAATAGGAATTCCCGGCTTGGTAGCTAATTTGAAACTCGCACTTTTAAATTCCCCTATACGCCCCCCTTTACTTCTTGTTCCTTCAGGGAAAATGACAAGTGAATGACCTGACTTTAACACTTTAATGCCTTCTATAATGGCTCCTGCAGAACCTTTTAATGTAGAGCGGTCCATGAAGACGCAATGAATCAGTTCCATCCATTGATTCACAATAGGGATTTTTTTTGCTTCAATTTTTGAAATAAATCCTTTAGGCATATCAATATATCCCATTAAAAGGGGAATATCAAAATTTCCTTGATGATTACTTACAAAAACAACGTTTGTATCTGTAGGAAGATTTTCTATGCCACAAACTTCAACTGTAGCACCAGCACGTCTTAAATTATCAAGCATCCATTTTTGTGCGGCCTTATGAACATAAGTATCTCGCTCTTCTATAAGTCCTTGTTTTTCTAATCGTTTGACTTTACGCAGTTTAGGCAACGTTCCTAATAGGGTAAAAGCAAAGCTCATGTACCAATAAATTGTTCTCATATTTTCCTCCATATCAATAGACTTATTAAACTTTATTATACATCAAATTTGGTAAAAAAATCATATTTTTATAGAAGTCATGATAAATTCTTTTCTTCTAGTTTGTATGTCTTCATGTAAAAGTGGAAACATTAAAGAAAGTGATATTGACAAAAATCATAACTTTAAATATAATTTTAAAAGAAAATGATGATAACGAGTGATTATTACTTATCATAAGAAACATACGAAGAAAAGAAGGAGTAAATAAATAAGGACTTTTAGAGAGGAAAGTATGGGTGAAAGCTTTCTAGTACCTGTTTATTGAAGCAGTCTTGGAGTAAGTACCTTGAAATCATAGTAGAGGTATTCGGGTCATTCCGTTAACAATGCTAAAGGTGATATATTCAAATGAATATATAACTAGGGTGGTACCGCGAGCAACCTCGTCCCTATGTGGGATGAGGTTTTTTATTTGTATGGCTTTTATAGATAAGAAAATAATCTGTTATGAATAAAAATCAATTTAGGAGGAAAAATGAAAAATTATAGCTTAAATGAATTAAGAGAAATGTATTTAAAATTTTTTGAAAGCAAAAATCACCTTCGTGCAAAAAGCTTTCCATTAGTGCCACAAAATGATAATAGCTTACTTTTAATTAATGCAGGTATGGCACCACTTAAACCTTATTTTACAGGTCAAGAAGAGCCACCAAGAAAAAGAATGACAACTTGCCAAAAATGTATTCGTACTGGAGATATCGAAAATGTTGGTAAAACAGCTCGACACGGTACATTTTTTGAAATGCTAGGGAACTTCTCTTTTGGTGATTACTTTAAAGAAGATGCCATTAAATGGGCTTGGGAATTTGTTACGACACACCTTGAAATTCCAGTTGAAAAGTTATATGTAACCGTTTACCAAGATGATGAAGAAGCAGCTGAAATTTGGAACAAACAAGTTGGTGTTCCAAAAGAAAAAATCTTTTACATGGGTAAAGAAGATAACTTCTGGGAAGCTGGTATTGATGGTCCATGTGGCCCATGTTCAGAAATTTACTACGACCGCGGAGAAGAATTTGGTTGTGGTAAGCCAGAGTGTACAATAGGTTGTGATTGTGACCGTTATATGGAATTTTGGAACTTAGTATTTACACAGTTTGAACGTCACGAAGATGGCACTTATACGCCACTTGCACAAAAAAATATTGATACTGGAATGGGGCTTGAAAGACTTGCAGCTATGATGCAAGGTGTCAGTTCTATTTTTGATATTGATACCATTAAAGCAATCCGTGACCATGTTTGTCAGTTAGCAGATGTTGAATATGGTAAAGAATATAAGAAGGATGTATCTATCCGTGTAATTACTGATCATATTCGCTCAGTAACATTCATGGCTGCTGATGGGGTATTACCTTCCAATGAAGGACGTGGGTATGTCATGAGAAGATTGCTTCGTCGTGCGGTTAGACATGGTAAACTCTTAGGGATTGATGGACTATTTTTACAAGATCTTGTGAAAACTGTAGTGG
>JARKVN010000031.1 GCA_029851645.1 Cellulosilyticum sp. | reverse complement strand
ACCTCCTTAACAATGTTGTATTTAAATATAGTTTTGACTATAACCTTATATTTATTATGCTTATAAATTGACATTTTATGCATAGTAATGATTTGGTTTCCTTATCTCTTCTAAGTATTCCCATCCCTTGCTTTATTATTCTTTTTAAAAGGCAAAAAAATAGGGTTGGTATTTTTGTAAAATACCAACCCTATTTTTACTTTATCTTTTATTCATTACCACTATCTTCTTCCATCTTATGAATGGTATCATAGACTTCTGTTTTCTTAACTTCAGCAATACTTACCATTTGATTAAGCTCCTCATCAGCAAAATCTGATTTAATCTTTTCTGTAGCTTTTTGCTTTAGAGCTTCTTCACTTTCTAAATCCACTTCAATTACTTTGATAATCTCATATCCCATAGAAGTTTCAATAAGCTCAGGATATACTTTCCCAACATTATTTTTATCAAAAACAATATCTTCTATACTCTGCTCCATACTGCCACTAGTAAAGGTATATTCTCCAAACTGCGTATCGGATGAATCTTTTCTATCATCTGAGTAGCTTTCCGCTAATGTGCTCATATCTTCTCCTGCAAGCGCTTTCTTTAAGACAGATTGTGCTTTTTCATAAACAGCTTGCTTCTTATCAGCTGGCAAATCAGCACCCATTTCATCTTTTGTATTAAATAAAATATGAACAATAGTTGCCACATTAGCTACCTCATTATTTTGTTTCATCACTTCAATGGCTGCATAAATTTCCTCATCATTAGGTTCATAACTTTCGCCTAAAATTTGTTTTACCTTCTCATTTTTGGTTCCATAACTATAATATGCTTCATAATCTTTCTGCTTAATACGATACTTTTCAGTAATATTTTTATTTTCATTCATTGCTTGTTTTGCTGCTTCTTTAACTTTCTCTTTTTCTTCATCTGTTAGTTTAATATTAAGTTCTTTAGCTTTTTGCTCTACAACAATGTAATAACTTACTGATTTTAATGCTTTATCTTTAGCATATTCCTCTGGTGTCTTTCCTTCAAGATTATCTAGTTCCCAAAAAGCTGGTTGTAAACTTTCTAGACCTCTTTGAGCTGCCCATAAGAAAATACGATAAAGCGATTCTGACACATTTTGTCCATTAATAGTTGCTACAACAACCTCTTTATTCATACAACCTACACTTGTTAAAGCAACTATACTGACCATAATCCATGTAATGAGCACTCTTTTAATGCTTTTCACGCTTCTCTCTCCTTATAGCCTTTACTTTATTTTAGTATTTTTATTATAACTTATTCTTGGGCACTCTTCAATTTTTTAAAGTCATGTAATATATTTTTAATATTACCAAGCAAATCTTTTCTAACAACCTCTCCAAGATTTACTTTAATCATAGATTCTTTACCATTTATAAAATTCATCTGACGACCATATTTTTGCAAAAGTTCTGGTAAAGCATCTGAATTAAGAGGTGCATTTTCTTTAAATTTAAATAAAACTTGTCTTCTATTTTCACTTACAAGCGTAATGTAAATATCATGAGCCATTGCCTTAATAAGTGCAATATCTAAAAGATTATAGACAGTTTCTGGAATATTTCCATATCTATCTTCTATTTCTTCTTGGATTTCTAAATAGTCCTTCTCACTTTTAATAGAGGCAATTTTTTTGTAAATATCTAGTTTTTGTATTTCATCAGAGATAAAATAGTTAGGAATATAGGCATTAATTTTTATTTCAATAGCAGTCTCAAACTCCTCTTTAATCACTTCACCACGCTGCTCACCTACTACTTCTGCTAACATCTTACAATATAAATCATAACCAATAGACTCCATATGTCCATGCTGCTGTGCCCCTAATAAATTTCCTGCACCACGTATTTCAAGATCTCGCATAGCAATCTTAAATCCTGCCCCTAGTTCAGTAAATTGCTTAATCGCTTGTAAACGCTTCTCCGCAATTTCCTTAAGCACCTTATCTTTTTGATACATTAAATAAGCATATCCCATACGACTTGAACGACCTACTCGTCCTCTTAATTGATAAAGTTGGCTTAATCCCATTCTATCGGCGTTGTTAATAATAATTGTATTGGCATTGGATATATCAAGTCCTGTTTCAATAATTGTTGTACAAACCAGAACATCTATTTCTCCTTGAATAAAGTCCAACATAATCTTTTCTAGTTCACGCTCACTCATTTGACCATGTGCAAAAGCAATCCTTGCGTCGGGAATAAGCCTTTGGATACGTTCTGCTTTTTCTTCAATATTTCTTACTTGATTATGCAAGAAGTAAACCTGCCCACCTCTTGCTAACTCTCTACTAATAGCATCTTTAATAAAATCTTCACTATACTCAATAACATATGTCTGTACAGCTTTTCTTTCGACAGGTGCTTCCTCTAGCACACTCATATCACGGACACCAATTAAGCTCATATGCAGTGTTCTAGGAATAGGTGTAGCCGTTAAATTCATCACGTCCACCTGAGTACGCATGGCTTTTAACTTTTCTTTATGTGTTACACCAAACCGTTGCTCCTCATCAATAATAACAAGCCCTAAATCCTTAAACTTTACATCTGAAGAAAGCAGTCTATGAGTACCAATTACAATATCTACCATACCACTTTCTAGTCCTTTAAGTGTTTCTTTAATCTGCTTTTGCGTTCTAAAACGTGAAAGAAGTTCTACTTTAATTGGATAGCTTCCCATACGCTCAGCAAAGCGCTTATAATGTTGCTGGGCTAATATAGTCGTTGGCACAAGGTAAGCAACTTGCTTGCTGTTTTGCACTGCCTTAAAGGCCGCCCTTATAGCAACCTCTGTTTTACCATACCCAACATCCCCACAAATGAGGCGGTCCATGATTTTATCACTTTCCATATCACGTTTTACTTCTTCTATGGCATCTAATTGATCTCCTGTTTCTTCATAAGGGAACATCTCTTCAAATTCTCTTTGCCACATCGTATCTGGTTCATAGCAAAAACCTCTAGTGTATTGCCTTTCACTGTAAAGTTTAATAAGGTCTTTAGCAATATCTTGAATAGCTGCTTTGACCTTTGCCTTAGACTTTCTCCAGTCGCTACTTCCAATTTTATTAAGTTTTGGCTCTTTGCCTTCTGCCCCTACATATTTTTGAACCATATCCATTTGATTAATATTGACATAAAGGGTATTCCCCTCATCATACTCAATCTTTAAATTATCTTTACTAATTCCCTCAACAACAATTTGCTCAATTCCTTTGAACACGCCAATTCCGTACTGTTCATGTACAACATAATCCCCAGGTGATAGCTCAAGGAAACTTTGTATCTTTGTACCACTGTACTTCTTCTTGCCCTTTTTACGATTTTTATCTTTTCCAAATAAATCTTTATCTGCAATGATATATAAATCCAAATCACTATAGCAAAAGCCTTTTCTAAGGTATCCTTTATAAATGAGTATTTGTCCTGGTAAAACCTCATCCATATGCTCTGTATAACTTGCTGTAATTCCTCTTTCTTCTAACTCATCACTTAGCCTTAGTGCCTTTGCTTTAACACCTGATAGGATAATGACCCGCTTTTTTTCTTTCTTCCACTCTTTTAAATCTTTTTCTAGTAAATCCAAAGACTTATAAAATGTGTTATTTTCATACACGCGAAGTGGCAATGTATAGTGTGCAGAAAACTCCTCAATCTCACTTTCAAAATTCATTAAAAAGAGCTTGCTAAATGGACGCATTTTACCTATAACTTCTTCATACTCAAAAATGAGTTCAATCTGCTTGGGCAAAATATGTCCATAGTTTAATCGAGCTTCCATACTCATACGGTATTCATCTAATACTCTCTTACTCTTATCCTTGGTCTTTAGAGGTTCATCTACTACTAAAAGTGTTTCTTTAGGTAAATAGTCCAAAATAGAAACAAGTTCAAGATTTGTATACGGTACATAAAGTTCTAAGCCTTTGGGACTTATATTATGCTGAATTTGCTCAATATCCTCTCTTACTTGCTCTTCTATTTTTAGAGCACTCTCTTTTCTACCTTCTGCTATCAACTTTTCAGTAACTCTTTTGAGCTCATCCATGATGTTAGGAATTGCTTTTTGAATAACTTCTAGTCCAAAAATAATTTCTTGATTTGGCATAATACAAATCGACTGAATTTTATTAATAGAGCGCTGTGTCTGCACATTAAAAGTTCTAATAGAATCAATCTCATCATCCCATAATTCAATGCGATAAGGCTCCTCACCAGTTGCTTCATAAATATCTATAATGCCACCACGCACAGCAAATTGCCCCATACCTTCTACACGCCCTACACGTTCATAGCCCATTTGAATCATTTGTGCTTCAAATTGAGTGACATTAAGGGTTTCACCTACATGAAGTTCCTTCACATAAGACTCCCAAGTCGCCTTAGGCGAAAGCGGATTGAGAAGGGCTTCTACTGGAAGGATAATGACTACATCTTTCTTATTTATAAGTGCATCAATTACTTTAAGTCTAGCAGAAGTAATATCCATACTATGCACATCTGCATTATAAAATAAAATATCTCTGGCAGGATAAATAAGTACCTTATCTTTCCCCTTAAGTGCTTCCATATCTTCTGCCATTTGTTTTGTACTTAATTCATCATAAGTAAGCACAACAATAGGTGCATGTGTATAGGCCCCCACGCTATATACAAAATGTGCCTTACAAGCATCTACCATATTGATAACTTTTACATTCTTGCCTAATTGAATAGATTCTATTAACTCTGCCATCCCTGGAAGTGCTAATAGCGGAGCTATCAGTCCTTTATATTGTTCTTTCACACTGATCACCGTCTTACTTTTAAGTTATATTGATTCATTGCTTTATCCATACCCTCGCTTACAATAGCTTCTACTGCTTTTACAGCTTCTCCTATTCTAGGACCGATCACCTTCATTTCCTCTTCTGGAAAACGGCCTAGAACATAACTTGCCAAATCCCAACCTGGTGGTTTTTGACCCACCCCAAATTTTATTCGTGGGAATTCTTGTGTGCCTAAGTGCGCAATAATATTCTTAATCCCATTATGTCCACCCGCACTACCTGTAGCACGAAGTCTAAGTTGTCCTATTTCTAAAGAAATATCATCATAAATAACAATTAAATCTTCATTACTGATTTTATGAAATTCCATACAAGCCTTAACTGCTTCGCCACTTAAGTTCATATAGGTCTGAGGTTTCATTAAAATTACTTTCTCACCTTTAATCATTCCCTCTCCAATTAATGCTTTATATTTATTCTTCATGACTTGTATATTATACGTCTCAGAAAGACTATCTATCACTTCAAATCCAATATTATGTCGAGTTGCTGCATATTGCAGCCCTGGATTTCCAAGTCCTACTATTAACTTCATAACACCCTCCACTTTTTTATTAGGTTATCCTTCTTCCTTACTATTTACTCATATCTATTGTATCATATCATTTACTTCAGTCTAAAGCAAAATCAAAAAAGCTGTCTTCCAACTTTCCTTGCGGTCCATTGTAAAACAGCTTTTCCTAAAACTCTAATCAAATAATTTAGATACTGATAAGTCTTCATGAATACGTCTGATAGCATCTGCAAAAATAGGTG
This sequence comes from Cellulosilyticum sp., assembly GCA_029851645.1. Classification (GTDB taxonomy): domain Bacteria; phylum Bacillota; class Clostridia; order Lachnospirales; family Cellulosilyticaceae; genus Cellulosilyticum. Next base: position 2,361 of record JARKVN010000031.1, on the reverse strand, counting down.
CTACAGAAATTTCTTTAATCTTGCTAATTTTCTTTTCTTCTGGAATATTAATTGTATTTAATACAACAAGTTCCAAAATAGCTGATGCTTCAATTCTTTCCATTGCTGGTCCTGAAAGAACACCATGTGTACAACATGCATAAACTTCTGTTGCACCTCTTTCTTTAAGCGCATTAGCAGCATTACAAATTGTACCTGCTGTATCAATCATATCATCAATCAAAATGACACGTTTGCCATTTACATCACCGATAATGTTCATGATTTCAGATACATTAGCTTTTGGCCTTCTTTTATCAATAATAGCAAGAGGTATATCTAATTTTGTTGCAAATGATCTAACTCTTCCTACACTTCCAAGATCTGGTGAAACTGCTACAACATCTGGTGTATGCTCACCAAATTTATCTGCATAGTATTTTGTTAAAAGTGGAAGCCCTACAAGGTGATCTACTGGAATATTAAAGAACCCTTGAATTTGTGCGCAATGTAAATCCATTGTAAGAACCCTGTCTGCTCCTGCTGTTTGAAGAATGTCAGCAACAAGTTTTGAACTAATTGGATCTCTTGCTTTTGTTTTTCTATCTTGACGCGCATAGCCATAGTATGGGATAACAGCTGTGATACGTCCTGATGAAGCACGTTTCATGGCATCAATCATAATAAGTAGTTCCATTAAGTGCTCATTAGCTGGTGTAGAAGTTGGTTGAATGATGTATACGTCCGTACCACGAACCTTCTCATCAATTTTCACACTAACTTCTCCATCACTAAATTTCATCACTTCTGACTTTCCTAATGTGATATCTAACCCCTGTGCAATTTCTTTAGCAAGTTCTGGGTGCGCATTCCCCGTAAACACTTTAATATCAGTGTAATTCCTAATCATTTGAGTGAGTCCTCCTTAAATATTCGACCGTATTTTCCGCAAAATATTATATCATATTGTATACAAAATGCAAAGTATGAATGTAGATAACGATTTATTTTTGTCGTTTTCTCAAAGCCCATCCCTCTTTATTCTCTTGCTTTGCTCTTGCAATCGCAAGGCTATTGGCTGGTACATTCTTAGTAATCGTAGAACCTGCTGCCGTATAGGCATGATCTTCTACAGCTACTGGAGCAATTAAATTTGTGTTACATCCAATGAAGGCGTCATCACCAATTGTTGTACGATATTTCTTTTGACCGTCATAGTTAACAACTACTGTTCCACAACCAAAGTTTACATTCTCACCTACATCAGCATCTCCAACATAGGTTAAGTGTGCAATCTTAGTGCCATCACCAATGGTTGCATTTTTCACTTCTACAAAGTCACCTACTTTGATATTCTTACCAATATGAGAATTTGGTCTTATATAAGCAAATGGTCCTATATGTGTGCCTTCATCTACAAAGCTATCTACAAGAACACTACTTTCAATATCTACATTATCTTTGATTATCATATTCGTAAGTTTTGTATGATATCCAATGCGACATCCTTCTCCAATAACTGTTTTACCTTGAAGCATGCAGCCTGGTTCAATAATGGTATCTTTTCCAATAACAACTTCTGACTCAATATAAGTATTTTCTGGGTCAATCAGTGTCACACCATTTGCCATATGCTTTTGATTAATTCTACGTTTCATTACTGTTGTTGTTTCTGCAAGTTGAATACGTGAGTTGACACCAGCGATATCACTACTTTCTTTAATCGCAACAGCATCCACAAGGTGTCCTTCTGAAAGTAAGATTTCAATGGTGTCTGTTAAATAATATTCACCTTGTACGTTATTATTATTTAATTTAGAAAGCGCATATTTTAATAACTCACCATTAAAGGTATAAATACCTCCATTAATTTCTTGAATCGCTTTTTCTTTTTCACTTGCGTCCTTTTGTTCAACAATTTTAAGAAGATTTCCTTCTTCATCCCTAACAATTCTACCATACCCTGTTGGATCTGACATAATGGTTGACAGTACTGTAATCGCGTTGTGCTTTTCTCTATGAAAATCTAACATAGTTTGTAATGTTTCTTTTGTCACAAGTGGTGTATCCCCACATAAAATAATAACTTCATCTGCATTTTCTATAAAGTCAATGGCTTGCATTACTGCATGTCCAGTTCCTAACTGCTCTGCTTGCAAGGCATAACTTACACGTTCTCCAAGTTTTGCTTTTACATCTTCTGCTTTATGTCCTACAATTAGACAGATTTCTTCAACACCTACTCCCTCAGCTGCTAAAATAGGATATTCAACTAAACTTTTACCTAATACTTGATGAAGAACCTTTGAATCACTAGATTTCATACGTGTGCCTTGCCCAGCTGCCAAAACTAGTGCTTTTGTTTTCATAACTTATATCCTC
>JARKVN010000028.1 GCA_029851645.1 Cellulosilyticum sp. | reverse complement strand
GTGATAGTAAAAAAGCAATGATAAGGCCTATAATTCCTACCACAAACACTAATTTAAAATCTGACCAGCTTGCATTTCTAAAGCCACCTGATACCCAAAAACCAATCATTTGAGATTGATTAGATAATAAACCAATAACAGTTGTGAGTGAAATAAAGAATGTACTCATAGCTGTTCCTGCTAATAATATCTTTGTAATGGAATTGTTATTGGCTTTTTTTGAGAGAAATCCAACTACGATTATCCCTGTTATCAACGCCCCAATTAAAGAAGCAATCATAACATTAGTCGTATTAACTGCAATACCCATGGCATAAAAAATAGCAATTACTAAGGTTGCCCCTTGACTCACCCCTAATATAGAAGGCTCTGCTATGGGATTTCTAGTTACCCCCTGAATCATACTACCTGTTACTCCTAATATCCCTCCTGTTAATAATACAGAAAGAGCCCTTGGAATGCGTACATCTCTTACTAACATTAATTCTAATTTCTCCTCATAATGAAATATACTATTCCAAATATCTGTAAAATGAATAGGAACTGGTCCCAACCGAATGGCTAGAATCAGTCCCCCTATTAGAAGTAACAAACTGATTATGATAAAAATACCTAATTGTTTATTACTTTGTTTCATTTAACATCTCACCTATCTCATCTACTAATAACTCACGACCAATTGGGCTATACCCTTGATTAAAGTATGGTGATGAATCTAATACAACAACATGTCCCTCTTTAACCGCTGGTAAACTATTCCAAATTGCATTACTTTCAAGCGTTTGTAAATCTTCTTCTGTCGCAATTAAGAAAATATAATCTGTATCAATAGATGCTAACCCTTCATAAGTTACAACTGGAAGACTAATATCACTTTGTTCTGGCATTCCTTCTGGCTTAGCAAGACTCATATCTTCATATAGAACGCTACCAAAACCTGCACCATCAAATATAAAGAATTGTCCACCACTTGCTAAGAATGCAAGATAAGTTGTTTCCTCTCCATACTCAGCCTTAATCGCTTCACCAGCAGCCTTTGCTTTTGTCTCATAAGCTGTTAACCATCCACTCGCTGCATCTTCTTTATTAAATACTTTTGCAAATGATTTCACATCTTCTTTCCAGTCTAATGCTTCTAACTGAATCATTACTGTTGGTGCAATTTGACTTAACTGATCATACATTTTTTCTTGAACTGTAGAAATAATGATTAAGTCTGGATTTAGGTTCATAACTGCCTCAACATCCATTGTATCTTGCATACTATAACCAAGGATTTCAGCACCCGCTAACACTTCTTCTAAGTAAGAAGGAAATTTCGTATAGTCATAAGCATCACTATTGGCTGTCCCAGCTACTTTATAACCTAATAAAGATAAAATATCACTATTACCACTTAAATCTACGATTCTTTGAGGCTCAGCAGGTATCTCCACTTCTCCTCTTATATCTGTTATTGTAACTGTTGCCTCTGCTGACTGAGACGCACTTTCTCCATTTGCACTATTTGTATTGCCACACCCTACAAGCATTGTAGCTACTGTCCCTAGCATAAGTAAGGTCTTTAATAAACTTTTCTTCATTAATTTAATACCTCCATCTATCACTTAACTGCTTTGTCTAACCTATTTTTAACTGCTTTAAAGTCTATATGATATTGATTATCAATTCAATACTATCACCTTATTTAATTATTTTATCATCTAAATTCATTATTTCTGTTATACTATTTGTTATACTAATGAGTAGACTTTCATCTTTTTTCATTTGTTACTATATCCAACTTTTATAAAAGGCATGTACTTAACATATGACCTTTAACCAAAATAGAAAATGAGGCTTATTTATGATTGCTAGAACAACCCATGACTTTCAAAGTAAAGTCCTAGAAAAAATGACTTTTTCACCTTATCCCATGGCATACTGTATGGTCTATGAGAACAAAGATCGACCTGAACTTGGCTATTTCCTTAAATATGGTCGCGAGGGGTACTATGAGTTTGGTATTGGAGATTATACCATTCCCTCTAATTTCTCCCTCTCTTTTGATCATCAAGAGACACTTATGCGTTTTGGTACGGTTTATACAGGAGAAACAGAATTTGATATCGAGGATTCTTCTTTCTCTTCTTTTAGTCCTTCTTCTTTCTTTGTTATAGAAAACGGCTTAAAAGGGAAACAAACCTGGAAAAAGGGGCAACATTTTCATGGTGCGGAAATCACCATTTATCAGAAGTATTTTGATGAAGTCATAACTCCTAATTTTCCTGATTGTATTTCTTTTAATCATTTTATTAGGAATTATACTTACCGATATCTTCCCCTTGAGATTGCTTCTATTATTCAGACTCTAAGAAGTTTAGCCGAAGCAGGGCGCCTAACCCCTTTGTATTTAGAAAGCAAAATATTAGAGTCCATTGCACTACTCCATAACGAAATTCATGGTACTTTAGAAAATGTTTTTACCAATCAATCCAACTATAAGGAAGTTAAAATAGGTACAAATCGGTACATTACCCTATCTGTAGCAGATTTATCCGCCATCCAGAAGGCTCATGATATTCTAACAAAAGAAGTCTGTCATCCACCTACGATCAAAGCACTTAGTAAAACAGTATTCCTTAATGAGCAGAAATTAAAAGCAGGTTTTTTGGCAAAATATCATATGTCTATTGGTCAATATACGACTTCTCTTAGAATGACTATGGCAGAAAACTTATTATCTACCACAGAACTTAGTATTGATGAAATCTCCAAAATGCTTGGTTATAGCTATAGTGCAAACTTCGTAAAAATGTTTAAAAAAAATCATGGTAAAACACCTCTAACTTTTAGAAAACTTAATAAAAACTCCTTAATAAAATGAATAATATCTTAAATCACTCTATAGAAACCTTAGTAATAAATAGACTTTTCCTTTTATTCAAGCCATTTTTTTGATAAAATGGTATGGGGTTAGCTTTTTAAAAACTAAATTATAACATTTTATTAAGCGGGGAGGCTTAAGATTATGCGCTTAGTACCTATAAAACATTTAAAGGAAGATGCTTGTATCGCAATTAACGTCATTAATAATGAGGGAAAGCTATTATTAAAAGGTGGACAAAAAATTTCTTCACGTGGGATAGAGACCTTAACAAATGTTGGAGTATCTTATGTATATATACATGATGAATATTGCTTTAATAATGATCCTCCAAAATATATGACAGATATAGATAAAATGTATGAGCTTATTGGAAAACTTAGAGGTATTGCGAATAGAATTATAACAGGAAAATCTAGTAGAAATGACTTAATATTAGCTACTTCTCTAGCTGAGCAAATTGTTACGAGTATGCTACTAGTAAAAGATACTTTCAAAATCTCTTATGAACCTTCCAAATTAGTTGTAAACAGTACTGTTGAACAAACTATCTATGTAGCCATTATGTCTACCGCTTTAGGTGCAAAAATGGGTTTAAGTAACGAGCGATTGGTAAAACTTTGTTTATCTGCATTATTAAAAGATACTGCCCTTGTATCATCAAAGATGAATGGTGGTAACCGGAATTCATATAAACTACACCCTTCCATCGGATATGAGTATTTAAAGAAAACCTATAATATAGATGAAGAAATATTACAAGGTATCTTACAGCATCATGAGCGTTCTGACGGCTCTGGATATCCAAACAAACTAAAAGGCCCTGAAATATGTGAATTTGCTAAAATAATCTCTATTGTTGAATGCTTCTATGAACTCAAATCCGATCATTCCCTCTTAGAACGCAGCCACGGCGTTTTTGAAGGAACACTTAAAAAGATTTTGAGAAGCTTTGATACAAAAGTACTTGGTTATTTCTTGAAAAATACAGAAGTATTTACATTAGATACTTTAGTCAGATTAAATAATGAGGATTTAGCTGTTATTATAAAAAATAGTATTGACAACCCATTTAAACCCACTATAAAAATAATACAAAGCAAGAAGTTTTCAGAAGGAGAAATTCTAGATTTACAAGAACATAATCAGCTCTCTATAAGAAACATAGAATACTATGTACCAAGTTGAAAAAAATCATGATTCCATATTGTACATAAGTTATACTTAATTAAGATTTTATACCACACAAAAGGGTCAGCCATGAATAATCATACTTCACGACTGACCCTTCTAAAATAACAGAGGTTGCTTTTCCTAGCTTTCTTTAATAAAGCTAAACTATTATTTAAAACCTTAATAATTTTCATACTCTACTCTCAGAATTTTGTTATTCTCATTATAATAGTTTGTAGCAATCAGCTCAATTACAAATTTTCACCATTATTCTTAATCACATCATTATACCAATAAAAACTTTTCTTTTTAATTCTTCTTAAATCTTTTAAATCAAACTCATCCCTATTTACATAAATAAATCCATAGCGCTTACCATAGCCTTGATGTGTACTTACAACATCAAGAGCTGACCATGGACAATATCCCATAACTTCTACACCATCACTTAATGCATACTGGACTTGTTTTAAATGTTTACCAATAAATTCAATACGGTAGTCGTCTTCTACCTCACCTTTTTCATTTAAAATATCTTTTGCACCTATACCATTTTCTGTAATTAGGATAGGCAGGTTATAACGTTCATAAACTTTTCTTAGTGTCATTCTTAAACCTACTGGATCAATCACCCAACCATATTGACTCTTCTCTACATAAGAATTGTCCGCACTTCTGTATACACCTTGCTCACCCAGCATAATCTGTTGATCTCCAGCCCTTGCTGAAATATCTGAAGCATCATTTTTGCTTGCCGCAATGGTCGCAGTTGAATAATAATTAATAGCTAAAAAATCAGGATAAGTATTTTTTAATATTTCAAAGTCACCTTCATTAATAATTGGTGTCAAATTCTTCTCCTCTAGATATCTCCAGAAAAGTGAGTTATACCTTCCAAAAACTGCAACATCTAAATAAGCCCAGCATCGGATTGTTTCCCAATTATGAGCAGCAATCATATCCTCTGGTCTACAAGTTTCAGGGTACATAGTTGTAATATTAGGTGCTGGTCCAATTTTAGCTCCTTTACACATCTCATGACAAAGTTTTATTGCCTTTGCTTGCGCCAATAGTAAATGATGATTTTGCTGATAAAGTTCTTTTTGAGTAAGTGGCTCACGATCTTTAAAGTGTCCTACTGCTCCCGAATGCAGAATCATAGTGTTTTGTTCATTAATAGTGAGCCAGCATTTCACTTTACTTCCTAATCTTTCAAACAAAATCTTAACATAGTTTTCAAAAGCATCAATTGTCTTCCTATTCAACCACCCTCCCTGTTCTTCTAATGCATAAGGTAAATCAAAATGATAAAGTGTTACAATAGGTTCAATACTATATTTTAAAAGTTCATCAATCATTTCACTATAATGATTAATTCCCTTTTCATTAATTTCACCTGTTCCTTTTGGAAGTATTCTTGTCCATGCAATTGAAAAACGATACGCTTTAAGACCTAACTCAGCAAAAAGTTTTATATCTTCTTTAAAGCGATAATAATGATCGCTAGCTACTTTAAAGTCAGCTACACCCGCTGTATGTTCCATAACATCAATAACAGAAAGCCCTTTGCCTTCTTTATCCCAAGCTCCCTCTACTTGATAAGCAGAAGTTGAAGCTCCCCATAAAAAGTCTTTTGGAAATGGTTTTAGTTGTTTATAAATCATTATCTCACTCCTTTTACTTTTTTTGAATCTGCATTATTAACAAAAATATCTTGAAGTTTAATGCTCTCCACATCTTACTGGTTTAGAAGTAATATTCACTAAGAGGAATAGCTTCACCTGTCATAGGGCTCAAAATTTCTGATACTGTATTTTGTTTACCTTGACGCTCTTTTAATGAGGCTGTTATTTGTCCTTCTTCTACTTCTTCATTTGCTACTACAAGTTTTTCATCAAACCCTATAATCCATGTTATGATAAAAGTTACACCAAATGCAACTGCACAAGTAATTAGTGCATGAACAATATTCATAGGATTTTCACCAATAAATACTGGCAAAGCTGCAAGTCCTGGTGATACAAAAGCATAACGTACAAGCCCTGAAAGTCCTGCATAAATCCCTGCACATCCTCCACCTATCATAGAAGCAATTAATGGCTTCTTTAGTCTTAATGCAACACCATATAAAGCTGGTTCTGTAATTCCTAAAAGTGCTGTAATACCTGTTGATCCTGCTAGTTGTTTTAACTCTTTATTTTTTGCTTTAAATGCCACTGCTACTGTTGCTGCACCCATAGCAATATTAGAAGCCAACATACCAGGTCCATTTACCATTTCAAAGCCATTACTAGCTATTTGCATTGTTGCAATAGGTGTCAAACTCCAAGCTGTTCCAGTAATAACCATTAATGGTTGGAATGTTCCCATAAGTAAGGGGATAAGCCAACTTGCTTTAGCATTAATAATTTCTGCACCATTTGCAATCATATTATTTAGGTATGTTCCAATCGGTCCAATAATAATGAGGGCAAGCGGTGCTGTTACCAATAAAATAATTAGTGGTTTTGTAAAAAATTTGATAATAGATGGTGAATACTTTTCTGCAAAACGTTCTACATAAGACATAATCCATACTGTAAAAATAATAGGAAGTACTGAACATGAATAATCCGCAAGTGTTACTGGTATTCCCATAAATTTAAAAGGTTCACCTGTTGCTACAACTGATGTAAAACTTGGATGTAAAAGAACACCTGCAATAGTCATGGCCAAAATAGAATTACATTCAAATTTCATGGCTGCTCCATACGCAAGTAATACTGGCATAAAGTAGAAAGCCGCATCTGCTATGAAATTCAACATATAATAAGTCTGACTATCACTTGTTAAAATTCCTGTTAAGGTACAAATTGCAAGTATTGCTTTAATCATACCTGCTCCAGTAATTGCTGGAATAATAGGTGTAAAAATAGTAGAAATTACACTAATTAATTTTTCTAATAAAGAGCCATTTAGTTTCTTATTAGAATACTCTTTTTGATTCTTTTCTTGAAATTGACCCATTTTATTTAAAATTGCACGATAAGCTTGCTGTACATCATTTCCAATAACGATTTGAAATTGACCACCTTTATTTACAACACTAA
>JARKVN010000078.1 GCA_029851645.1 Cellulosilyticum sp. | reverse complement strand
ACTGCAAGAGGTAATGCAAAATAGACCAGAGAATGTGGACTAAATCCTTGTGAGTAACCTACTGGCAACTGTGCAACTTTAATAGCCCTTTGGAAAAGTCTCATGGTATCTAAGTGTCCTACATACTTCACATTCCCACATTTACTAAACTTCACTCTAATTCTCATGACATATTCCCTTTCCAAAACGACTTGCACCACATCCTGTGCATTTTTCTCTACAGTTTGGTGTTGTTACGACTTCTTTAGCACGTTCATTTTCACGTATTAAGAATTTTTTAGTCACACCAATATCAATATGATCCCATGGTAATACTTCCTCATAGCTCCGTGCTCGTTTCGCATAGAAATCAAAGCTAAGCCCCATTTCATCTGCTGCCTCTTGCCATTTTTCAGGTTTAAAATATTCGCTCCAGCTATCATAGGTACAACCTTTTTTATAGGCTCTATAAATAAGCTCTGCTACTTTTTGATCGCCTCTTGCTAAAACTGCTTCTAAAACACTTGTTTTGGCATCATGGTGAATATAACGAATCTGTCTTTTTGTAATACTACCTTTTAAGAGTTTAATTTTTCTCTCAAAACTTTCTGCTGTATCTTGTGGTGCCCATTGGAAAGGTGTAAAAGGTTTTGGTACAAAACAAGACGTACTAATCGTTAATTGAAGCCCTGGAGCACGCTGATCCTTATCTATCCCAAAATAAGTTTCAACTATTTTATCTCCTAGTTCTGAAATCCCTACAATATCTGCATCCTCTTCATAAGGTAAACCTAACATAAAATAAAGTTTTACACGGTTCCATCCCCCTTGAAAAGCTAGCTTACATCCATGTATAATTTCTTCTTCTGTAATATTTTTATTGATGACATCTCTCTGTTTTTGAGTCCCTGCTTCTGGTGCAAAAGTTAAACTACTTTTTCTAACTTCCTGCACTTTTTGCATTAAATCTACCGAGAAAGCATCTACACGCAAAGAAGGCAAGGAAATATTCACTTTTTCATCTCTACAAATCTCAAGTAGTTCATTTGTAAAAGGCTCTAGAGCTTTATAATCACTAGTACTTAATGAACATAAAGAAATTTCATCATATCCTGTTGAGGCCAATAACTTCTTCGCCTGCTCAATGAGCACTTCTTTACTTTTCTCACGTACTGGGCGATAAATCATCCCTGCTTGGCAGAAACGGCATCCCCTAATACATCCTCTAAACATTTCTAGTGTAGCACGGTCATGAACAGCTTGAATCCAAGGAATTACCTGCGTTTCTGGATAAAAAGCTTCATCCACATTAGTTACAACAACCTTCTTAATTTTTTCTGGAGCTTCAGGGTGTAAGCTTACACGTTCTTTAATAGTCCCATCTGCATTATAGGTTACTTCATAAAATCTAGGAATATAAAGACCCGGAACCTTAAGCATCTCAATTAAGAAACTTTCTCTATCCCTGCCACTTGCTTTCCATGCTCTATAACGATCAAAAATTTCATCGTAGCTTACTTCCCCTTCACCAATATAAAAGATATCAATAAATGGTGCCAAAGGTTCTGGATTGTACGTACAGCATCCTCCAGCAATAATAAGAGGATCTTCTTCTGTTCGCTCTTTACTAAAGATTGGAATACCACTTAAATCCAACATATTAAGTACATTGGTATAACACATTTCATATTGTAAAGTAAATGCTACAAAATCAAATTCTTTAAGAGGTGTATGCGTTTCTAATGAGAAGAGAGGTATTCCTTCTTTTCTCATCACTTCTTCCATATCTGTCCAAGGTGAAAAAACACGCTCACAAAACACATCTTCTCTACTATTAAAAAAATGATAGAGAATTTGCATTCCTAAGTGGCTCATGCCTACCTCATAAACATCTGGGAAGCAAAAAGCAACATGTGTCATTTCTGATGTAACAACCTTATTCATACTATTAAGCTCACCGCCAATATAACGTGCTGGCTTATCTACTTTACTTAATAATTCATCCTTTAATTCTACTACTGACATTTTTTCCTCCAAAATTTTAGCTAAAGTATCTGCTCTATCGCCTCAGTTAAACGCTTTACAACTTGTTCTACAGGTTCAAACTTTATATCCTCTGAAAGTATCTGATTAAGCTTATGAATCATAGGCTTTCCATAAGAGCTATCCTTCATGAATAACAAGCTCCATATTAGTATAGAGCATATTAACAGTTGAATAAAAACTAAACTTGTCCGATTATTTTCTGTTAAATTAATTGAACTTTTAACTGTTTCTAAGCTAGTATTCTCCCTAGCTTCTTCTATATTACTACTTAAATCATTTTGTATCAATCTATCAGTTTCCTCAATCATCTTTTCATTCCTCCTTCAACCAATTGATTTCTGAAAGCAGTCATTAATTATTAGTATATATATGGGGAAATAAATAAGACTATGATACTTTAGTAGAGTAGGAAAGTGAAAATTTTCACCTCCCCCTCAACAAATTCTTCCAAACCCTTCCTACTTAATCCACTCTTATATTATGTCATCAGGTTCATATAACCTACACCATTATAAATACTTATTAAAACAATAATCATAACAATAACAATATATACTTTATCAATTCCCTTAATGGATAATTTCTTAGAAAGGCTTGATCCAACGAATCCTCCTAAAATTCCTCCACCTATCATCATGATAAAGATAGACCATTCAAATACCGGTACTTTACCCAATATTAAAGTATGTACTAAGCTTGTAATTTGAGAAAAGAAAATAATATAGAGAGAATTTAGCGCTGCTGTTTTTGTATCCATTCCAAATAGTAAGTAAAGGACAGCTAAATTAATAGGTCCACCACCAATGCCTAAAAAGGCAGATAGGAGACCTAAGAAAAAACCAATACTACTTGCAACACTTTTTTGTTTTACTTGATAAGGCGTTATCTTTGATTTCTGCAATGTAAAAATTAATACACCAAATGTAATAAGTGCTAATAAAAATGATTGAATCATCCCAACCATAGCTTCATTACCACTGGCATTTTTAATAATATCAAAAATTTGTTTACCAACAATACCTCCAACTGCTGCACCTACAGCAAAATATGTACCTTGTTGTTTATCTATTTTGACCTCTGAATGACGATTACATAAAAGTGTCATAATAGTCATTGCAAGTACGGTGCAGCCTGATAAAAAGCTAATTGTTGCTACATCCATTGTCCCCAATATATCAAGTGTTGGCTTAATAATAACCCCACCACCAATACCACTAATAGCACCTACAATAGATGCACCAAGACAAACTAAAAAATAAATAATACTCATTTCTCCCCCTCCTTGCCGTCACTTAATTATACTAAACTTTATTATTAGAAAAATTAATCCTTGCTTATTTTTTTGGGGAATAAATCTCCTCATTTCCAAACACTCTTTGACCTTGTACAAAGGTTTGTTTAACTGTATAGTCCGCATCTAACACAATAAAATCTGCATCATATCCAACTTTTATTATCCCTTTATAGTGGCCTATACCTAAATAATCAGCTGGATTTTTAGATAATACCTTTGAAATCTCTTCTACCGGACGACCTGTAAACTCTATAAGATTTTTTAAGGCTTGATTAGTTGTTAAGGTACTTCCTGCTCTCGCTGATAAATCAGCAAGCTTTGCATCACCATCAATGACAACAATATCATTTACACCTAATTTATATTTTCCATCACCTAGTCCTGCTGCCATAATACTATCCGTCACAGCAATAACACGATCAATGCCTTTCACTTTAATAAGTAACCTTACAATTGCAGGTACCAGATGTCTACCGTCACATATGGCTTCACAATAAATATCACTTTCTAGAACAGCACCACTAATAGATGGAAAATGCTGATGCATAAGTTTCATAGCATTAAATGTATGGGTAGCACCATTAGCACCATTTTCAATACATGCCATAGCTGCTTCATAGTCTGCGCCACTATGCCCTATAGAAACTCTAACACCAGACTTTGTTACCTCTTTAATAAATGCTGATATCCCCTCTACTTCTGGAGATACAGTTATTAAACGGATTGTGTTTTCTGCAGCTTCTTGATATTCTTTGAAATCTTCTATTGAAGGTAATTGTAAAAACTCTTCTGGCATTGCACCTTTATATTCTTTGCATAAGTATGGTCCCTCCATATGAATACCATAAATACTAGCACCACTCTTAACACTCTTCATTCCCTCTACAATATTTTTAATACATTGAAGGAGTACTTCCTTCGAATCTGTTAAGATAGTAGGTAAAAAGGTAGTGGTACCACAACTTGCAAAAAACTCACTTACTTTTCTAAGACCTTCACTATCACACTTATTCATGTCTACGCCCACTCCACCATGGGTATGTATATCTATAAATCCTGGTATAATTATTTTTCCTTTTGCATCTAACACCTCCACATCTTCTTGTGCATCCTCTTGTAAATTTTTTTCTAATGCTATAATTTGGCCATTTTCTACAAGCATATCTACATACTTCAATTCATTCTCTACCAATATATTTGCATTTTTAACAATAAACTTTTTAGATATCATTTTATTTCCTCCTCGTATAATAGTGTCATAGGCATTTGTGAAACGCCGTAATCCGTATAAATACGGATATTTTGGGGGATAAAATAGAATAACTCCTCTCAGAATTAAGGTAAACTTGAATTGTCGAGAAACAAATCCATCAAAACCCAAAAAATTTTACGCGGTACAGATAAATGGAATAAATTTAACAAAAGTAGGCAGCCACAACGGCCTCCATGCCATTTAACTGCCTACCCTTTTTGCTCAGTATTACTTTATTTCTATAGTCTAGTTCTTGTTCTTTGCACTTATCATATAAAATGCTTCGTTATCAATTAACACTTCAACATCAAGATATTTTTCCACTATTTCAGCTACCTCCTTAGCTGGTGGTAAAAGGGATGAAACCTCTAACGCTTGCTCTTTATGATGTGCATTCAAAAAATCTCTACCTTGACTATGACAAATCACCAACTTACCATTTAGATTAAGCAATGTCTTCAAATGTGAAATAAGCTTTTTAGGTTCTTTAAAATGAGGAAAAGCACTGTAAATGATGATATAATCATATTTTTCATCCACTAAATCCATAACATTCATACTACGGAATGTTATGTTTGATTCCCTATGTTTATTTTTAGCAAGTTTAATCATTTCCGAAGCTAAGTCAACTCCTACAACTTGCTTTGGATTATATTTTAGTAGATAACTCTCTAGTATCCCAGTTCCACACCCTACATCTAAAATAGTTGCATTTTCTTGAATCTGAACCAAGTGAAGCAAGGTATTAATCTTATTTTCATCATGTAAGTTTATCTGGTCCCATCTCGGAGCTAAGGCATTAAAAAAATCAGCCATATTATTCATATTTTTTGTTAAATCCTACCTTTTCTATAATGATGATAGCAGCTGGTACTAAAATAATTTGTAAAATAATACCTGGAAATGCTGTTATAAATACACCTGTCATATACGTTGAGATTGCAAACGACTCTCCTGTTAAACCTAAAACAATAAAACTTCCTAAAGCTCCAATAAATCTTCCTACTATCTGTGCACCAATAAGTGCTACATAAACATTTGTTTTCTTCTTTAAGAAACCACTTACACAGCCATACCCTGCAAGTTCAATACTCATAGTAAATGCTATTGGAAATAAAGGTGGCATACCTGTTAATACAGAGGATAATAACGGTATTAATATACCACTCAATAAGCCATATTTATGGTTAAATCTCTTGTCATATCTTTCATCTTCTTATTCTTCACCGCTTTTTTTATTATATATTGCTACCATAACCTCGTTATATACTTCTTGAATACTTATGCCTAATTGCATCGCTAATTTCTTACAATTCTCATATTCCGGCATGGATTTTTTAACATCTTGGAATGTTATCACTTTGACAGGTACCTCACAATCTCTTACAACCACTGTCTCAAAGTACCTTTCCATACAAACTCTCTCTACCTCATAGGCTCTTAACCCAATTGTAGTGGTATACTTTAATATGGCTATTTGAAGTTGCTCTTTCTTTTCTTCTTTACACAATACGCCTAACTTAATAGCAGGTCTATTTTTTTTCATATAGATTGGTGTGTAGAAAACATCAAGAGCACCTTCTTCCAGTAGCTTATCCATAGCATATCCTGCCACTTCCCCTGTCATATCATCAATATTTGCTTCTAAAATCCAAACATTATTTAAAAAAGTTTTTTTTTAGTCTCAACAATCATCATACGAAGCACATTTGCAATCTTCATATCACGTTTACCGCATCCATAGCCTACAGCTACAATTTCACATTCAGGTAAAGGACAAAACTTATCTGCCAATGCTGCTACAATAGCGGCACCTGTTGGCGTAACAAGTTCTTTCTCAACACCTTTACTGTAAAATGGCACTTTCCCATCTCTTAAAATTTCTAAAGTAGCTGGTGCTGGGACAGGTATGATACCATGCTGACACATAATTGTTCCTACTCCCGTATGTAGCGGACTTGCAACAACCTCTTCAATATCTAATTTACAAAAACAAATGGCTGTTCCCACTATATCCACAATAGAATCAATAGCCCCTACTTCATGGAAATGTACATCATCAATTGTCTTACTATGTATTTTAGCTTCTGCCTTGGCAACATAATAAAATATTTTTTTACTAAGTTCTTTTACTTCTTTATTAAGTGTACTTTTATCAATAAGTTCTTTAATATCCTTAAAAGAACGATGCTGATGTCCATCATCTTCTTTTAAAATAACATCTACATCTGTGCCTACAATACCATTCTTAGCTTTTTTACTTACATTAATGGTATACCCATCAATGCCTAATTTTTCTAACTCGTTTATTAAGTAAGTTGCTTCAATCCCTAGATCAATAAAAGCACCTAATGTCATATCACCACTTATTCCTGAAAAACAATCTAAATATAAAGTTCTCATTTTATTCCTCACTTATTTAAATTATTCATCATACTTGCACTATAGCCAGCTCCAAAACCATTATCTATATTAACTACAGTAATACCACTGGCACAGCTATTAAGCATACAAAGAAGTGATGATACCCCTCCAAAATTAGCACCATAACCCACACTTGTTGGGACTGCAATAACTGGCTTATCAACAAGACCACCAACAACACTTGCAAGTGCTCCTTCCATCCCTGCTACTGCTATAATAACATTTGCCTCTTGAAGTATCTTTGTATTTGCGAGCAAGCGATGAATCCCTGCTACCCCTACATCATAGAGTCTTTCCACTGTATTGCCTAATACTTCAGCTGTAATAGCTGCCTCTTCTGCAACTGCAATATCTGCTGTTCCACCTGTAATCACGACAATTTTTTCTTTTGTTTTTAAAACTTCTGTTCGTTTAATGACCACAATACGTGGAATCTCATAATAAATCGCTTCATTAGTTACTTCACATATAGCTTCATACACTTCTTTACTCGCCCTTGTACAAAGTATGTTGTTACAATGCATAGTTAACATATGTTTAATAATACCTTGAATATGTAAAATATCTTTGCCCTCACAATAAATAACTTCTGGATAACCATTTCTTAGCTGGCGATGATAATCTATTTTTGCATATCCTAACTCTCCATAATCTAAACATTTTAAAGAGTCAACAGCTTCATTAATTTCCACATTTCCCTTTTTTACATCTTCAAATAGTTTTATAAGCTTATTTGTGTCCATTAGTTTACTCCTTTTGCCTTAAAACTTCATTCATACTACCCATACGATAGCCTTTTAAATCTACGGAAACACTCATAAAGCCAATCTCTTTAAATGCTTCACAGATTGCTTCACTACATTCAAGTATATTTAAAATTTGAGAGGGGGGCACTTCTATTTTAGCCAAGTCTTCATAATATCTTACACGAATGTTCTTAAACCCACGGTCAATCATGTAACTTTCTGCCTGTTCAATACAAGAAAGTTTTTCCCTTGTAATTTCTTTTCCATAAGGTATCCTAGATGCAAGACAAGCCATTGCTGGTTTATTCCAAGTATAAAGTTTATTTTCTTTAGATAAGGTTCTTATTTCCTCTTTCGTGAATCCTAGCTTTCTAAGGGGACTTACTACGCCTAACTCTTGAAGTGCCTTCATTCCTGGTCTATAATCCCCTTCATCATCTTTATTACTACCATCCACCACATAATTCATATGGTATTTTTGTGCTACTTCCTGTATCCTTGTAAAAATAGCTTTTTTGCAGTAATAACATCTGTCTTTATCATTGGCAACAAACTCTGGAATACTATACTCATTTGCTTCTATAAAGAGATGCTGTATACCTCTTGCCTTGGCAAAATCCAGCGCTTCTTTTTCTTCTCTTTGTGGGCACATACTGGAAGAAATAGTAACTGCTAGCACTTTATCACCTAAAACTTTATGAGCCACATCTAATAAATAAGTGCTATCTACACCTCCCGAAAAAGCAACACATACACTTCCTAATTGTCTTAAGTATTCTTCTAAATGTTCATATTTTTCTCCCATCCAGACACCCTTTCATTCTATTGTCATTATTTGTATCTATTAAATAATTGTTTCTTCATCTTTCATCGCTAAATGTACAGCTGACGTTTTAAAGGTAAGTGGTAAGGCTAAGATATTTGGATTATCACCAACATACTTTCTTGCATCATTTAGTGCTTCTTCAAAAGTCGCACGTGTTTTCATACCCATACCTCTTGCAAACCCAGGTTGTTCAGCTCCAACAATATAGATTGCACTTGTATTCATTTCTGCAATATGTCCACAAGAAATCATTGAGAAGGCGTGGAATGGATGATATGCATAGGCAAATCTATATTTATCAATATATTCTTTTTTACTTGCTAAATATTCTCCAAATTGTGCTAAGTCTGGTAGTACATTATGATAATCTTTTTGGAACATTTCATATACTTCTCTATATGCTGGGAACTCTTCATCATGGAAGTAACCGTTACATGTTGAAGAACAAATCACAACGCAATTATCACTTAAGATACGTTTGTGTCTAATAATCTGTGCTGAAATAGCTTGCATCATTAAAATTGGATTTGTCCCCATCCCATTTCCGTAGTGGAAGAATTGTGGCATACCAAATACTAAAACATCATATTTCTTCTCTGCCCAATATACATATGTTCTCTTATCTGCAATTTCCCATGAAAGTGGCTGTATATCCTTTGCATAACCTGTAAAAACACCTATTTGACGTGATTGACTATCAAGCACTGCATCACATGTGAAGAATTTTTTCCCCATACACGCTTCCATATGCTGACCAATTTCATCAAACTTCGTACGCATTAAACTCTTACTGCTTACTGGTGTAAAGTCAGGACGGTGCATAACATCTGGCACGTGGTGAGCTGCAATACATTTCCAATGTGTAATACCTGTTGCACAATGTTTATACCCACCTGAATAACCGCCATAAGGATTGCCTTGTGCATGGCCAATAAGTACTGCTAAGTCTGCATCAAATACTTCTTTATTCATAATGACATGGTCGCCACGCTCTGTATAACCAAGGTCTACTAAGTTATCCCAATTCTCACTATCATGGTTTGTAATTTGACCACTAAACCAGAAGTCATGGAAAACTTCATCTCCAAGAATTCTTCTAATCTCAGCTTTTGTATTTTTTCTATGTAATCCATTACTACAAAGAAGCTTAATGTCTTTCTTTTCTACACCTGCTTTTAAACATTCTTCAATGATAATTGGAATAGACACTTTACGGTGTGCTGTTTCGTGTTCGCCACCTTTAACACGGTCTGGGAAAATAATAACTACCTTTGATCCCTTTTTAACTTGCTCACTAATAGGTTTAACGCCAATTGGATTTAAAATAGACTTTCTCGTTTCTTCAATAATATTAGCCATTGGTTCTGGGTCTTTCATTGTTACTCCTGGAATAAAAACATCTGTACTATCTGGCAAAGTAGCATCCATCACACCATGGCCATATTCAAATTGTAGTTTCATATTTCTTTCCTCCATTTATAAGTTTTATTTTTAGTTACCCTTAACCTATGTATTGATCAATAATTTTTCGTAAATCTTCTACAAAAAATCCTATTTCACCACTAAACTTAGTAAGCGCTACAAGTCCACCATCTATAGCTTCAATACTTGCTATCATCTTAGCATTCTCTTCTTTTAATCCACCACCATAAACAACTGGAATGTCATAATCATAAAGTTCTTTTACAACTTGTTTAGTATAACTAGATACAAAACCGATATAATCTGCTTGTGGCGGTACTTTACCTGGCCCAATAGCCCATATTGGCTCATATGCAATAGTAATATTTTGATCCCCTAACACTTCAAAAACACCTGCAAGCCCCACTTCTAATTGACTTCTTAAAACTTTTTCCACATTTTCTTTAACGTCACAAAGTTCACCTTCACCACGTTGTGCTGCTGTTTCACCAATACAGAATACAACATGCATTTCACGATTAAGGGCTCTTTTAACTTCTTCGTTAAGAAGCTCATCTACAGCATGTAATACTCGGTCTCTTATAGCTTCATCTTCTTCCCAACGAGGTTCAAATTTACCAATAATGATTTGTTTATCCTTACGTTCTTCACAATGTCCAATGAGTACACCCTTACATCCCATATTCTTTGCTGCCGCTGCTGGAAGATGTGTGGTTAAAGCTCCAAAGTTACCACCTACTACTACGTCATCACGGTATACACCTTGTACCCCGATATGTACTGTTCTTCTTAGATCTTCGCTATAGCTTTCTAATTTTTCGACAGCAGGTATCACAAGTGCCTCTGGCAACATATAAACAACTTGCATATCTGGTAAATCCCCAATTCCAAGCTCAATACTCTTTGCGATCACATCTTCAATCCATTCTTTTGGATTTTCTGTACTACATACGCCCCCCTGTGACTTTGGTACATCAAAACGTTTTAAGTTAACAAAGATTTCTCTCATCATGAACCTCCTATATTTTTTCTTTTCTCACACCAAGCTTAAAATCTGCAAATGCTGTAAGGGGTTTACCAATAAGTGGCTGGCACCATGCTGTAAAATCTTCTGTCACATCAGTTCCCTTTTCATTAATAAAGTTCTTTGGCATCATTTTTTCATGCATCATTACTTCATGAAGAGGGATCAGGATATTCTCACATTCATAGGGTTCTGTAGAAAGTCGCTTAAATCCTACCATAAATCCTGTTTTACCTTCTACTACTGCTTTTACTGCATATTTACCTGCTTTAATAGCTTCATTCACATCTACCTCTGATTGGAGTAGTACAGATGCTCTACCTAAAATACCTGGTTTTTCACTTCTCGCCTTAATACCTAGCTGTTTGATAACAAGGGTTGCAAGATGTGTTCCCACATCTCCAAAATATGTAGCTCTTTCTGTCTTATAAAGTGGTGGTGCTACAGGATTTCCTGCTTCATCCTTCAAACCTTCACTTACTACTACCACAACACCACCGTATTTTTCATGCATTACTTTAACATCCTCTAAAAACTCTTCTTCGTTAAAAGTTTTTTCTGGAAGATAAATAAGGTGTGGTGCATCCCCTTCCTTATTTCTTGCCAGTGCAGAGGCTGCAGTAATCCATCCTGCATTCCTTCCCATCGCTTCCACAATTGAAACATGTATTGGTAGCGACTTAACATCTTCACCAATTTCTTTAACAGATTGAGCAATAAATCTTGCAGCGCTACCATAACCTGGTGCATGATCTGTTACACTAATATCATTATCAATAGTTTTAGGTATACCGATAACACAAATTCCTTCTTCTTTTGCCACTTCATAAATACGTCCACATGTATCCATAGAACCGTTGCCACCATTAAATAAAACGTATTTTATATTGTACTTTTTAAATACCTCTAGCATTTTTTGATATTCTTTTTCATAAAGTGGAAATCTAGATGTTCCCAGTGCTGATGCTGGTGTAACAGGCAATAAATCAATTTCCTCTTGACTTAGACTTGTAAGATCAACAAAATTTTCTTCCAAAATGCCACTACTTCCACCTACAGCACCATATATGGTACCTATTTCCTCATACTTCTTTGCTTCTTGGATTGCTCCATAGAGAGAGGCATTAATAACAGCTGTTGGTCCTCCCCCGTGAGCAATTAACATGTTTGTCTTCACTACAACTACTCCCTTCTCCCAACTAATGCCTTACATTTTTCCCAAACGTTTGGATTAATTTTAACACTATACTGAATCAAAAACAATATACATATTAATATAAATATTCTTCATTGTTTTATTTTCAGACAATTATTTCTTTCTATTAATTTGTAAGGTAAATCAATACGATTAATAAGTGCCTTAACTGCAATACCCCAATTCTTCTTTCGATACATGAATAGTTAAGAATTAGCCTGTTTTTTTATTTTTTTAATAGGCCAAACATAGCTGTTTTATATGCTTCTACCCCCGGTTGATTAAAAGGATTTACATCAAGTAGCACAGCTGATGCATAACATGCCACTTCAAAGTAATAGAACAATTGCCCCATATAATATGCAGTAAGCTCAGGTATAGAAATCACACATACAGGTACCTGCCCTTCACTATGGGCCTTTATAGTAGCTTGCAGTGCAGCTTGATTAATGTCATGTACGTCTTTGCCATTTAAATAATCAAAGCCATCATCTATTTGACTATCTGGTACCCTCATACGACAAACAGCACTTTCTATATTTAAAACTGTTTCAAATAGTATGGGTGGTCCATCTTGAATATACTGCCCCATTGAGTGAAGATCCTCTGAATAACAACATTGTGATACAAAAAGTCCTTTTCCATCTTTTCCCTCACTTTCTGCAAATAACTGAATCCACCATTTTCCTAAATACATGAGCTTCGGCTCAAAATAACTTAATATCTCTATTTTTTTGCCTTGTTCATAAAAATAATCTCTTATGAACGCATACTGATAAGCCTCATTTCCAACTACTGCTTGGCGATTTAAGTGTTCTCTCATATCCTTTGCTCCCTGCAATACCTCACAAATAGAAATACCACTTACAGCCATAGCAAGAAACCCTACATTACTTAATACTGAAAATCTACCGCCCACAGATTTTGGGAACTCTAGAAACATATATCCCTCTTCTTGAGCCATCTCGTCCAGCCTTTCACCTTCTGTCCCTGTGACAATAAATCGTGTAGCTAATTCTTCTTTAGAGTAAGTTTTCTCCATATAATCTCTTAAAATCCTAAAGGCTAAGCCTGGCTCAAGGGTTGCAAAGTTTTTTGCTATGATTTGTGCATATACTGATTTCCCTTCTAAAATTTTCAATGTCTTCTTAATAGTTGATGCTGAAAGATTATTCCCTAAATAAACAATTTCTGGCTTATCTGATACATCTAATGCACAAGTAATAGCACGTGCCCCCTGATTAGAGCCTCCTACCCCAACGATAACAAAGATATCTGCTTTTTTTCGAATTTCCAATGCTTTTTCTTCTATCTTTCTCAAGTTCTCCTTATCAGAAAGTGTATCTAAGTCTGTCCAGCCTAGCACACCTTCTCTGTCATCCCAATAAGATAGTATGTTTTGCTTTAATTTGTTTTCATTTTGCCTATAATACTTTTCTAATTTTTCCTGCTCGATATTTAAATGATTTGTATCAATACTTATGTACTTCATCCACTTTCCTCCAACTCTTCAAATATATATACCTTTTCCTTCAGTCTTATATGTTCTAAAATATGCGCAGCTTCTGTTTTGTCATATTCTGAGCTAAAGTATTGGCTAGCAAAAGTTTTTGTTGGATGTACTTGTATTAACAATCTGCTATAGGAATCCACCACTAGACTATTCATAATGTACAAAAAACATTTATGAAGCTATTTCACTTCATAAATGTTTTTTATGTATTTTAAATTAGTTCCCCCTTTTATAGCGTATTGCCATCTCTTCTAAGCTTGCAACTTCAATTTGTGGTGCATAACCTACTGATCCAAACTCTACAATCAGTGTTCCTACTACTTCTTTGACTCCTCTTTCAATACACTTTACAATATCACCCACATCTTCATGTGGAATCTCTCCTGTTGTTACAGTACTCATAATAGGTTCTAAGAAGGCTCTAGGATCAAATTGATTTTTTTTAGTTTCTAATAAATTATAAATACCTCCAATCCATTCACTTTGTCTCTTTGAAGGGTTGTTATAGAAGTACTCTCTCATATTTCTCGTTACAGCAAGACGAATATCTGTATCTACATTAATTTTTGAAATACCACATGGAATAACAGCTTTTAATTCATTAATAGCAATACCATGTGCATTTTGAATATCTCCACCTAATGCATTTATTTCTTTTACAATATATTGTGGTACAGTTGAGGAACCATGGGAAACAAGTGCCCCAAAAATACCTTCATGTTTTAAGTTTTCCATACTTGCAATAGCAATTTCACGTCTTAATTGAACATTTTTACCTTTTACAGCACCATGCATCGTTCCATACGAAATTGCCAAGCAATCTACACCTGTTTTTTTGAAGAACTCCACTACTTTCATAGGATTTGTATAAGTTGATTTATCAGAAAATACATGATCCTCAACTCCTGCTAGCACCCCTAGTTCGCCTTCTACAGATACGCCTCTCTCATGGGCGTATTTTACGATTTCTCTTGTAAGTTCTACGTTTTCATCAAACTCAAGATGAGAACCATCTATCATAACAGATGTATAACCACCATCAATAGCAACTTTTACAGATTCAAAGTCTTTTCCATGGTCTAAATGTAATACAACTGGAATAGGTGAATTTTCAGCATATTTTCTTACAGCATCCGCAATACGTTTTGCACCAATTTTTTTATCTTCTAATGTAGCATTGAGGAAGTCTACTTTTCCTCCCATAAAACAGTTAGCTAAATCTGCACCTTGTAAAATAGCAGCAGAACGAAACATTTCATGCACCTCAATAACTGCTTTGGCTTGGTGCACAGCATTTACATTGAAAGCTCCATGAGCAAATCCATACTTTTGACTCACTTCAAGTAAAGGTCTTAATGATACTAAGGGCATTTTATTTCCTCCTAAGTTTAGTAACTCTATTTTAAAAAAGATGATTAACTTTTAATTCATTAATACGATTTACAATTTCTTTCGTTCTTGAACATCCAAATTTTTTTAATAAGCTTTTAATTTGTGTTTTAACTGTTACAACCTCCACACATCTTATATCAGCTATTTGTGCAACTTTATGACCTTCTAATAATAATTTTACAAGCTCACGCTCAACAGGTGTAAGCTTTGGAATGGTATTAATAAAAAATAATAAACTTCTTTCAGAACTTCTAAGTCTATTAAACTCTTGCATAATGGTTTTTTGAAATTTAGCTTCAAGAAGGGGGTGTCCCTCATTGGCACTACGTATATGCTTTAATACTTCTTCATCAGCTATTCCTTTTACAATATAATCTACAGAACCTGTAGCCATAGCTGTGATAACCATATCATTAGTTTCATGTGCTGTTAGAAAAATAATTTTAATATCAGGGTTCATATAGTGGATAGCTTCTGCAGCCGTAACACCTGCATTAATTTTTTCCATTTCAATATCCATTAAAATGATATCTGTTTTAACTTGTGTTGCCAGCTTTTCTATTTCTTTTCCTGAAGACGCATATCCTACAAGCTCCATATCGTCTTGGCTACGAATAAGCTCACATAAATCTTCTCTTAGCAAATCAAAATCTTCTGCTACCATTACCTTTATAATACTTGCTACCACACCATACCACCTCCACTATCCTCTACTACTATACTTAGGAAGTAAAATAAATAATGAGGTTCCCTCGCCTTCTACGCTTTCTATACGCACATTTCCAAAATGACCTTGGGCAATTGTTTTAACATAATACAATCCCATCCCCCAATTGTAATTAGTGTTTTTACTTGTAAAAAAAGGTTCAAACACCTTCTGTTGTTTTCCCTTGGATATACCTGGTCCATTATCCTTTACTTCAATAACTGTATAGAGTCTTTCACTATGGATTATAAGTTGAACCTCTGCCAATTCTCCTTTAGCATCCTTAGCAGCCTCATAAGCATTAGTCAATAAATTATAAACCGCTTCACTCAAATGTATCTCATCTACAAGTACTTCCTCTTTTGTATTCAACTGCATTTGTACTTGATACTCTGGATACTTCTCATGAAATTTTTTAATGGCTAGCTCTACAGGTTCTACAATAGATAAAGGAGTCAAATACATGGCATTGGATTTAACTGTTTTATAAAGTTCTTCCATACGATTTAACATACGTTCATTAAGGTCATTCATCTCTTTGGCATAATGCTGAATTTTCTCAAGGTCTGGACTGCTTCCTGTAAGTTCTTGGGATATTTTTTTATTAAGTACTCTATTTGCCAAAAGTTGATTTTTAATACTATGCACAAAGACTGTTGTTCCCATATTCGTTGCATCAAACTTCCTTTGAAGTGCTATTTCATATTTTTCATCCCATACGCTTATTTGAGCATAATTGACAAGATTTACGCTTCCTAATACAACAAAAAATATACCACAAAGCGTAATGCCAACCCATCCTAATGTAGAAGCTGCTGATGCTGTATAACTTACACCTCTAATCCATAAATAATCAGCTCCAAATATTTGGTATATTTGTG
>JARKVN010000019.1 GCA_029851645.1 Cellulosilyticum sp. | reverse complement strand
TTTTAAAGGATTTTTACACTGTATGATTGAGTGCCTTCATAATAAGGACTTCAACACATCTACCTGGTTCCATTTTTCCTGCCTTTAATAAACGGTCTGTTTCTAAGCAAGCTTCTAATAAAGCCTCTAACTCATTAAAACTATAACGACTTACTTCATCTATGACTTCTTTAACAGCAAAATAAGGCATCTTGGTTTGTGCTGCAATTTGTTTCATATCTTTTCCTTGTGCTGCTAAATACTTAACTTGATACATGATTCTAAATTGCCGGGCTGTTAGCACCAGTATTCCTATTGGGGATTCTTTACTTTGAAGCATACGACTATAAATTTGCAAAGCTTCATCACTTTTTCCTAATGCAATCTTTTTTACAAGTTCAAATACTCTTGTTTCTAATGAGAACACACAAATGGTATCTATATCTTGACGTGTAATTTTACCTGTTTCAACAAAACTGATTAACTTATGCCATTCTCCTAAAATATACTCCACATCTTCTGGCATATTGCGTACAAAGTAATAAAGCGTCGCTGATTCAATTTGAACTTCTTCTTGTTTTGCAGAGTGTTGAAGCATTTTAATGACGGCTTCCTCACCTGGGAAGTTAAACTCTATCACTTCATGGTCTGACTTTATTGTCTTATAAAGTTTCCCTCTCTTATCTACTTCTCGTTCATCTATTAAAAGAACCACATAGTCTGGTAAATCCTTAATCAAACGCTCAAACTTTTCGCTTTTTTCTTTATGCCCTGGCCTAAAATAACCTGTATCCTTTAAATAAATTAATTTTTCTTCTGCGAAAAAAGGAAGGGTCTCCACTACATCTTTTAATGTTTCCACTAAAACGTCCTTTTCTTTTGCTTCATAATAATTCATCATTTCATTGCCAGGTGGTAAAACTTCTTTTTTTATTTGCTGTATATAGTTATTTTTAGACCATTGGTCATCTCCTAAAAGTAAAAAGCACCCCGCCCTCTTAGCCATGCTTATGCATCCTTTCTATACTTTATTTCTTTTAAATAATACCCATCTGTTTCATAACAAATAGCACCCTCTAAATCTGTTCGGCTTACATTAACCTCTGCAGCTTCTAGTAAATCTACTACCTCTTTATGAGGATGCCCATACCGATTATTCCTTCCGCAACTAATCATAGCATACCTAGGCTGAAGTTTCAAAAGAAGTGAATTAGAAGTTCCTGTTCGTGAACCATGATGACTCACTTTAAGTAAGGAAATAGGCTCCATAGATTCATAAATGATTGTATCTGAATCTTTACTCTTATCCCCTGTAAAAAGAGCTGTGAAAGCACCATAATTTAGTGAAAAGACCATAGAGTTGTCATTTGTGTTATCATGAATGGTTTTATGAATAGGTGCTAAACATGTCATCTGAACAGAATCTAATAGCACTTGATCTTGTGCCTTTACCCTATAAACAGGAACCTGCTTCTCCTTACATATTTGCAATAAGCTCTGTAAAGGCTCAGAATGATCTGATTCTGAAATCAATACCTTATGAATCTTTAAATTCGTTTCTAATAACTCCAATGCCCCACCCATATGATCGGCATCTGAATGGCTAATGATTAAAGCATTAATATGACGCAATCCTTTATATTTAATATAGCGCTCTACCACTTTTCCTTGTCCAAAATTCCCACCATCTATTACCATCACCTTTTGATAAGGGGTTATAACGACGGTACTATCCCCTTGCCCTACATATAATGAGGTCAAACTTAAAGGATTTTCCCTAAAAAGATTAAGACAAGTTCCTAGTATACTCATCATTAAAATACTCTTATAAAGCCTATACTTTGAAATATACTCAAATAAATAGCCCATCACAAGACCAACTGCGAGTGCAAAAGCTATGAACTGCCATAACTGAGGTCTACCAGTACAATAAGTAGCAAGTGGCCATTTTAACGCGTATTCAATAGCCCACTCTATTCCAAATAAAATGCCTTCTATTCCTTTGGCAACGTCTAGTGCTATAGGTAAATGAAGCATATAAAACCCAAGACTCATCCATCCTCCAATAATAATACAAGAAAAGATAGGAATGATTAAAAGATTCATTAAACTAATCAAAAACGGAATTTCATAAAAATGATAAGCAAGAACAGGCCAAGTGGCTAACTGAACCCATAACCATATTAATAAACTTTTCTGCCATTTTTTGAAACGCCAGTCTCTAAACCGCTCTTTCTTTTCTATTTCATTTAAACAACAATCAATCCCTAAAACAGCCATAAAGGAGAGTTGAAAGCCAGCCTGAAAAAGCTGATAGGGTGCAAATATTAAAATGAGTAAGCTAGCTATAGATAAATTGGTGAATCGATCTTCTTCTTGCCATAAGCAGCGTCCAATTAGTAACACCGTCATCATAACTGTTGCTCTTATGGTGGAGGTTCCATATCCTGTAAAATAAGCATATGCCCAAATACTTAGGATACTTAGTAAATGACGAAACGTATAAGGAGTACCTATAAATCTTAAGATAAAAGTAACAAAGCCCATGATAACCCCTACATGAAATCCAGAAATACATAATACATGACTCATTCCTGACTGGTTATAAAGGGATTTTGTTTCTTTTTCTAACTTTGTGTCATCTCCTAATAAGACAGCTTCTAAGATGCCCACCTTTTGCTTGCTATATAACGTTTTTAAATAGTCTTCAAGAACATTCTTTCCCTTCTCACTGAAAGGCTCTTTTTGTTTAATGGATTGTATTTCCTCAGCTTTAAAGGTTGCACCTATATTCTGACTTCTTAAATAGGCTATATAATTCATATCACTCGGATTCATCTGCGGTTCATCCTCCATTAAAGTAGCAGATAAATAAATCGTATCATGAGCTGTTAAGGCTTTTGTTTTTTCTATGCTGGCTCGAACCTGTATATTACTTTTTAATGGATGGGGCTTGGTCTTAACCCTAACATCACTTAATGTTATCCAGCTATAGTACTCTGTTCGCTTAATCTCCTTAACACTACCCACTATCTCATAAGTTGTCCCCATCTTAAACCATTGTTTCTCAGTGTGTATAGGCTGATTAATAAAACATATTAAGCTGACTCCTATTGTCATCCCCATAATCAAGGACTTAAGTATGCCATAATAATAGACATAACCTATCCCTAAAATGAATGTACCTATTAATAGGATGCAAAAAGGGGAAATAGATTTCTGTAATAGAAATATATTTCCCCCTATAATACCTAAAATCCACCATATGTTAAAGTGCATCAATGGTCTACTTAATGGATGCCTAACTTTTTTATTGGCTAATATAGTTCTCACTTCTTTCAAATGTATCTGTAAAATCTATATCAGGCGTGAATTCTACATCGTTTTTCCCATCTACAAAAATAACAACTTTTTTAATTTGTGGTAAAGAGGTTAATGAATTAACAATCGAATAAACCATCAGTTCCTTACTATAATGATCCGTAAAAAATTTAGATTTGGTATCAAAAGATAAATCTATTTGACACACACCATTTATTGTACTAGCATCCTTTATCTTCATATCACTTGGGACCGTTGGTAGCAACTCAGCTGAATGAGGGCCTTTTATAAGCTCCTCTAATAATGGTTTTTCTAAACTGCTCGGATTACTTACACGAATACTATGTTCTTCTTTAACCAATTTCCCTTCCTTATTTGCAAAATAAACAGGTAAAGTATAAGGTGTTGTTGCTGGATGAGGATCCAAAATATCCTTATTAATGCTACTTGGATAAACCATTCCTACAATTTTACCAGTAGCTGTTGTAAGAGGTGTATCATTAATATAAAATTCTACACCATCAATAAAGTCTAACTCTGCTAAAGAATAAACTAAAGATGCTCTCATTCCTATTTTATCCTGAGATGATAAGGTATGGTAAGCATCACTAAAATGAATGGCAACAACCTTATCTTTAATACTTGTATTTTGAATAGGCATTTCAGGCCCTGATTGTAAAGGAGTTGTTTGTGAACTTTTATTTTCCTTAAGACATCCCACAATGTACTTAACTTGTTCTTGTTCATCCTCTAACTTAAAAAACTCCTCTGGTAAGGCTTCACTTACCAATATGCCTCTACTACTATCAAAAAAGTATAGCTGATTTTGTGGATGTATTTTATAACTTGTTTCTTGACATCCAGATAAATTCATCATCATCACTATTAAAACTAAGAAAATGATTAAACTTTTCTTTTTCATAGCTTAGTGCCTCCTTCCCAGACATGCCTTAATGGAAGTTGTACACTAAAGGTTGATCCTTTTCCCTCTTCACTTTCTACAACAATAGAGCCATTGTGCATAACAATCGTTTTATAAGTAATGGCAAGCCCAAGACCTGTACCACCTGTTTCTCTATTTCTTGTTTTATCTGTACGATAAAACCTTTCAAATATTTTGGACTGCTCTTCTTTGGCAATTCCAATTCCAGTATCTTTTACTGTAATGAAGGCATCTTGCAAATCACCCTGTAATAAAATGGTTACATTTCCTCCATCAGGGGTATACTTAATAGCATTTTCTACTAAGTTTGTTAGTGCCAAACTTAACTTAACAATATCAATCTCTGCTATAACTTCCCTATGACTTTCATAAATCAAATCAATATTTTTCTTGTGAGCTAGTGGAGCAAGCCTTTTAAGTAAATTTTGTATCATTTCATTTAAATTAACTTCTGTCACATTAATAGGAATTTCTCTTTGGTCTAAGCGTACAAGTGTTAATAGATCTGAAATAATACTATTTAAACGGTCCACTTCTGAATTAATATCTTCGAAGAATTCCTGATACATTTCAACAGGAACATCTTCTTGGAATATTAAAGATTCTGTTAAAACTTTAATCGAAGAAAGTGGTGTTTTTAACTCATGAGAAACATTAGATACAAATTCCTGTCTTGACTGCTCTAAACGCTGTAATTGTTCTGCCATATGGTTAAAAGCATTCCCTAATTCAGCAATTTCATCTTTTCCCATAACATTTACCCTTTGATCTAGCTGCCCATTGGTAATCTTCTGTACAAATTTCATTAAAGTTTTAAGTGGCTTGGTAATAAAAGAAGAGGTTGCAAAGCTCATTAACCCAGCTAATAGGGCAATTAAAAGCGAAAGTAAATTAACTTGAGCTTTTAAATCCTCTATAGGCTCAAAAACTTCATTAATAGAGCTTGATAATACAACGGCCCCTGAAACTGCTTTATTGTCCTTTGACAAAATAGGAACAGATACCATCATAACTGGAACTTCTTCATACTTCTCTGCACTTTCTCGGTTATTTAATGCCGAAAGAACTGTGCTATTCATCAGAGTCGTATTAATAGCCGAATCACTAGAATCCATTACCACAAAGCCCGAAGCATCTACTACTAAAATACGGCAGTTATACTCTGTACTTTTATTAGCAATAAATGTTTTAAATAAACTCGTATTGCTATTATCCACCAAATAATTTTCTTCTCTAACTTGTGTGGCAACCATATTGGCCTGTTTGATTTTGCTTTCCTGCGTATCTACTAAATAATTATTTTCCATTCTTTCTAACAATACAGAGGAAAAAAACATAAGCGGAACATAACTTATTAGAAAAAATAATATAAGTAGCCGCCATCTTAAGCTATGAAACCACTTCATCTTAATCTTTAAAATAGTAACCTACCCCCCATTTAGTATAAATATATTCAGGTTGACCTGGATTAGGCTCTATCTTTTCACGTAACCTTCTCACATGGACATCAACAGTACGTACATCTCCTGGATATTCTTTACCCCATATTGTATCTAAGAGCTGATCCCGACTATAAACTTTTCCTGGGTGGGTCGCAAATAACTCTAACATATCAAATTCCTTAGCCGTTAAATTCATTTCTTGATTTTTGATAAAGACACGCCTGCTACTTAGTTCTAATCGTAACTCTCCAATCTCAATGGTTTTCTTTTGTGGTGCTTTGTCTATAGATTGTGAACGCCTTAAGATGGCTTTAATTCTTGCTTTAAGCTCTAAAATATTAAAAGGCTTGGTAACATAATCATCTGCCCCATATTCTAAGCCCATAATTTTATCCATATCTTCTCCCTTAGCCGTTAGCATAATAATGGGCAAGTTAGAAAACTCCCTAACAAGTTGGCATACCTCAAGCCCATCATACTTAGGGAGCATCACATCCAAAATCATCACATCATATTTATTATTCTTAACATTATTTAGTGCTTCTTCACCATCATATGCTGTATCTACAGTCCATCCTTCTTGTTCTAAACTAAACTTTATGCCTTTTACAATTAATTTTTCATCATCAACTACTAAAATTCTACTGTTCATCTACACGCCTCCTCTTTCTTATTCTATGGTAATGAACGGTTTAATTTTTTCAAAAGTCTTTTCCCCAATACCTGAAATATTTTTTACTTCTTCAATTGAGCTAAAACCACCTTTTTCTTGTCTATAAGCTATAATCGCCTCTGCCTTCACTTCTCCAATACCGTTTAATGTCATAAACTCCTCTTTAGATGCAATATTGATGTGAACTTTATCATCTTGCTCACTAGTACCAACTTCTTCATCAAGGCTTATTGTAGCTCTTTCTATATTGTCATACGAATCCATCAATTTGTCAATTTCTTCCCCTTGCTTCGGAATGATTATTTTTTCATTAGGCTTAATAGGACTTGCTAAATTAACAGCTAATGGATTTGCTTCATCCGTAAAGCCACCACTAATTGCTACAATATCATTAACAATGGCATCTTTTTGAACATAATAAACACCTGGTTTTTTTACTTCACCACAGATATAAATAGGAACCTCCTGAGGTGTTTCTTCCTCTATACTATTTTCTACTCCATTCGTTATATCATTTTCTTGTTTTAAATGCTTCTCTATAGGTTCTATAATAGATGGACTCTCTTCTACTTGTGCCACTTGTCCTTCTAAATTTAACAGATTATCTTTCTCTTCCTTAATGGGCTCACTTAAATAAATTTTTTCCTGACTCATTCTATTTTGATAGACCATACTCCCTATATTCAGTAAAATAAAGCCCACAAATAAGATGAGCCACTTATATTTTTCTATTTTTTCTCTCACTGTTATCACCTTCCTACCTTAATTGTTAACATTTTTTTCATTAATTAGACTTTCCTCTTACTTATATTTATAAAATCTGTTATACTAGTTAAGATTGAAAGGAGCTTATAGTATGTATAAAAAACAATGGTTAAATCTCTTGTTATATATTTTATTGATTTTTTCTTTTAACCCTCTCCAAGCTGAAATAATTGAGCCTGATATTTCCGCAGGTGCTGCTATTTTAATAGATGCAAATACAAAAACAGTTCTTTATGAAAAAAATGGTTATGATAAAAACTATCCAGCTAGTATTACCAAGTTAATGACAGCTTTATTATCTATAGAGAATTTATCTCCTGATGACACCATTACTTTTTCTAAAGATGCCATCTTTGGTATTGAACCAGGAAGTAGCCATATTGGTATTGATGTGGATGAACAATTAACAGTTGATGAAGCATTACATGGTCTACTTTTAATGTCTGCTAATGAAGTCGCAAATGGTTTAGCTGAAGCAGTTAGTGGCTCTATTAGTGCTTTTTCTGAATATATGAATCAGCGTGCTAAGGAATTAGGTGCACAAAATACCCATTTTGTTAATCCTCATGGATTACATTCGGAAGACCATTATACAACGGCCTATGATATGGGACTTATTGCAAGTTATCTTACAGACAATAAGTATTTTCTTCAAATCATGCAAGATGCGACCTATCAAATTCCTGGTACCAATAAAACAAATGAAATCCGTTATCTCTATCAGCAACATAAAATGCTTAACCCTTTACGTGATGCAACTATTTACCGAGAGGATGTTATTGGTGGTAAAACAGGATATACCAGTCAAGCTCGTCATACCCTAGTTACTATGGCGCGTCAAGGAGATACAACATTAGTTGCTGTTGTTCTTCAATCTGAAAAAGATGCTATTTATACAGACACCGCTAAATTATTGGATTATGGTTTTGAGTCCTACCATTCATTGCCATTATATACAAGTGAGGAGCTCATCAAAACCCTTCCTATGTATTCGGTAAAAAGTGGCCTAGCCTATCAATCAGCCAATTGTGGTCTAGCTGTATCAGAAGATGCATCAGTAACTGTTCCTAATTCTGTTAAAGCAAGTGATGTGACACTTTTATTTGATATCCCTGATAAATTAGATGCTAATGCCCAGATTGGAGATGTTATTGGAGAAGTTTCTTTTGTTTTAGGTGCTAAGACACTCAGTAAACAGGATTTAGTACTCAAACAAATTGATAAACTCCCTGAACCTGAACTAACCTTTTATGGCATAATGTCCTTAACACCTATGAAACTCATCATTATTGGGATTATAGCCAGTTTAATTTTCATTTTTCTACTTGTATGGTTTATTAGAAGAAGGAATATGAAAAAGAAATTTTACAAAATTAATAAACTATTTAAATAAGTAGTATAAAGTAAAAGAGGACACTTAACTAAGCATCCTCTTTTACTTTATACTCAACACTAGGAGCATCTTTCCATAGGCGCTCAAGCCCATAAAATTGTGCATGCTCTTGCTCTAATATATGAACAATGACCTGTCCATAATCTAGTAAAATCCATGTTGCAGATTGATAACCCTCCTTATGAATAGGTAGATAGCCTTCTTCTGCTAATAAATCCTCCACCTCATCTGCCATAGCTTGTGTTTGCCTGACATTAGATGCCACTGCAATAATAAACAAATCAGCTAATGGTGTAATTTCATGTACATCTAATGCTTCTACCGTAATAACCTTCTTCTTTTCAATAGCTTCTACGATGCGTTTTCCAAGTGTATAAGTTGTTTCATTCAAAATTCGTTTCCCCCTTTGTTTCCTAAGACTTTATTTGTGAAATAATTAAGTAGCCATAATAAACCACAAAAATAAGTAAAAAACTTATTCCCTCTAACTTTGTTATTTTTTTCTTGGTATAACTAAAGAAAAATAACATAAGGGTTGCTAAAAGCATAATCATTAAATCAATTATAACAGGTGAAGATGGTATAATATTTCCTATAAATGCTGCAGGGAAACCTGCTACAAAGCAAATATTAAATATATTACTTCCTATCACATTACCAATCGCTAAATCTTGTTTGCCTTTCTGAGCCGCTGCGATAGAAGTAACCAATTCAGGTAGAGAAGTTCCTAATGCTACAATGGTTAAAGCAATAAACTTTTGACTAACACCAAGAGCTGTCGCAATAGCTGTTGCAGAACTTACAACAAAATTACCACCCACTATAATTGCAAGAAGTCCTAAAATAGTATATAAAATAGCTTGTTTAAAAGTATATTTTGACTCAATTTCTTCAGCTTGGCCACTTTGTGCTAAAGTAATTAAATGTTCAATAAATACAGCAAAGAAAAGTAAAATAACTATTCCATCCATACGTGAAATCATATTTACTGTACCTTCACCTGATGTAGTATCCATTAGTAAGATGCTTAATAGAAGTGAAACTAAAAGTAAGAAAGGAATCTCCTTTTTTATCGTATGACTTTGTACATGAATGGGTGCAATCATTGACGAAATCCCTAAAATTAATAAGATATTTAAAATATTACTTCCTACAATATTTCCTAGTACTATATCACTATTGTGCGCCAAAACAGCTTTAATACTAACAGCGGCTTCTGGTGCGCTTGTCCCAAAAGCTACAATAGTCAAACCAATCAAGATATCTGGTACATTAAGGTGTTTGGCAACACTAGATGCACTTTCTACAAAAACATCGGCTCCTTTTATGAGCACTACAAAACTAATCAGTAAAATGATTCCTTGTAATAACATGTTCTGCTCCTCTATTCAAGTTCCATTATGAAATGTCAAATTGCTTATAATAGGCAATCAGCTCGTTAAGGATTGGATGAACCTCTTGCTTCAAAATGTTAGTAATATAATCATATGAAGAGGTTA
>JARKVN010000005.1 GCA_029851645.1 Cellulosilyticum sp. | reverse complement strand
TTAAAATGCAAGAAGCAAAAGAAACATAAAATTTTGTTGTGGCAAATAGGGCTTCTTATTGGGTTTATTGCTTTATGGGAAATGCTTGCAAGATGTGGGATATTAAATACTTTTTTATTTAGCAGCCCAAGTGCCATTTGGACGCTTTTTAAAACTTATTTATTAGATGGAAGTTTATTTGAGCATATAGCTGTATCGGTATGGGAAACCATTTTAGGACTTGTAATTGGGACGGTTATTGGGGTTATCATTGCTATTATTTTATGGTGGTCAGACATGATTGCAAAAATTTTATCGCCCACTTTGGTTGTTCTTAATGCATTACCTAAAACAGCACTAGCGCCTATTTTAATTGTTTGGGCTGGTGCAGGAATGGGTGGGATTGTCCTAACAGCTGTTACGATTTCTATTGTGACAACAATTCTTTCAGCCTATAACTATTTTATGAATGTGGATGAGGAGAAAATAAAAATGCTTCAAAGTTTTGGAGCAACAAGATGGCAAGTTTTAACGAAACTGATTTTACCTGCTAATGTAGGCAATTTAGTGAACCTGACAAAAATTAATATTGGGCTATCATGGGTAGGTGTTATTGTTGGAGAATTCATTGTTTCTAGAAATGGACTAGGTTATTTAATCGTTTATGGAGGGCAAGTTTTTAGACTAGATTTAGTGATGATGGGCGTTGTGGTGTTGGCGATTTGTGCCTTCCTGATGTATGCTATCATTAATTTGTTTGAAAAATGGGTAACTAAAAAAAGAGTCACCAAATAATGTAAGAGAGCGTATGCTGATAATGAAAATGGAGAAAATACCCATATATGAGGTGAAGAATATGAAAAAGAACTCCTTATGTTTACTCATGCTTCTACCACTAGTGATTTGTCTTTTACTTTCAGGATGTACCCAAAATGACTTAACTAAAGTAACCATTGCAGAAGTAACCCATTCTGTTTTTTATGCGCCACAATATGTAGCCATTGAAGCTGGATTTTTTGAAGAGGAAGGACTGGATGTGGATTTACTCTTAACACAAGGTGCAGATAAAACAATGGCAGCCTTACTCTCTAATGAAGCACAAGTAGGGTTTATGGGGCCAGAGGCTTCTATTTATGTTTATAATCAAGGCAGTAAAGATTATGCAATTAATTTTGCACAAGTCACCAAACGAGATGGTAACTTTTTATTAAGTAGAGAGCCAATAGACTCTTTTAGCTTTGATCAACTTAAAGGAAAAGTAGTAATAGGTGGACGTAAAGGGGGAATGCCTGAAATGACCCTAGAGTATGTTCTAAAAACACAGGGATTGACATTAGGAGAAGATACTGCAAATGGTGAGACGAATGTTCGAACAGATATACAATTTGCTGCCATGGGTGGTGCTTTTACAGGTGGTGAAGGCGATTTTGTGACATTATTTGAACCAACAGCTACCCAACTTGAACAGTCTGGAGACGGCTATATTGTGGCTTCTATGGGGCAAGTTTCAGGGGAGATTCCCTATACCGCATACTCCGCTTTATCTACTTATATGGAAGAACATCCAGATATCATTCAAAAGTTTACAAATGCTGTTTATAAAGGACAACAATATGTTGAGGCGCACTCAGCAGAAGAAATCGCAAAGCTCATCGCACCTCAGTTTAAGGAAATTAATGAACAAGATCTCATTACAGTTATCGCACGATATAAAGAAAATGATACTTGGTGTACAGAACCTCTTTTAAAAGAAGAAAGTTTAAATCATTTAATGGATGTTATGGAAATGGCAGGGGAGTTAACTGCTAGACCACCTTATCATGAACTCGTTACAACAACCTTTGCAGAAGCAGCAGTTAAATCATAAAAGTAAAAACACTTACTATGAAAGAACATGTAGTAAGTGTTTTGCTTTAAAGCATATATAAATATGGTGTATAATACTTCTAACTTAAGAAAAAGCGAACAATCATAAATAACAAAAGAGTAAATAGAAAGGTATGGTAAAGATGGCTCAAATGAAAACCAATGTGATGAGATTATTAGATCAAGCACAGATTGCTTATGAAGTAACGACCTATGATGTAAAAGATGGTAAAATAGATGGACAAGCAGTAGCTGAGAAAATCGGTAAAAATTCCAAGCAGGTTTTTAAAACATTAGTGGCAGTAGGGAAGACTAAGACTAACTATGTTTTTGTGATTCCTGTAGATTTAGAACTTGATTTAAAGAAAGCTGCCACTGGAGCAGGAGAAAAAAGTATTGAAATGCTTCCTGTAAAAGACTTGCAAAAAACAACAGGTTATATTCGTGGGGGATGTAGTCCCATTGGCATGAAAAAAGCTTTTCCCACGTTTATTCACGAAAGTGCGAAAAGCTTAGAATCTATCACAGTAAGTGGTGGGAAAGTGGGAGTTCAAATTACAGTAAATCCAGAAGAATTATGTGATTATATTGAAGGGAGTTTTATGGATTTAACAAAAGCTTAAATCGTATTAAGCCAATTTTTAAGATGAGGAAGATTTCGGATGGCTTCCTGATAACCCTGATGATAAAGTAAATGGAGCTTTTTAGGGTCTTTTTCAAATCGATTAACTTGTAAAGGCTGAGTAGGTCTAAGAATAAAGACTTTATTTTCAGCTTCTAAAGCCTTTAAGTAGTCAAGTGTTTCATTATAATTTTTATAGCGTGAACTAATGGCCTCAACTAGTTTGGGATAATTTTTGAACCCCTTTCTAGCAAAATGGTGAAGTTTTTTTGAATAGGACTTACGATAATCGGCATTCCGTGTTAGGATGACTACATTTCGAGAATAGCCATCAGCTCGCGCCTGCTTAATGGGAATAGAATCTGTTAAACCACCATCTAAGTAGGGGACTCCACTAATGGTAACCATCTTAGAAATAAAAGGTAGGCTACTGGATGCTTGAAGGATGCGGTCAGCTTCTTGTAAAGAGGTAGCATGAGTTGGTTCTAAGTATTCACATTGACCAGTGATACAGTTTGTAACACCTACTTTAAAGTGAGTCTTAGAAGCTTTAAAGGTATCAAAATCAAAAGGATCTAATGTTTCTGGAAGGTCATTAAAAAGAAAATTCATTCCAAAATAAGCACCTTCCTTAAAGAGATTGGACCAATGAATAAATCGTTTATCTGTAATCCAATAAGTATAAAGCCTTTTATTGCGAAGTTTTTGTTGAGATAAATAGCTACAAAGGGTATTCGCACCAGCAGAAACACCAATTGCATAGGGAAAACTTAGATTATGGTCTAAAAAAGCTTCTAGTACGCCAGCAGTGTATGCTCCTCGCATGCCACCACCTTCAGCGACTAGTCCAACATTTGATAACATCCAGATAGGCCTCCTATTTAATAACATTTAATTTTGTTATTATTATAATATAATTTTGAAGTTTGAGCAAACTAAGACATCTTATCTGGAAAAATGCTTGTTTTACTTTTTGGCTTTAGAGGTAGAGTGATTCATCGCTTTTTTGTAGTGATAGGCTATGGAGCCAATAACTAGCAAAGCAAGCAAAATAAGTACAATATTACTATAGGTATTTAAGATACCTTCTATAAGTGCCCAGTTATTACCTAAGTAAAAACCAAGGCTCATTAGGACAAGGTTCCAAAGGGTAATACCTACAGTAGAATAAAGGAAAAATTCAAAAAGAGACATACCATGAACGCCTGCAAATAGTGAAATATAAGTACGAGTGAGTGGGATAATACGTGAAAATAAAACTGCCCAGCATCCATAAGAACTAAACCATTTATTAAAAATAGAAATAGCCTTACAAAGATTTTCGCTTCGATGACTTAATCGATTAAGAAGGGGAACCCCACCATAATGACCAATTAAGTAGCAAATGAAAGAACCAAACAGCCCTGCAGCAATACTTATTAAGAAGGCAGGGAAAAATTGTAAATGGGTTTGAGGGATACTCATTCCAACAAAAGGTAAAATGATTTCACTAGGAAGAGGAAAGCAAGCATATTCTATGCCAATAACAAGAAACACACCTATATAACCAAGCTCACCAACAAGTGACATCATCAAATGAATGAAATGGGTTAATGTAAGCATTATAACACTCCTTTATACAATATGATAATTTAGCATATGTGGACAAGTAAAAAAAAATACGTATTGTCTTAGCTACTTGTTACCTATCTAAAAAGAGTAGTAAAGTATGTAGTTGTATGTTATAATACACAAATAAAAATAAATAAATAACAATAAATAAATAACAAAGGATGATTAGCTAAATGATTACAGTTAATAATATGAGTTTACAATTTGCTGGTCGTACATTATTTAAAGATGTTAACCTCAAATTTACACCAGGGAACTGTTATGGTGTGATTGGTGCCAACGGTGCTGGTAAATCAACCTTCCTTAAAATTTTATCTGGTGAAATTGATAGTACAACTGGTGAAGTTGCTATCCCCAAAAATATCCGTATGTCTGTTTTAAAACAAGACCACTATCAGTATGATGATTGCCAAGTTCTTGAAACCGTAATTAGAGGGAATGCAAGACTTTATGAAATCATGCAAGAAAAAGATGCCCTTTATGCAAAGGAAGATTTTTCAGATGCAGATGGTGAAAGAGCAGCTGAACTTGAAGGAGAATTTGCTGAGATGAATGGATGGGAAGCTGATTCTGAGGCTTCGCAACTTCTTCAAGGTTTAGGAATCGGAACTGAACTTCACTATGCACTTATGAAAGACCTTCAAGGGGGAGAGAAAGTTAAAGTTTTACTTGCACAAGCTTTATTTGGTCAACCAGGGATTTTACTTCTTGATGAGCCCACTAACCACTTAGATATCGATTCTATTGAATGGTTAGAAGACTTCTTATTAGATTTTCCAGGTACAGTGATTGTTGTATCTCACGACCGTCATTTCTTAAATACAGTATGTACACATACAGTAGATATTGATTTTGGTCATATTAAAATGTTTGTAGGAAACTATGACTTCTGGTATGAATCTAGTCAAATGATGCAATCTTTATTAAAAGCGCAAAATAAGAAACGAGAAGATCAAGTAAAAGAGCTTCAAAGCTTTATTCAACGTTTCTCTGCTAATAAATCTAAAGCAAAACAAGCAACTTCTCGTCGTAAATTATTAGATAAATTAACACTTGAGGAAATGCCAATTTCATCAAGAAAATATCCATTTGTTCGCTTTACACCAGATCGTGAAGTAGGAAATGAGATTCTTACAGTTGAAGGTTTAACTAAAACAGTTGATGGTATTAAAGTATTAGATAACGTAAGCTTTCGTGTTAATAAAGATGATAAAATTGCTTTTGTTGGAGAGAATGAAATTGCTCAAACAACGCTCTTTAAAATTCTTGCCGGTGAACTAGAACCAGATGCAGGATCATATAAATGGGGCGTAACAACTTCTCAATCTTACTTCCCTAAAGATAACACTGAATTCTTTGAAAATTGTGACTTAAACTTAATTGATTGGCTCAGACAATTCTCAGAAGATCAAACAGAGAGCTATTTAAGAGGCTTTTTAGGTCGTATGTTATTTGCTGGTGAAGACTCACTTAAACCTGCTAAAGTATTATCAGGGGGAGAAAAAGTAAGGTGTATGCTTTCTCGTATGATGCTTTCAGGTTCCAACGTCGTTATGCTTGACCAACCAACTAACCACTTAGACCTTGAGTCTATTACAGCTGTTAATGATGGTTTAATTGATTTTAAAGGGATTGTGCTCTTTACATCACATGACCACCAATTCGTTCAAACGATTGCTAACCGTATCATTGAAATTACGGAAACTGGCATTATAGACCGTCTTGGAACATATGATGAATTCTTAGAATTTAAAAAGAGTAATAAATAATAAAAAAGAAGTGATTCGAAATAAATTGAATCACTTCTTTTTTATTATTTAAGTGAACTATTTGTAGACTAATATAAATTAAGGGTGAACAGGACATACATTGAACTTTGTGATGTCAGTATCAATATAGTGAGCAATGACCCTCACTCTAAAATCCCTTGTGTCACATAAATCAGGAGTATTGTCTAAGTCTTCTGGGAGTACAAATGTGATAGGTTTTGATTAGGACAAACATTTTTTAAATGAACATCTATACTTAGTAATCTACCATCATCAAATAGTTTGACAGGCATGGTTTCAGTTACTATAGATGTGCACGATTCAATACTTATAGATTTGGTATTTATATTCCTGGACATATTCTCTCCCCCAATAGTGATGATTGAGTTTTTCAACATCAATCGAAATATCAAATTGTACAATAATATCATTTTCTTTTAGGTCAATCGGCTTAATAGTAATATTTGCGGTATTATTGAAAAGTCTTAGTAGCGGATCTAAAGAAGAAATCATTACAGTTTGTCTCCTTTCAAAATGTAAGAATAACATGATATATGTTATATTTTATTCAAAAAAACAAGAAAATGTTAATAGGGTGTAGAAGGAAGTATTGTATTAGGGCTCAGCGTAAGTAGCATTTTTATTCTAAAAGCGTTGAGTTCTCTTTTTTTTTCATCTACAATATGGATAATGAATATAATCTGTAGCATAATAGGAGGCACACTTTATGATTTTATTATCACTTAGTCATATAAAAAAGATGTATGGGGAAAAGGTGATTTTTGATGACCTTTCATTAACAATAGATAGTACTAAGAAAATTGGTATGATAGGTATTAATGGAACTGGAAAAAGTAGTTTACTTAAAATAATGGCAGGACTTGAAACACCAGATGCAGGGGAGGTCATTACATCTAATGAGCTAGTTATTGAATATTTACCACAAAACCCTAATTTCGAAGAAGATTCTACCGTACTTCAACAAATTTTTAAAGGAACTTCTCCTTTTATGAGGGTACTTCGTGAATATGAACAGACCATTATAGATTTAGAAGAACAACCAGAAAATCAGGGGCTTCAAGATAAACTATTAAAATTAAGTGAGCAGATGGATAGGCAAGATGCATGGCAGTTAGAAAGTGAAGCCAAAGCTATTTTAACAAAGCTAGGCATATTAAATTTTAATCAAAAAGTACAAGAATTATCAGGAGGACAACGCAAGAAGATTGCCTTAGCAGGGGCTTTGATTAGACCTTGTAACTTACTCATTTTAGATGAGCCTACTAACCACCTGGATAATGAAACCATTAGTTATTTAGAAGAGGTATTAAAAACTAAAAAGTGTGGCATTGTCATGGTAACACATGACCGTTATTTCCTAGAGCGCGTTACGAATCAAATTGTAGAATTAGATCAAGGAAAAATCTATGAGTATCTAGGTAATTATGAAACTTATCTTGAACAGAAAGCACTTCGTGAGAGTATTGAAGAGCGTTTACGTGAAAAGAAGCAAAGTTTATACAAACAAGAGCTAGAGTGGATGCGTAAAGGTGTAGAAGCACGTCGCACCAAACAAAAAGCAAGAAAAGAACGTTTTTATGAACTTGAAGAAAGTTTAACTAGAGAACAAAAGCAAACTTTAGATTTAAACTTAGGAACAAGTCGTTTAGGGAAGAAAATTATTTCACTTGAAAATGTAAGCAAATCTTTTGGAGATAAATGTTGTGTTCGAAGCTTTACTTATACGATACTTCGTGGGGATCGTATCGGAATTATAGGAAGTAATGGAATGGGTAAATCCACCTTACTGAATATGATTACAGGTCAGATAACACCTGACTTTGGAACAATTGAAATTGGTGATACGGTTAAGATTGGTTACTATACACAAGAAAGTAAAGCATTAGACTTAAGTATGCGTGTTATTGATTATGTTAAAGAGCAAGGTGAGTTTGTTAAAACGGCAGATGGTAGCTTGATTTCAGCAAGCAAAATGTTGGAACGTTTTCTTTTTCCACCTATGCTTCAATATACACCTATTGAAAAGCTTTCTGGAGGAGAGCGTAGAAGACTCTATTTATTAGGGATTTTAATGCAAGATATTAATGTACTCTTTTTGGATGAGCCGACTAATGATTTAGATATCTATACATTACAGGTATTAGAGCATTTTATTGATGAATTTAATGGACCAGTTATTACAGTATCCCATGACCGTTACTTTTTAGACCGT
This sequence comes from Cellulosilyticum sp., assembly GCA_029851645.1. Classification (GTDB taxonomy): domain Bacteria; phylum Bacillota; class Clostridia; order Lachnospirales; family Cellulosilyticaceae; genus Cellulosilyticum. The sequence goes on along the minus strand of JARKVN010000005.1, from coordinate 6,355 downwards.
ATTGTGGACAAATTATTTGTTTATAAAGGCAATGGTGAAATACTGAATATACCAGGAAACTATTCTGATTATGCACTACGTTTAGCTCATGAAAAAACGGATGTAGAAGAAGTAAAAAAAGAAAAGGTGGCCGTGCCAAGAAAAGAGCAGACACCAAAGCTTAAAATGACTTACAAAGAACAAAGAGAATACGAACAAATTGATGAAGTGATTGAGCACTTAGAAAATGAAATTCGAAGATTGGATGAAGAAATGGCAAAAAATGCGACACATTTTGCAAAACTTCAAGAATTAACTCAGGAAAAAGAGGCTCGGGAAGAGGAATTGGTTTATCAAATGGAACGTTGGGAATATCTTAATGAATTATCAGAACAAATTGCAAGGCAAAAATAAAAGGGGTAAGAAATTATTAAGAAAAAATAAAGATATATGACAGAAAAGTTATAAAGTGTAAGCTACTTTATATAGCATATAGAAAGTCTCTATGTTATACTTTATAGTATATTTTATATTAAAAATATAAAATAATTTAATGAAAATTTTAAACGGATGGGAGGGAGCATATGTCAGCCATCATAGAAGTGCGTAATCTTAGAAAGGTTTACAGAATGGGAAATGAAAAGATTGTAGCACTTAACAATATAAATCTTGAGATAGAAAAAGGTGAAATTTGTTGTTTGTTTGGAACGTCTGGTTCGGGAAAATCTACGTTGTTAAACATGTTAGCTGGGTTAGAAAAACCTACAAAGGGAAGCATCCGAATTAAAAAAGTTCATGTAGAAAAACTCAATGAATCAGAACTAGCCAGTTTTAGACAGAAATACATAGGCTTTGTCTTTCAGTCTTATAACTTGCTTCCTACTTTAACTGCGCAAGAGAATGTTGCCTTACCACTTATTTTTCAAGGAATGAGTAAGAAGGAGCGTGATCAAAGAGCCAAAGAAATGTTAGAAGCAGTGGGACTTAGTAAAAGGCTTAAGCATAAGCCTAAAGAAATGAGTGGAGGACAACAACAGCGTGTAAGTATCGCACGAGCCTTTGTCAATAGACCCCAAATTCTATTTGCAGATGAGCCAACAGGGAACTTAGACACGCATACAACATTAGAAGTAATGGATATCATCACAAAGATTGCCAAAGAGTTTAATCAAACTTTGATCATTGTGTCACATGATCCGGAAATTGCAGATTATGCTCATAAAATTATAACCGTCCAAGATGGTGATGTTCTAAAAATTGAGAAAAACATTGAGGGAAGAAAGGAAATAATCTATGAAAAATCAGAGTAAAAGGAATAAATGGAATAGCATTCTTTTAAGTTTAGTAATGATTGTCTTTTATTGTTTACCTAATTATAGTTTTGCCACCACATTACCCGACAATGCAAATATAGCAATGTCAATTACGAATGTGAATGTAAGCGGGGGAAAATTACAACCTGGAGACAGTTTTAGTTTAGATGTACAAGTTGAAGTTTCAAGCTTACCTAATTTAAATGGACAAAGGATAATCTTTACTGATGCGAGTGTAAGTGGAGCAATAGATGCAAGCAGTAAACCTTATTTGAATTGTATAACAAGTGATGTCATTAATGGTGTAGGGATTTATGAATTTACAGTAGGTGGGCTTTCTTACTCTGGAAGTGGGAATAGTGTGAGTGTAAGCATACAAGCAGAGGCAGATAATGCAGATTATACAGCTAGTACAAATTCTAAAGAGGTTGAGCTTTCTGTTTATTCACAAGAAGAATTATCTAATAGCTTAGTGGTAGAAAAGCAGGATAATATTTTGGTTAAAACAGGAGCAACACAAAGTATAGATGTTAAAGTAACTAATAAAGGAAACTTTACAGTTAAGAGTGCAGAAGTACAACTTAGCCTTGATAAAAAGGTAGAAGGACTTACTGTAAAAAGTGATAAAAAAAGTTTAACGAATGTCAAATCAAAAGAAGTTAAAAATGCTACATTTAGCATTGAGGTGGGTAAAGATGTTAAAGCAGGGGTCTATCCTGCAACAGTAACTGTATTAGGAAATAGTTACAGTGTGAATATCCAAGTGGATAGTACAGTTGTTCCTTCAGCTCTTGAGGTGAGTCTAGGAACACAAGAGAAATTCTTGCCTGGAGTTGAGAAGGCCACAACAATTCATGTAAAAAATGTTGGGGAACGAGATGCTAAAAATATTCGAGTTGAAGTTGTTAATACAGAAAATGTAGCCATTATGGAAAATAGTAATGTAAAAAGGCTGAGTATTATTAAAGCAAATTCTAGTGAAGCTATTTCTATAAAGGTTAGAATTAATAGTAACTATAAGGGAGATTCTGTAGCACTTCCTATTAAGTTAACTTATTTAAGTTCTACTGGAGAAGAGGAAGAAGATACACAATACATATACCTTTATACTAATAGTAGTACAACAGCTTCAGAGGTAGTCATTAGTAATGTGATTTCACCAACGAATACTTTTGGTGTAGATCAAAACTTTAATATTAAATTTAATGTTTCTTCTAAACAAGGTGCAGAAAATATTCAAGTTTCTGTAGAAGGGGATGAGGGGATTGTTCCTAAATCACAAAATTTATTTTTTGTTAATAAACTAGCAAGTGGTGAGTCTAAACAATTTACAGTTTCTTTTGCAGCAACAAGAGCAGCTGTTTCTAGTAGCCACCCAATTAAAATTACTGTAACCTATGGAACAGGTGAGTCTCCAACAACCATTAACCAATACGGAAGTGTAAATATCTCTAATCCTAAAAAGGATCAAGAAGATGAAGATAAAGATGAAAAACAAAAAGGTAAGCCAAAAGTTATTATTGGAGAATATGAAATTAATCCAACAATTGTACAAGCTGGAGAAGAGTTTGTACTAACTATGGGATTCTTAAATACAAATAGTAAACATACCGTGCATAATTTAAAAGCAAATATTTTACCAGTGCAACAAGAATCATCTAATAAGTCAGAAGACACAGGAAATGTCTTTACACCAGTAGATGGTAGTAATACGATTTTCATCTCAGATTTAGGAACAGGTGAGGTGGTAACTAAGGAATTAACCATGTATACCATTCCAAGCGCAGTAGCTAAAACATACCAAATTACAGTACAAATGGCTTATGAGGATGAAGAAGGTAATGAGATAGAAGCTACAGAAACCTTAGGCATTCCAGTAGAGCAAGTGACTAAGATTGAAGTGGGCGATATTTATGTCGATCAAGGAATGGTTGGAACAGAGACCTCTTTCTCGGTAACATTCTATAATAGAGGGCGTACGAACATTAGTAATATGATGGTTTATATTAAAGGGGAAGGATTTGATGTACAGGAAAATAGAACCTTTATAGGAAACTTTGAGATTGGTGCAAGTGAGGTCTATGAACCTACTATTGTGCCTAATCAAGCAGGGGCGTTAAAAGGAACTTTAGTGGTAGAATATGAAGACCCATCAGGTAAAGCCCAAGTCATTGAGCAAGAGTTTGATTTGCAGGTTGATGAGATGGTAGAAGATATGGGAATGAATAATATGGGCATGGATCCAAGCATAATAGAAGGTGAAGGAGAAAAACCTAATGCTTCAATGACTTATGTAGGCATTGGTGTAGGTGTACTTATAGCAATTGTCATTGTAATGATTGTTCTTAAGAAGAGAAAGGAAAAAAAAGAAGAGAGGCTATTAGATGAAGAAGATTGATTTAATATCCATGAGCATCCGTAACTTGTTAAGGCGGAAATTCCGTACAGTATTGACAGTATTAGGTGTGGTCATTGGTTCTTCTTCTATTATCTTAATGCTTTCTCTAGGGTTAGCCATGAATAAAAACTTAGAGGAACAAATGGCTCAAATGGGAGATTTAACACAGATTGAAGTCTATAATTATGGAAACGCTAAAACAATCGATAATAAGGTGATTAAAGAATTAGCAAAAATGCAGAATGTAGAACATGTTGTTCCGATGATTAATCCTTCAAATTTTACCTTTAGTTGTGGGAAGTTTAGAACTTTTAATACCTATTGGAGCGTTTATGTTATGAAGCCTGAAGATATGGAAGCCCTAGGTTATGAAATAAACCAAGGTAGAAGTTTAATGGAGGGGGAAAGTAGAAGTATTATCTTAGGAGAAGGTGCTTTAAGGTATTTTACTAAGAATGGGAAACAACCCAACTATAATAAGGGTTTAGAACCTATGGCATTTGATATGGATACTCAGAAGATGACTATAGAAGTTCTGCAGTATGACTGGCAAACAGGTAAACCTAATTTAGATGGTAAAGATGGTAAAATCAAAAAACCTAAGAGCTTTGAAGTAGAGGTAGTTGGAACCATTGCAGATGGAACGCAACAAGGCATGCAGATTATTATTCCACCCGCACTTTATGAAGAGTTAAAGGCAGAAAGTATTAAGTATCGTAAAGCACTAGGATGGTATAGTGATGAGGAAAAGGAAAAAGATAAGAAAGTAAATTATGAACAAGTCATTGTAAAAGTTAATGACAGAAAAAATGTTATGAGTGTAGCAGAAGCACTAAAGAAAGAAGGTTATGAGGCTTATACCAATATGGAATGGATTGAACAGATGGAAGAACAATCTAAATCAAGACAAATGGCACTTGGAGCTATTGGGATTGTTTCATTTGTGGTAGCAGCTATTGGTATAGCAAATACCATGATGATGAGCATTTATGAACGTACCAAAGAGATAGGGGTTATGAAAGTAATAGGAGCAAAGCTTAAGGATATCAAGCATATGTTTCTGATGGAATCTTTGCTTATTGGTTTCTTTGGTGGGTTATTAGGTGCTACTATTTCACTTATTATTTCTATTATTATGAATGCAAGTAGTGATAAGATTGCACAGATTATGGACATGTATGGGGCAACGACCGTTTCAATTATGACACCGCAGCTTTTTGGAGGAGGCATTTTGTTTTCAGTAGTAGTTGGACTACTTTCAGGCTATTTCCCAGCTCAAAAAGCTATGAAGCTCTCTGCATTATCTGCTATTAGAACTGAATAGTAAAATAAAAAAGGAAAATGCTAGACGATAGGTTGCATTTTCCTTTTTTATTTTACAGATTAGTTAAATTATTCATTATCTAAGTTCTGCTAACCGAGTAACAGCAACATAAATTCGTGAAATTTCATACCAAGTAGATTTGCCAACAATGCCGTCTTGTGTCAGGTGAAAAATTTGTTGAAACGTTCTAACAGCATTTTGTGTGGCTTCATCAAAGTTACCAGAAACAGCCACTTTCGGAATAAGCGGATAGTTTTGAGCAATTCGATTCAATTGGTTTTGAATGATTCTGACATCAGAACCACTTGAACCTAAAGAAAGTGGACTTCCAGGATAAGATTCAGGATTACCCTCTACTTGAGGAGCAGCATTTAAAGTAATATCACCACCATAGAAGTTTCTTAAGATTTGTTCAGCAGTATAACCCTGGTCGCCTAAGCTTTTACTCCCCCATTGTGTCATCTCAATGTCTATATACTAGAAGAATTATAAAACATAAATAAATCAAGGGTTTCACGTTTCTTATCGTACTTTATACAGTCTATAAATTTCTTTAAGACTTTATTCTTATCTTCTATTGTGGCATTTGGATTTTTAATAAGTTCAAGCGCATTTTTACAATCTTTATATAGAGATTCGGTTTTTACTGGTGTATCTACATAAGTTTTTAGCTTTTCTAGTATTGTATTTTTTTCAGCTTCAATTCTGTTTTTATTTTGTTTATATTCTTCAAGCGAGTCCACTTCTGCAAGATAGGCTTCTTTTGCTTTTAGTAGTTTTTTAGATAGATTTTCTAGTTGCTTATTAAGGAGTTCTTGTTCAGATGTATTGACATCTATGCGTACGTTGAGTTGTGCAAATCCGCTTTCCGTAGAAAGTGCTTGGCATGTTTCTTCTAACAACGTAAAAATTTCTTTCTCTATCTTTTTAATAGAAATACTATTACTAGAGTCGCATTTACCTTTTATATAATTATTACAACCAAACTTTGAACAAGTATATACCTTGTCATTTCTTCGTATGTGGGTAGTTCCAAATGTAAGCGTACCTCCACAACTTGCACATCTTAATAATCCACCCAACCAATGCCTGTATCCAGTAGAAATAGGGCGAGAAGTAGTAGGTTTACTTATAAGCATACTATTAGCTTGCTGCCAAACTTCTTCAGAAATTATAGGTTCGTGTGCTCCTTTTGAGATTATCCAATCTTCTTCTGGATTAACCTTTCTGCCCGTTCCTTGTTGTGTAGCATAATTCCATCTAACCATTCCATAGTAAACCGGATTTTGGATCATATATCGGATAACTCTTCCAGTAAAAAGATTTCCTCTTTTATTTTTA
>JARKVN010000141.1 GCA_029851645.1 Cellulosilyticum sp. | reverse complement strand
CCTATGGATCCTGTTGTTGGTATTTCGGACTTATTGATTCACTTAGCAAGTGAACAAATGCAAAAGAAATTAAGTGAAGCGATTAAAGGAGAAGACTTAAATCTTTGTTTAGGAAGTATTCCTCTTGAAGGAGAAGAAAAAGATAAGGTAAAAGCAAATATTTTAAAGCTTCTTTATGAAAAATATGGTATGATGGAAGAAGATTTCGTCTCTGCTGAGATTCAAATTGTTCCAGCTGGTAGTGCACGGGATTATGGCCTTGACCGTAGCATGATTATAGGTTATGGTCAAGATGACCGTGTATGTGCTTATGCTTCTTTCGAAGCACAATTAGAAGTAGAAAATCCAGTACGTACAACAGCTACTATTTTAGTTGATAAAGAAGAAATAGGTAGTGTAGGCGCATCAGGGATGCACTCTAGATTTTTTGAAAATATGGTGGCTGAATTAATGAACTTATGTGGCTGTTATTCAAGTTTAAAATTAAAACGCGCTATGGCACGTTCTAAAATGCTTTCTTCTGATGTAACAGCAGGACATGATCCAAATCATCCAACTGTATTGGAGAAAAATAATGCTGCTTATTTTGGTAAGGGTGTTGTCTTTATGAAATATACAGGATCTAGAGGTAAATCAGGTTCTAATGAGGCAAATGCTGAGTATGTAGCAGAATTAAGACGTATGATGGAAGAGGAAAATGTTACTTGGCAGACTGCAGAGTTAGGACGCATTGACCTTGGTGGTGGTGGTACTATTGCTTATATCTTAGCAGAGTATGGTATGGATGTTATTGACTGTGGCGTACCTGTTCACAGTATGCATGCACCATGGGAAATCACAAGTAAAGCCGATTTATATGAAATGAGAAAAGCTTATATTGCTTTTCTTAAAAAAGCAGGCGATGAATAAAAGGAGTTAGAAAATGAATAATCCAATTGTAACCATTACGATGGACAATAACAGTCAAATCGTATTAGAACTTTATCCAGAAATTGCACCAGAATCAGTCAAAAATTTCGTATCTCTTGTAAGCAAAGGATTTTATGATGGTTTAACTTTCCATCGTATTATTCCAGGATTTATGATTCAAGGTGGATGTCCACAAGGTACAGGAACAGGTGGACCTGGCTATCATATAAAAGGAGAGTTTGCACAAAATGGTGTGAAAAACCCACTTCAACATACACGTGGTATACTTTCTATGGCACGTAGTATGATGCCAGATTCAGCAGGGTCTCAATTCTTTATTATGCACGAAAATGCACCACACTTAGATGGTCAATATGCTGCTTTTGGTAAAGTACTTGAGGGTATGGATGTTGTAGATGACATTGCTAGAGTAGGAACTGATTTTAATGATCGTCCGCTTGAGGCAGTGGTTATGAAGTCCGTAACAGTAGATACAAAAGGTGAAGTTTACGAAGAACCAACAAAACTCTAGAAAATTCAGGATGGTAATAAGCTAGTAAATATGCTATAATGTAAAAATAATTATTTCCTAAGGAGGAAGTTATCATGGAAGAAAACAAAAATTGTGGATGTGGCAGCTGTGGATGTGGTCATGGACATGAAGAAGAAAATACACATGGATGTGGCTGTGGTCACAATCATGGTGATGAAGAAGAATCTATTATCTATGTAACATTTGATGATGAGGATGGTACAGAAGTACCTTGCGTTGTACTTGATATCCTTGAATGTGAAGGTAGAGAATATATCGCGATTACACCAAAAGCTGATGTAGATCATGAAGATGAAGCAGAAGTTTACTTCTATCGTTATTCAGAAGATGGAGAAGAAGTGAAGTTAGATGATATTGAAACAGATGAAGAATGGAACGCTGTAGCAGAATTATTTGATGAAGTATTCTTTGGTCCAATGGATGATGAAGAATAGGAAAGTAGGGCATATGCCCTACTTTTTTTGCGTTGTAAAGCATTCAAAGCATAAAACGTTAAAAAGACATCCATACTTAAGGTAATCATACTTTGAATGATTAAGATAAGAGTACTTGCAAATTGCGAACGTTTGTGCGATAATCTTTTATGAAATAGATGTTAACATCTTGACAATAGAATATGTTTTATTTACAGTTAATAAGATGAGAATAAATAAATAGGTGATAAGAGATGAAAGAGAAAGTATATGATAACCAGAGTATCTCTGCACTTAAAGGTGCTGATCGTGTTAGACTGAGACCTGGGGTTATTTTTGGTTCAGATGGTATTGAGGGGTGTCAACACTCTGTATTTGAAATATTAGCAAACTCAATAGATGAATTTAAAGAAGGTTATGGAAATATAATTCATGTAACATTGCACTTGGACCATTCTATTACAGTAGAGGATTTTGGACGAGGGATTCCAGTAGATTATAATGAAAGCGAACAGCGTTTTAACTGGGAGCTTGTTTTTTGTGAACTTTATGCTGGGGGAAAATATAACAATAATGAGGGAGATAATTATGAATTTAGCTTAGGGCTCAATGGACTAGGAAGTTGTGCCACACAATATAGCTCTGAATTTATGGATGTAGAAGTGAAGCGTGATGGCTATATTTATGAGCTTCATTTTGAGAAGGGTGAAAATATTGGAGGGCTTCGTAAGACGAAAGCCAATATAAAACATACAGGAAGTAAAATCCATTGGCGTCCTGATGATGAGGTTTTTACTGATATTAATATTTTGCCAAGCTATTTTCATGATGTGTTAAAAAGACAAGCTGTTGTTAATAAAAATTTACAATTCGTCTTTGAAGATCAAATAAGTGATGAAAAGCATGTTTATCTTTATGAGGATGGGATTATAGGTTATGCTAAAGAACTTGCGAAGGAGCAAAATTTTACAGAAGTTGTTTCAACAGAACAAGAAACAAAAGGGCGTGACCGTGAAGATAGACCTGAATATAAATTAAAATTTCAAATTGCTTTTTGTTTTTGTAACGAAAGGAACTTATTAGAATACTATCATAATTCAAGTTTTTTAGAGTATGGTGGCTCGCCAGATAAAGCGGTTAAAAATGCCTTTGTTTATGCCATTGATAAATATTTAAAAAATGAAGGCCTTTATAATAAAGATGAAAAGAAAATTACTTTTGTAGATATTCAGGATAGTTTAATTTTAATTTCAAATTCCTTTTCAACAGTAACGAGTTATGAGAACCAAACGAAAAAAGCGATTACCAATAAATTTATTCAAGAAGCTATGCAGGATTACTTGAAAGAATACTTATTCATTTATTTTACAGAAAATAAAGATGAGGCACTTAAAATTGCAAAGCAAGTGCTTGTCAATAAGCGAAGTCGTGAAAAAGCCGAGCGTACGCGTATTAATGTACGTAAACAGTTAAGTGGTTCTATTGATATTGGTAATCGTATTAAGAAATTTGTAGATTGTCGTTCTAAGGATGTAAGTAAACGTGAGCTCTATATTGTGGAGGGAGATTCGGCATTAGGCTCATGTAAACTAGGTCGTAATGCAGATTTTCAAGGAATTATGCCAGTTAGAGGTAAAATCCTAAATTGTTTAAAAGCTGATTATGATAAAATCTTTAAAAGTGATGTCATCATAGATTTATTAAGAGTATTAGGATGTGGGGTAGAAATTACCTCTAAATACAATAAAGACTTAAACACTTTTGACTTAAATCACTTAAGATGGCAAAAAGTCATTATTTGTACAGATGCTGATGTAGATGGTTATCAAATTCGTACACTTATTTTAACCATGCTTTATACATTAGCTCCAACCTTAATTAAAGAAGGAAAAGTTTTTATTGCCGAAACACCATTGTATGAAATCAATTCAAAAGGTAAGACTTACTTTGCTTTTTCTGAATATGAAAAGACAGAAATTCTTAAAGGTCTAAAAGCAAAATATACTATCCAACGTTCTAAGGGGCTTGGGGAAAATGATCCAGATATGATGTGGGAAACCACTATGAATCCAGAAACAAGAAGGCTTATTCAAGTGGTTCCAGAGGATATTAAAGCGACAGAGGAGATGTTTGATCGTTTACTAGGAGATGATTTGGCTGGAAGAAAAGATTTTATTGCCAGTGAAGGGTATCGCTATTTAGACTTAGCAGATATGAGTTAGGAGGGAGCAAAACAAATGGAGCAACATGTCATTAGACAAAACATTACTGAAACATTGGAAAGTAATTATATGCCTTATGCAATGAGTGTTATTGTTTCAAGGGCATTACCAGAGATAGATGGATTTAAACCTTCTCATCGTAAACTGCTTTATACAATGTATCAAATGAATTTAATTAAAGGGGTTCGCACCAAGTCAGCTAATATTGTGGGACAAACGATGAAACTTAATCCTCATGGCGATAGTGCCATTTATGAAACGATGGTTCGTTTGACAAAAGGTTATGCAGCCCTAAATACACCCTTTATTGATTCAAAAGGAAACTTTGGAAAGGTTTATTCTAGAGATATGGCTTATGCAGCTTCTCGTTATACAGAAGCAAAACTTAGTGACATTTGCCATGAAGTTTTTGCAGATATTGAAGAAAATGCCATTGATTTCGTAGATAACTATGATGGGACATTAAAAGAGCCTGTTTTACTCCCTACACGTTTTCCAAACATTTTAGTTAATCCAAATCAAGGGATTGCGGTTGGGATGGCAAGTAATATTTGTGCATTTAATTTAAATGAAATTTGTAATGCCACAATTGCTTATTTAAAAAATGAAAAAGCTGAAATGATGGATTATATTATTGCGCCGGATTTTCCAACAGGTGGAACACTTATTTTTGATGAAAATGAAATCAAACACATTTTAGAGACAGGAAAAGGAAGTTTTAAGGTTCGTGCAAAATACGAATATGTAAAGAAGGAAAATTGTATTGAGATTACAGAAATCCCTTACACCACAACAGTAGAAGCGATTATTGATAAAATTGAAGAGTTTGTTAAATTAGGGAAAATTAAAGAAATTTCAGATGTACGTGATGAAACAGATCTTTCAGGATTAAAGGTAGCTATAGATATAAAACGTAGTGTAGACCCTGATTTACTTATGGAAAAGCTGTATAAAGTCACCTCATTAGAGGATAGTTTTAGTTGTAACTTTAATATTTTAGTAGATGGCATGCCACGTGTGATGGGGGTAAAAGAAATCATTCATGAGTGGTCAAAGTTTAGACAAGGTTGTATTGTACGAAAATATGAGTTTGCTATTGAAAAAATGGAAAAGCGCTACCATCTTTTACTAGGGCTTAAGCAAATCTTATTAGATATTGATGCAGCCATTGAAATTGTTCGCCATGCGGAAAAAGAAAAAGACGTTGTCCCACGACTCATGGCACATTTTGATATCAGTGAAATGCAGGCAGATTATGTTGCAGAAATTAAATTGCGACATTTAAATAAACAATATATTTTAGAAACAATAGAAGCGTTAGAGACCTTAGAAAAAGAGATTGCACGCTTAAGGGAGATTATCGCGGATTCTAAAAAGGTTAAGAAGGTCATTATAGATGAACTTAAACAAATACAGAAAAAACATGGTATGCCTCGTCAAACTGAAATTCTTAAACATACAGAAGTAGTTAGACCGAAACATGAGGAGCTTATTGAAGATTATAATGTTAAACTCTTTTTTACAAACCATCAATATCTTAAGAAGATTACACTTGTTTCCCTTAGGAGTAGTGGAGAGCAGAAGTTAAAAGAAGATGATGTCATCATTCAAGAGATGGATAGTAGTAATCGTAGTGAGCTTTTAATGTTTACAAATCAGTGCAATGTTTATAAATTAAAACTTCATGAAATTGAAGACTGTAAGGCGAGTCAATTTGGCGTGTACTTACCCAATCTACTAAAACTTGAAGCAGGAGAACAAATTATAGCAATTTGTACAACTATAGATTATACTGGATATATAGCCTTTGGATTTGAAAATGGAAAGGTGGCGAAGGTACCACTTTCAGCTTATGAAACGAAAACAAATCGTAAGAAACTGATAAAGGCTTTTTATGGAAAAGCAACATGTGTTGGAATTGCCTTTGTAACAGATGAAGATATTTTGGAACTTGAAAGAGCAGATGATAAGGTAGCGTATATTCAGGTAGGACTTTTGGAGGAAAAACAAAAGAGAGATGCTAGTGGTGTTCAAGCTCTAGGCATTACTAAGAAAATGGGTATGAAAAAGATGCAGAAAGTAAATGTAATAACTCAAGAAATCACAGAGCGGACAGCTAAAGAATTGCCTGCAACGGGTAAAGTACGTTCATGATGATAAAATAAAGCATCAAATAAAAAGTGTTTATATGATATAGGGGGGCTTAGACTAAATGAGACAATTAGTAGCAGAAGCAAAACGAATTGTGGTTAAAATTGGAACGTCTTCTTTGACACATGAAAATGGTAAGGTGGACTTAGATAAACTCGAAAAGCTTGCAAGAGTTTTAACCGATCTTAATAATTCTGGTAAAGAAATTATTTTGGTTTCTTCTGGGGCTATCGGAGCAGGAATGCAGCGTATTGGACGTAGTAAACGGCCAGAAGAACTGCCTCTTAAACAAGCAACAGCTGCCATTGGACAAGCTATTTTGATGAAAATGTATCAAAAGTTTTTTGATGAATATAATCAAGTGATTGCTCAAATATTACTTACTAAGGATGTGATGGAAGATCCCATCAAGAAAACAAATGCTAAAAATACTTTTGTGACTTTAATGGATTTGGGCGTCATTCCAATCGTTAATGAAAATGACTGTATTTCTACAGCTCAGATTGAAGGGTATCGCTTTGGAGATAATGATACACTTTCAGCTACTGTGGCAGAATTAGTTGAAGCAGACTTATTAATTTTATTAACAGATATTGATGGCCTTTATACCAGTAGTCCAAAGGAAAACTCAGATGCAAAGCTTATTTTAGAGGTTGAAGAAATTACTAAGGAGGTGAAAGCTTTAGCAGGTGGAGCTGGTTCTCACTTAGGAACAGGTGGGATGCTAACTAAGATTTTAGCCGCTGAAATTGCTAAAGCTTGTAACATACAGACAGTAGTCGCTTCAGGCGAACAGATTGAAATATTAAGAGAGATTTTACGTGGGGAAACCATAGGAACTTGGTTTAAAGCGTAGAGAGAAAGGATTAGAGGGTTATGAGTGTAGATATGGATCAACTGATTAAAGAGATTAATGAACTTGCACACAAGAAAAAAACAGAAGGATTAACACCTGAAGAAACAGCTAGACAAGAAGTACTACGTAAAAAATATCTTGAAATTTTTAGAGGCAACTTTAAAAGGCAATTAGAACACACAAAAATTAAAACGCCAGATGGTAAATTACACCCATTAAAGTACATGCCAGACAATAAAAGGAAGCTCCATTAAGTTTAAGCGATATGGTCCTAAATGGGACATATCGCTTTTTTCGAATGTCTGTTTGATTTTTTGAGGTATGTGGTATAAAATAGTAAAGAGTACAGAGGTAGAATATAAATAAAGAGATAGAAGTGAAAAGGAGTTTAAGATGATCACTTACTTAAAAGGAATTGTTAGTGAGCTAGGTGAAAGTACAGTTGTTATTGAGGCGTATGGTATTGGTTATGAAGTGTTTTGTAGTACAAGAACAATAGGGGAATTATATAACCAAAAAGAAATAATTAAACTATATATTCACGAACAAATTAAAGAAGATGGGCATGATTTATATGGATTTTATCATAAAGAAGATCGAGAAGTATTTAGAAAGCTTATTGGTGTCAGTGGCATAGGACCTAAAGGTGGCATGCAAGTTCTTAACTTATACAGTGTCCAAGAAATTATTGAAATTATTATGGAGCAAGACAGTAAGGCGCTCAGTAAAGTAAGTGGAATTGGTCCTAAGACAGCCCAGCGTATTATATTAGAGCTTAAAGATAGTATCAGTAAGCTTCATGTACCAGATCTAAGTTTACTTCAAACAGGACTTCAAGATAAAGAATCCAAAAATGAAGCAATTGAAGCCCTTGAGGTATTAGGTTATAGTCATCAAGAAGCGAAAAAAGCTGTTGAAGCTGTTGATGATTATCATACCTCAAGCGAGGAACTGATTCGAAAAGCATTAAGTCTATTAGGCATGTAAGGAGGGGAAAAGGTGGAAAAAAGAATTATTTCAAGTGACTTACAATTAGAAGATCAAGAAATTGAAAGTGGCATACGCCCCCTTTCGCTCAGAGAGTATATTGGTCAAAGTGCCATTAAGGAAAATATTAAAATTTTTATTGAAGCGGCGAAACATAGAGAAGAAGCACTAGACCATGTGTTACTCTATGGACCACCAGGACTTGGGAAAACCACTATGGCAGGTGTTATTGCAGCTGAGATGGGGGTTAAAATTAAGATTACGTCTGGACCTGCTATTGAAAGGCCAGGAGATATTGCTGCCATCTTAAATAATTTGCAGCATGGGGATATTTTATTTATTGATGAAATTCACCGTATGAGTCGACAAGTAGAAGAGGTGCTTTACTCTGCCATGGAAGATTACTGCATCGATATTGTGGTAGGAAAAGGGCCAACAGCTAAATCCATTCGTTTATCCCTTCCTAAGTTCACCTTAATTGGGGCAACAACAAGGGCAGGTATGCTCAGCTCACCACTTAGGGATCGCTTTGGGATTATTCAGCGGTTAGAATATTATACAAATGAGGAACTTGGACAAATTATTGAGCGTACAGCAAGACTTTTAGAAACACCTATTACAAATGGGGCAGCTTTAGAACTTGCGAAATGTAGTCGTGGAACACCTAGAGTTGCCAACAGGCTGTTAAAGCGAGTTAGAGATATTGCCCTAATTAAATTTGAAAATCAAATAGATGATAAGGTGTGTACAAGTGCTTTAGGACTTCTAAATATCGACAGAAATGGTCTAGATGATATTGACAGGCGTATTATTGAAGCGATTGCCTTACAGTTTAAAGGGGGACCCGTTGGTTTAGATACACTGGCAGCAGCCATTGGGGAGGAAAGAGATACTTTAGAGGACGTTTATGAACCGTATTTGATTCAGCAAGGGTTTATGCAACGAACCCCTAGGGGGAGAATGCTTGCACCAAAGGCTTACGAAGTTTTCAAGCTAAAAAGTTGATAGTATTTTCAAGTGGGGTATGCTATAATTAGGAAAAGAAAAGTGCGCATTATGCATGGTATGGGGTGTTAGTACATGTCAAAAAATAAAGTGGAAGTTGTGATTGGCGGTAGTATTTATACGCTTCAAAGCAGTGAATCAGAAGAGCACATGCAACGTGTAGCTAAAATTATTAATGAAAAATTAGCTGAGATTCATTCCGTTTATGATAAAACTCATATAGGTCAAAATAAAATAAACACACTACTTACCTTGAATTTGGCAGATGAATGTGTAAAAAGAAAAGAAGTACTAGATACTTATATAACATCAGTAGAGAAAGTTACGATTGAAAATGAGCAACTTAAAGAAACGGTAAAAGAACTGACGTTACAACTTGCACATATGAAAGAAGAGCTGTTAATAGCAACTCATCAAAGAAAAAAAGAACATGAAAACAGGGGAAGGTAACTTCCCCTGTTAGTTTATTAAGAGAAAGGTGAAAGATTTTGAAGAAAGCAGAATTACTGGCGCCTGTTGGCAAAATGGAAAACGCAATTGCAGCTATTGAAAATGGAGCAGATGCTCTTTTTGTAGGAGGAAAAGGATTTAATGCAAGACAAGCAGCAGATAACTTTACAGAAGATGAATTAGAAGAAATTGTAAAGTATGCTAAGTTAAGAGGGGTACGTGTTTATGTAACTGTTAATATTTTGATTAAGCCTCAAGAAACAGAGAATCTGTATAATTATTTAAAATACTTAGAAGAAATAGGTGTGCATGCCATTATTATTCAAGACTTAGGGATTGCGCATATGGTAAGGCAGTACTTTCCTAATCTAAGGCTACATGCAAGTACACAAATGTCAGCCCATAGTATTGAAGATGTTATGTTTTTAAAAGAGCTAGGCTTTAAGCGTGTGGTACTAGCAAGAGAAATGCAGCTTAAGGAAATTAAAGAAATCATTACAAAATGTGATATTGAGATAGAAACCTTTGTCCATGGGGCGCTTTGCTATAGCTATTCAGGTCAATGCCTTATGAGCAGTTTAATTGGTGGTCGCAGCGGTAATCGTGGGCGTTGTGCACAGACTTGCCGTATGAAGTATGGCATCAAGGAAGATGGAAAGATCATAGATAAAGAAAGTTATCTTTTAAGTCTGAAAGATATTTGTTCAATTGAGTTTATTCCAGAACTTTTAGAAGCAGGGATTCATTCTTTTAAAATTGAAGGACGTATGAAGTCTCCAGAGTATGTCGCATCTGTTGTAGGAACTTATAGAAAATATGTAGATTTGGCAGAAGTAGGTGGGCCTTATCAAGTATCAGAAGAGGATATGAATATTTTAAAAGGGGTCTTTAACCGTGGCGGATTTTCTAAAGGGTATTACTATGAAAGAGGAAGCCGGAAAATGCTTACTCCAGTCAGTCCAAGACATATTGGGGTTAAAGTAGGCGAAGTCACACGCTTTATTGCAAAAACAGGTGTGGCAACTATTAAGCTTACAAAAGCGTTACAACCTGGGGATGGCCTTGAAATTATTAGATTGGGTAAAGAAAGTGTAGGAACAGGAATTACTAAGGCGTGTCAAGCAGGCACTACTATTACATGTTCTTTTGATAAATATGTGGAAGTAGGAAGTGAGGTTTACTTAACCAAAAATCATAATTTACTCAAACAAATGCGTCAAACGTATCTTAAACCAGTTCGTAAGCTCCCTATTCAGATGACTATTGAAGGAGAACTTAATGAGCCTATAAAAATAACTTTAACTTGCCAAGGAAAAACTGTTTCTATACAAGGAGAAATACTTGAAGAGGCTAGCCAGAGTCCTGTTACGTTAGAACAAGCAAAGAAACAGTTTACTAAATTGGGTGCTACTTCCTTTGTCGCAAGAACAGTTGATATGAAGTGGCCAGAAAATGCATATATAGGGGTAAAAGCACTGAATGCACTACGTAGAGAGGCTGTATTAGCACTTGAAGAACTGCTTCTAAAAAAAGAAGTAGCTCAGGTGCCAAAAAGCTATCCTAACGTCTCACTTTCAAGAAGTCAGGCAGGTGGTTGGGTTGTTCATGTAACTTCCTTAGAGCAACTGGAAGTGGTATGTGGTTATCCAGAAATTGATGCTATCTATTGGGAATGGCTTTATGATAATGGCGGAGCTGAAATCGCTTTGGAAAAAGCTTTAAGTGTAGGAAAAGCTTTTTATTTAGCATTACCTAATGTGATGAAAGAGGAGATGTACCAGAAAGTAAAAACAGAACTTCTTTATTGGGAAAATACGATGTTAACAGGCTTTTTGGTGCGCAATATGGGGGAATTTAACCTCCTAAAAGTGATGCA
Source organism: Cellulosilyticum sp. (assembly GCA_029851645.1). GTDB lineage: Bacteria > Bacillota > Clostridia > Lachnospirales > Cellulosilyticaceae > Cellulosilyticum. The sequence goes on along the minus strand of JARKVN010000141.1, from coordinate 31,789 downwards.
AAAGAAAATGGTGATAGATTATAACTTAAATATTGCAAATAACGAAACGATTGCTTTATGGCAAGAGTTAGGCGCAGAACGTGTAACGACTTCTGTAGAATTATCTATGCAGGAAACAGCTTTATTAGAAGGTGAAAAGGAGAAAGTGATTTATGGACACTTACCGGTTATGACTTCTTCTCAATGCGTTTTAAGAGGAACACCATCTTGTCAAAAAGGTGTTAAAGAAAAGCACATCTTTGAATTAGAAGATCGAAAAAATATCACTTGGGGTATTCAAACAGATTGTAAAGCTTGCATCATGCATCTTATGAGTCATGAGCCAATAATGATTAAGAAGAACGAACTACCTATGTCAGGTTATTTACGTATTCAATTTACTAATGAGTCAGCATGCCAAATAGAAGAAGTTCTACAGTATTACTTAAGAAATATGGACGCTCATTCATTAAAAGGAACCAGCTTTAAAGGGGTATTATAAGGAGGGGGCAGCTCATGGGGTATTTTAATATCATGATTTTACTAAGCCGTTATATTTTTGCAGGTTTTGGTATTTTATTTGTTATTGTAGCCTTTAGTTTTATGAAACCTTTTGTAAGTTATTCCTTAGGCAGTCGTAAAGAAAAGAATCGTTTTTTATCCATTTGTTTATATTTTTTTCATTTGGCAGGTTTGAGTATTTTAATGGGAAAGCAAACAGATGAAGCTATTCGGGTTGCTATTGGCATCAATGGACTGGTTGTACTTGCAATATTTATTGTTTCCATGACTGTTTTAAAGGTGATGAAAAGGCACCAAGAACTTGTTTTATGGCAATTGATGTTTTTTATTATGGACATTGGCTTCTTGATGTTAGAGCGCTTAGAACATGACCTAGTAACGAAACAGATTGCAGCCTATATTGTAGGAACAGTAATTGCCCTTATTTTTCCTTCCATTTTCTCTGTGCTTATTAAGCCTCAGAATAAGTATATTTATCTTGGGCTATTAGGAGTAACGATGTTTTTGCCATTTGTGGCTGGAGATACCATATATGGTGCAACAAACTGGGTAAGTATTGGGCCTATTTCATTTCAACCCTCTGAGATTGGAAAAGTTGCATTCATCCTTTTTTTGGCATCCACCTTAAGTGATGGGGAGCGCAGAAAGCAGGGATATAGAGGATTGATTTTTCCAGGAATAGTTACTGCTTTAAGCTTAGGATGCCTTGTACTCCAAAGGGATTTAGGGGCTGTACTTTTATACTATTTGGTTGCACTACTTATGTTGTTAATTGCATCACAAAGTTTTTTATTGCCTAGTCTAGGAATTTTAATGGGTGCAGGTGGAAGCATTATAGCATACTTTTTATTTGGTCATGTTCGTACTCGTGTGAAAGCTTGGCTCAATCCATGGGCAGATATTAACGGAGGGGGCTATCAAGTGGTACAAGGCTTGTTTGCTATAGGAACTTGGGGATGGCTTGGAAGTGGTTTAACAAGAGGTATGCCAGGGAAAATCCCTTTTGCCTATTCGGATTATATTTTTGCAGCAGTTTGTGAAGAGTTTGGAAACATTATTGGCATTGTGATATTGTTTTGCTACTTAGGAATTATTTTATTATGTTTACAAGTTGCTTTTAGATATAGTCATGCTTTTTATCGTTTAGTAATTGTAGGGATTGCAAGTATCTTTTGTATTCAAGTTTTTATTATTATTGGTGGCGTACTTAAAATTATTCCTCTTACAGGAATTACAACACCGTTTATGAGTGCAGGAGGCACCTCTATTGTAGTAAGTATGGGGATGATTGGACTGGTTACGTATTTCTCTTATAAAGCGCGTATGAATGAGGAAAAGGGGGAGAAGTTACGTGAAAAAAGATAAAAAAATGATTTACACATTAGCAGCCATCTTTATGATTATTTTTACACTACTGATAGGCTACCTTATTTATTTTACCATCTTTAAGAAAAAGGAGATGTCTATTCATCCATATAATAATAGGCTAGATCATTTAGAATCTGAAGTCATAAGAGGGGATATTTATGATAATAAGTTGATGCTTCTTGCCACAACAGATGAAGAAGGAAAGAGAGTTTATCCTTATGATACGCTTTATGCACATATTGTAGGATATAGTCAAAAAGGTAAAACAGGAGTGGAAGCATTAGCTAATAGTGAACTATTATATCCAGATTACAGCTTGTTTTCTATTTTAAAAATGGCCTTTAAAAATGAAAAATTTGATGGGCGAGATGTGGTGCTTACTATAGATCATGACTATCAAAGTGCGGTTGCAGAAGCTATGTCGGGTAAAAAAGGTGGTATTGTGGTATTGGAAGCTACTACAGGTAAAATTAAAGCGATGTATTCTAGTCCCCATTTTAATCCTAATGATATAGAAGCGAATTGGGTAGATTTAAATAGTGATGAAGAAAACTCACCGCTTCTGAATCGGGCGACTAAAGGCCTATACCCACCAGGGTCTATTTTTAAAGTGGTTACGACGCTTGCTTATATGAGGCAAAATAAAGGGCTAGATTTTACTTATAATTGCACAGGAAGCATTAGTGGAGATCATTATACGATTAAATGTTTTAATGGTACAGCTCATGGAGAGGTCGATTTAAATAAAGCTTTTGAAAAATCTTGTAATAGTTATTTTGTAGCTTTAGGTGAAAGTCTACCTAATGGTGCTTTAAGAAGTGCAGGTGAAGCTGTTAAATTTAATGGGGCTTTAGATGTGGATTTTGGTTATTCAGTTAGTCAGTTAAGTTTGACAGATAATGATACAGCCTTTGAGAAAGCTGCTACAGCTATTGGGCAAGGACGTACTTTAACGACGCCTCTTCATATGGCGATATTAGCAGCTGCTATAGCTAATGATGGTGTAAGTATGCAGCCCTATCTCATTGAATATACCAAAAAACATCAAAATAACCAAATCAAAACAGGTATTATAAAAGACCGTAACATGCCTAAAATAGGAGAAGCATTAATGACTGAAGCAGAAGCCTATAAATTACAAGAACTTATGGAAGGTGTTTTAGACCGTGGAACAGCCGTATCGTTACCCGAAAAAGGACTGCTTGTAGGGGGGAAAACAGGAACTGCTCAAAACGAAACCAAAGCAGATCATTCTTGGTTTATGGGATATGCTAAGGATCCTAACGATGAAGCCAAAGCACCTCTCGCTTTTGCAGTAGTCGGTGAGGGAGGCGGCAAAGGTGCACAAGCTTTATCCGTTTCCAATAGTATTGTAGAAGCTTATAGAAAAAGTAAATAGGAAAATCCCCAAGTATTTAAGAGGATGACTTGGGGATTTTGCATTAAAAGGATAGGTATCTTAGAAAAGATAAACAAAAAATCACTATTAGCCTACTAATAGTGATTTTCATAAATGCCGGCAGTGGGACTTGAACCCACACGTAGTTACCTACAACAGATTTTGAGTCTGCATCGTCTGCCATTCCGACATGCCGGCGAATATTAAAGTTTTGACAAGAGTTATATTACCATAGATTATCCACTAAGGCAAGTAAAATATTACTAAATTTTAATGAGAATGAATTAAAATGATAAGTAGAAAGCACAGGTTATCATTGTATCAGATTAGGATATAGATTAGAATAGTGGATAATCTAATAGAATATGGAGAGGAGCAGGGACCTCGTGAATTTTGAAAATGAAGAGCAACTTATAGAAGCCAGTTTAAAAGGGGATATAGAAGCCTATGAGCAGCTCATTAAAGCTTATGAGAAGAAGATTTATGCTTTATGTTTACATCTTCTAAAGGATTCTGAAGAAGCTTATGATGCAGCGCAAGAAGTCTGTATTAAAATATGGAAACAACTGGGTAGTTTTAAAGGGCAATCTAAACTAAGTACATGGATTTATCGTATGACAACCAATCAGTGCTTAGATTTACTACGTAAGCATAAGAGAAAGACTCAAGATATTTCGCTATTTATAGATGAAGAAGAAGGGAAAGAAGAAAAGCTAACTGAGCAAACTGAGATTTGGAAAGATATGAGTCATCATATGGAACAAAAAGAATTAGGAGAAGTGATACATCAAGGTATTAGTGAATTAAAAGAAGACTATCGTGTGATGATTGTTATGAGAGATATTGAAGCCTATTCATATGAAGAAATTGCAGATATTTTAGAAATTTCTCTTGGGACGGTTAAATCGCGTCTATCTCGTGCACGAAGCGCCTTAAAGAAAATTTTTGAACAAAATAAGGAACCTTATCGTTCTTTCTTTCGTCATAATAATAATAAATAAGGAGTGTGCCACATGGAGTGTAAAAAATATAGTGAGTTAATATCAGCTGAGATGGATGAAATGATTAGTCCACATGAAAAAGAGCAACTTATGGCACATCTTATGGTGTGCGAGAAGTGTAGTGAAGAAATGAGGGCTTTAAAACAAATGAAATCTTTACTGGAACAAATGGAAAGTCCTGAGTTACCTGATGGATTTCACGAAGAACTTATGACACGTATTAAGCAAGAAAAAAAATCTAAAGTAGTTCATGCTTTTAAGTGGAAATGGCAGTACAGTGGGGCCTTGGTTGCTGCTTTAATGATAGGGTTTTTGGGAATTGGTCAAATGATTCCACTTAGTATGCAGAATAAACCAAGTGCCAAATCCGTTACACGAGCTGAAGTAGCACCTTATGAAGCGCAAGAAGGTGCTATAAGTGAAGCATCCTTTTACGAGCCAGAACAGGGCGTTCAAGTAGCTAGTGAGCAGCCCAATATAGCAGGGAGAAGTCGTTTGATAAGCGAAGAAGATGAGGCGTCTTTACAGGAGACTAGGTGGCAGGTCAATATTAAGGAAAAGCCAGACTTTGTAGAGCAGCTTAAAATTTATTTAGAAAGTACAGGAATCAGTTATGAAATCTACCAAGAAGAAGTGATTTGCCATCAAGTGACTGATTATGAAGGGTTAATGAAGTGGGTTCAGGAGCAAGGGGTAGAATATGAAGGGGAGGTAGTAAAAGCAGCAGATAAGCTCATTATTGAGCTGGAGCAATAAAAAGAATATGACTTTTTATAAGAGAGAGTCTTGACAGTCTTGTTTGTTTTTGATAAATTTATCATAAATCAATGAAGACTTTATTACAATGAAAAAGAGGAGTAGTAAAAAGAAGAGTTTTAGCGAGATTGGGAGGGTGTAAGCCAGTTACTGGACTTTTTATGAAGGGCGCTTTGGAGTAATTTTTGAAAGAGGAATGCTATTAGGAGTATGTGCATTCAATAAGGGTGGAACCGCGGAAGATAACCTTTCGTCCCTTGCTGGGGATGGAAGGTTTTTTTATTGTATTCCGCCCCGATTATTATTAGAAAATAAGGAGGAAATGAAAATGGCAGAAAAGAATATGCAGCAAATCGTTGCAGTTGCAAAATCTAGAGGATTTGTATATCCAGGTTCTGAAGTTTATGGAGGATTAGCTAATACTTGGGATTATGGTCCATTAGGTGTAGAGTTTAAAAATAATGTAAAAAAAGCATGGTGGAGAAAATTTATTCAAGAAAGTCCCTATAACGTAGGGGTAGATTGTGCTATTTTAATGAATCCACAAGTATGGGTTGCGTCAGGTCACGTAGGGGGATTTAATGATCCACTTATGGATTGCAAAGCTTGTAAAGAACGTTTTAGAGCTGATAAAATTATTGAAGACTTCTTACAAGAAAAAGGAACACCAGAAGTTGTAGATGGTTGGTCTAATGAAAGAATGCAAGATTTTATTAAAGATCACGAAATTGCATGTCCAACTTGTGGGGCACATGACTTCACAGAGATTCGTCAATTTAACTTAATGTTTAAAACTTTCCAAGGTGTTACTGAGGATTCTAAAAATACAGTGTATTTAAGACCTGAAACTGCACAAGGTATTTTTGTTAACTTTAAAAATGTTCAAAGAACAAGTCGTAAAAAAGTACCATTTGGTATTGGACAAATTGGTAAATCATTTAGAAATGAAATTACACCAGGTAACTTTATTTTTAGAACAAGAGAATTTGAACAAATGGAGCTTGAGTTTTTCTGTAAACCAGGAACAGAGCTTGAGTGGTTTGACTACTGGCGAAGCTACTGCAAAAACTTCTTACTAAGTCTTGGTGTAAATGAAGCACATATGAGACTTCGTGACCACTCTCCAGAAGAACTCTCACATTATAGCAATGCAACAACAGATATTGAGTTTGAATTCCCATTTGGTTGGGGAGAACTTTGGGGGATTGCAAGTCGTACAGATTTCGATTTAACAAGACACCAAGAAGAGTCTAAACAAGATATGACTTATTTTGATCCAACAACTAATGAAAAATATATTCCATATGTTATTGAACCATCACTTGGTGCAGATCGTGTAACACTTGCTTTCTTATGTGAAGCTTATGATGAAGAAACTCTTGAAGATGGTGAAACAAGAACGATCTTTAGATTCCATCCAGCACTTGCTCCAGTTAAAGCAGCTGTATTACCACTTTCTAAAAAATTATCAGAAGAAGCAACTAAAGTTTATGCAGAACTTGCAAAACATTTTAACGTAGAATTTGATGAAGCAGGTTCAATTGGTAAACGTTATAGAAGACAAGATGAAATTGGTACACCTTTCTGTATCACTTTTGATTTTGATTCTTTAGAAGACCAAATGGTAACTGTTCGTGACCGTGATACAATGGCGCAAGAACGTATTGCAATTGGCGATCTTGTAAAATATATTGAAGATAAAATGACCTTTTAGTGTCATTATCTAATCATAAAAAGCTTTATCATAAAAGCCTTATATAGAAAGGTCTAGCTTTCTATATAAGGCTTTTATGACGTTTAAAATGGATAAAAAGTTAAAAAATACTAACTTCCTATGAAATAGTAGTATAATATAACAAAATTTTTTTAAGAAAAGTAATGAATATATTTTATATTAAAAAATATTTTACAAAATAGTGAAAATTATGCTATAATAGGTATGAAATAAAGTAGACAATCCATTAGTTCGCCGCCAATTTACTAGGGGTGTAGACTTTATTACGTACATAATTAGGAGGGAAATCAATGAGTAAACAATGGGTGTATATGTTTGAAGAAGCAGAAGCTGGAAATAAGAATTTATTAGGGGGTAAAGGGGCTAACTTAGCGGATATGACACAACTAGGCTTACCTATTCCTCATGGTTTCACAGTTACAACTGAAGCTTGTACAGAGTATTATGCCAATAATGGTTCATTATCAGATACAATGAAAGAACAAATTAAAGCATGCCTTGCTAAGCTAGAATTATTAGCAGGTAAAAAATTTGGAGATAACGAAAATCCATTGCTTGTTTCTGTCCGTTCAGGAGCACGTGTGTCCATGCCAGGAATGATGGATACCGTTCTTAATTTAGGTCTGAATGATGCAGCTGTTGAGGGACTTGTAAATAAAACAGGTAATGTCCGTTTTGCATATGATTCTTATCGTCGTTTCATTCAAATGTTTTCAGATGTTGTTATGGAGATTCCAAAGCCTAAATTTGAAAAAATCATTGATACAATAAAAGAGGAAAAAGGTGTTCAACTAGACACTGAATTAGATGCAGATGACCTTAAAGAAATGGTGGTTCGCTTTAAGGCAATTTATAAGGAAGAACAAGGCGTAGATTTTCCACAAGATCCAGAATATCAATTAATGGAAGCCATTAAAGCAGTATTCCGCTCTTGGATGAATCCACGTGCGGTTGTTTATAGAAGAATGAATGATTATCCATCTGAGTGGGGAACAGCAGTAAATGTCCAAATGATGGTATTTGGTAATATGGGTAATACATCTGGTACAGGTGTTGCTTTCACAAGAAACCCTGCTACTGGTGAAAATAAAATTTATGGAGAATACTTAATTAATGCACAAGGTGAAGATGTGGTTGCAGGTATCCGTACGCCTAATCCCATCACACAACTTGAAAAAGATATGCCAGAGGTTTATGAGAAATTCACTGAAATTTATAATAAACTTGAAGCACACTATTGTGATATGCAAGATATGGAGTTTACTGTAGAAGAAGGAAAGTTATTCTTCCTTCAAACACGTAATGGAAAGAGAACGGCACAAGCTGCTCTTAAAATAGCTGTTGATTTGGTTGCAGAAGGAAAAATTACTGAGGAAACAGCCGTTTGCCGTGTAGACCCTAAACAACTCGATCAATTACTTCACCCAACCTTTGATCCAAAAGCGCTGAAAGCTGCAACAATCATTGGAAGTGCTCTGCCAGCTTCTCCAGGTGCAGCTGCTGGTAAAGTTTATTTTACAGCTGAAGATGCTAAAGAAAAAGCTGCATTAGGTGAAAGAGTGATTTTGGTTCGTCTTGAAACATCACCAGAGGACATTGAAGGAATGGCAGCTGCACAAGGAATCTTAACGGTTCGTGGGGGGATGACTTCACATGCGGCAGTAGTAGCTCGTGGCATGGGGACATGTTGTGTATCTGGTTGTGGTGAAATTAAAATAGACGAAGAAGCAAAAACTTTTACACTTGGTGGCAATACTTATAAAGAGGGAGACTATATCTCTTTAGATGGTTCTACAGGAAATATTTACGGGGAAGATATTGCAACCGTTGAACCAGAAATCACTGGTGACTTTGAAACACTTATGGCTTGGGCTGATAAAGCACGGAAACTTCAAGTACGTACCAATGCGGATACACCAAAAGATGCTCGTAATGCGGTTCGATTTGGGGCAGAAGGTATTGGACTTTGCCGTACAGAACATATGTTTTTTGAAGAAGATCGTATTATGAAAATCCGAAAAATGATTGTTTCTAAGACTGAAGAAGAAAGAAAAGAAGCACTACAAGGTCTTCTACCACTTCAAAAAGGTGATTTTGTAGGAATTTATGAAGCAATGGAAGGTAAACCTGTAACCATTCGTCTTCTTGACCCACCTCTTCATGAATTTGTACCACATACAGACGAAGAGACTGCAGAACTTGCAAGAGAAATGAAACTTGATTTTAATCAGCTTAAAGATACGATTGAAAACTTAAAAGAATTTAATCCAATGATGGGACATCGTGGCTGTCGTTTAGCAGTTACCTACCCAGAAATTGCACAAATGCAAGCACGTGCCATTATGGAAGCAGCTGTTCAAGTAAAGAAAGAAAAAGGCTATGATATTGTACCAGAAATTATGATTCCACTTGTTGGTGAGAAGAAAGAACTTAAATTCGTTAAGGATGCTGTCGTTCAAACCATTAAGGAAGTGCTTCAAGAAGCAGGTATTGAAATGACCTATTATGTAGGAACGATGATTGAGATTCCACGTGCAGCACTTACAGCTGATGCGATTGCAGAAGAAGCAGACTTTTTCTCATTTGGAACCAATGATCTCACCCAAATGACCTTTGGATTTTCTCGTGATGATGCTGGTAAATTCCTACCCGCTTATTATGATACAAGCATTTATGAAAGTGACCCATTTGCGAGACTTGATCAAACAGGTGTTGGTCAATTGGTACAAATGGCTGCTGAAAAAGGTCGTAAGACACGTCCAAATATTAAACTTGGTATCTGTGGTGAACATGGTGGAGATCCATCCTCTATTGATTTTTGTCACAGAATAGGTCTTAACTATGTGTCTTGCTCACCATTTAGAGTACCTATTGCAAGACTTGCTGCAGCACAAGCAGCTATTAACAATGCAGGAAAATAATAGAAAATCTATCTTTATTGAAAGGGAAGTGTAGAGCTTCCCTTTTTGAGTGTATAAATTTTCATGCTACTTTATAAGGACGTATTGAATGGAAATCTAAAATAAATTTTTAATACTATGTCTTTTTGAAAAAAGTTTTTAAGAAATCAAGAGACAAGATTGACAAAAATAGTTTGCTATTTAAGTATAAAACATATAAAATTGGAAAAATATTTAAAAAAATATTAAAATAATATATGAAAAAATAATTTTTTTTATTATAATAATAAATGTAAAAAGAAAGAATGTATTTGCAATAAATAAGTAGAATTATCGTATGTGTTAAGAAAGGTAGGATGGGATTGTGGATATTTTAAATAGTTTTTCGCTTAAAGGAAAAATTGCTTTGGTAACAGGAGCTTCTTATGGGATTGGTTTTGCAATTGCTAGTGCTTTGGGTAAAGCTGGAGCAACTGTTGTATTTAATGATATTAATCAAGAATTTGTAGATAAAGGAGTCGCTGCATATAAAGAAATTGGTTTAACAGTACATGGCTATGTTTGTGATGTAACTAATGAAACGCAAGTTACTGAAATGATTGAACAAATTGAAAAAGAAGTTGGGATTGTGGATATCTTAGTTAATAACGCAGGCATCATTAAACGTGTTCCAATGTGCGAAATGTCAGCAGAAGACTTCAGAAAAGTTATTGATGTTGATTTGAATGCACCATTTATTATGGCTAAAGCTGTTATTCCAAGCATGATCCAAAAAGGTCATGGTAAAATTATTAACATCTGTTCAATGATGAGTGAATTAGGTCGTGAAACAGTTTCGGCTTATGCAGCAGCTAAAGGTGGTTTGAAAATGCTTACCAAAAATATTTGTTCTGAATATGGAGCCCATAATATTCAATGTAATGGTATTGGACCAGGTTACATTGCAACACCACAAACAGCACCACTTAGAGAAGAGGGGCATCCATTTAATGACTTCATTATTGCCAAAACACCAGCAGCTCGTTGGGGAGTAGCAGAAGATTTAATGGGACCAGCAGTATTCTTAGCATCTGATGCATCAAATTTTGTTAATGGCCATGTCTTATATGTAGATGGTGGCATCTTAGCTTATATTGGTAAACAACCATAAGCTATTCTTTATAGAAAACCAACAATATCTTAAGATGGGGATAATAGGATAATCATACATAAAGTGTACGGGTCTAATAAGACAAGTACACTTTTTTGATGAAAAAGTAAGAATATTGCTTGTTTAAATCTTTAATGAGATGGATTAAAATGGCTCGTTAGTGGATATATCAATAAAAGACAGTTACATTAATATAAAAAAGTAAAATAGAAATTAATATATAGTGGTGAAAATGAATAAAAATCAAGGAATAATATGTGTAAAAATATGTAACATCACGAAAATGTCGTTTAAAAAAGGAAATAGGGGACTTGTGTAGTATTTATATTAATATGTGAGGTGATAAGGATGTGTTATCGCGAAGAACAAGAAAAAAGAGAGTGCCTTGTACTTAATCAATTTGCAACAAGGAGTATGTATTCTAAAGGACGACAAACACCAGAGGTAGAGTGTGAGTTACGTACTGCATTTCAACGTGATAGAGATCGCATTCTTCATTCTAAGGCATTTAGAAGATTAGCTCATAAGACACAAGTTTTTATTTCACCTGAAGGGGATCATTATCGAACAAGGTTAACACATACACTAGAAGTTGCTCAAATTGCTAGGACCATTGCGAGAGCACTAAGTCTCAATGAAGATTTGGTAGAGGCAATCGCTTTGGGACATGATCTTGGTCATACCCCGTTTGGACATACAGGTGAATATATTTTAAGGCAATTGACAGATGGTGCTTTTTCTCATAATGAGCACAGTTTAAGAATTGTTGATGTTCTTGAGAATAGTGGTCAAGGTTTAAACTTAACATGGGAGGTAAGAGATGGTATCTTAAATCACCCAACAAGTGGCAAACCTAGCACAATGGAAGGCAAAGTCGTACAAATATCTGATAAGATTGCTTATATTAATCATGATATAGATGATGCCATGAGAGGAAAGGTTTTAAGAAAAGAAGAACTTCCTATAGAGTGTGTTTCTATTTTAGGACATACTTCAAGTGAGCGAAACAATAAATTGATTAAAGATATTGCCAGAGAAAGTTATAATCAAAATGATATTAAAATGAGTAAACCAATTGAGGAAGCTTTTTATCATATGAGGGCATTTTTGTTTGAACATGTTTATGTAGGTTCTGTTGCTAAAGAACAAGATGGAAAAGCCAAGCGTGTAATAAGTGAATTATATGCATACTATATGGAGCATTTGACGAAACTACCCAGCGGGTATACAGAAAGAATCCAAATGGGAGATTCCCAAAAACAAGTAGTTTGTGATTATATTGCTGGAATGACAGATCGTTATGCAGTGAATGCTTATATGGATTTATTTTTCCCAAAATCTTGGCATATTTATTAACAACATTCATTAAGAAAGGAAGAAATAGTTGAGATATCCTGAACATGTTATTGAACAAATTAGAGAACAAAATGATATTGTGTCTATTATTTCCGAATATACAGCACTTAATAAAAGAGGGGGTTCACATATAGGGTTATGTCCGTTTCATAATGAAAAGACACCATCTTTTTCTGTAAGTGAAGAGAAGCAATTGTATTATTGTTTTGGCTGTGGGGCAGGAGGTAATGTAATCACATTTTTAATGCAAAAAGAAAATATGTCTTTTATAGAGGCGATTAAGTATCTAGCAGAAAGAGAAAACATTAAATTAGATGAGACCTATTTATCGGAGGAAGAAGTTCAAAATAATAAAAAAAGAGGGCAGCTTTTAGAAATACTAAAAGAAAGTGCCAGATTTTTTCATTATAGTTTACGAGCACCTGAAAATGCGGAAGCTTTGGCATACTTAACAAGCAGGGGGCTTTCAATGGAGACAATAAAGCATTTTGGTCTAGGATATGCCTCTCATCAGTTTAATGACCTTTACGAATATTTGAGGCAAAAAGGATATAAAGATGAGTTACTATTAGAATCTGGATTATTTTTGCAAGGTAAGAATAATCAGCAGATGCTCTATGACCGCTTTGCAGGTCGTGTGATTTACCCTATTTTTGACTTAAGTAAAAAAGTCATTGCTTTTGGGGGGCGTGTGCTAGATGGTAGTCTCCCTAAATATCTTAATTCTCCAGAAGGTTTGCTTTTTAACAAGAGTCGAACTTTATATGGAATGCACCTAGCTAAAAATTCAGGAGCCCCTTATTTTATCTTGGTAGAAGGCTACATGGATGTGATTGCGATGCACCAAGCTGGCTTTATACAAACAGTAGCTTCTTTAGGAACAGCTTTTACATCTGGACATGCTAAGCTATTAAAGCGACATACCGATGAAGTTATTATTTTATATGATAGCGATCAGGCAGGGCAAAAAGCAGCACTTAGAGCTATTCCTATTCTACGAGGTGAAGGACTTAAGGTCAAGGTGCTACTCCTAGAAGAAGGGAAAGATCCTGATGAATATCTTAACTTACATGGGTACGAAGCGATGAAAGCTTTATTAGAGGGTGCACCAGTAGATATTTGGTTTCAAATACGAACGATTGAACAAAACTATCAGCTAGATGTGCCAGAAGAGAAAGTGAACTTTTTACAAGAAGTTTCCGTGATATTGGCTGAGATAAGTAGTAGCATTGAACAAGCTATTTATTTGAAAGAAATTAGTAAAGTCTATCAAATTGATGAAGAAGCTCTTAAAGCAGAAATGAATCGTCATTATCAAAAAGGGCTTAAAAAAGTGGTAGCAAGAGAAGAAGCTGTATCATCTATGCAGAAGAAGCAGTTATTTAATAACGAGGTATTGTTTTTAGCAACCCTCTATCATTTTCCACAGCTTACAAGGCTTGTTTTAGAGTATTTAAAGCCAGAAATGTTTGATGAGGGGCTACTGTTTGATTTGGCAAAGTCGATTTTAGAATCTGTCCAAGCCAATAAAGCAATTGATATGACTTACTTTACCACTCGTTATACGAGTATAGAGGAGCAAAATATTATCTCTCATGTGTTTGTTTTTAAAGATCAACGTTATGAAGATCTATCCATCTTACAGAAGATGATTACAGAAAATGTAAAAAGGCTCAATAAAACTTACATTGAGAAACGATTAAAAGAAAGCAGAGATGTAGCAGAGGTACAAAGTCTACTAATTCGAAAAAAGGAACTTGACAAATTGAATATTGATTATATAAATGGTTAGAATAGTAGACAGGAGAAAGGATTGATAATAGTGAAAGATGTGGCAGAACAAAAACTGGCGTTTAAAGCAAAGCTAGATCAGCTCATGGCGATTGCAAAAGAGAAAAAGGGAATTTTAGAACAAGAAGATATTAATGAAGTTTTCTCTGATATGGAGCTTGAACCAAGTAAAATAGAACAAATTTATGAATATCTTGAAGCGCAAAGCATTGATATTTTAGGGAATTTAAATGATGTTGAATTAGATGATGCAGACATTGATATCAGTAACTTACCAGATGGTATTAGTATTGATGATCCTGTACGTATGTATTTAAAAGAGATTGGTAAAGTGCCACTGCTTTCAGCTGACCAAGAAATTGAATTAGCAAGAAGAATGGAGCAAGGGGATCAAGAGGCTAAGAAGAAGCTTGCAGAAGCTAACCTTCGTCTGGTAGTTAGTATTGCTAAACGTTATGTAGGACGTGGTATGCTTTTTCTTGACTTGATTCAAGAAGGAAATCTAGGGCTTATTAAAGCGGTAGAAAAATTTGATTATGAAAAAGGGTTTAAGTTTAGTACTTATGCAACTTGGTGGATTCGTCAAGCCATTACTAGAGCCATTGCAGACCAAGCAAGAACCATTCGTATTCCAGTGCATATGGTAGAAACCATTAATAAGCTTATGCGTGTTTCAAGACAGCTTCTTCAAGAGTTAGGGCGTGACCCACAACCAGAAGAAATTGCAAAACGTATGGACATGCCAGTTTCCAAAGTACGTGAGATTATGAAAATTTCTCAAGAACCTGTTTCACTTGAAACACCAATTGGTGAAGAGGAGGACAGTCATTTAGGCGACTTTATTCCAGATGAAGATATTCCAGTACCAGCAGAAGCAGCAGCTTTTACTTTATTAAAAGAGCAGCTTATTGAAGTGTTAGACACATTAACTGAAAGAGAGCAAAAAGTACTTCGTCTTCGCTTTGGATTAGATGATGGTCGTGCAAGAACACTTGAAGAAGTTGGTAAAGAATTTAGTGTAACAAGAGAACGTATCAGACAAATTGAAGCAAAAGCTTTAAGAAAGTTACGTCATCCAAGTCGTAGTAAAAAACTTAAAGATTATCTCGAATAACAAAGAAGAAGTTGAAAGTTTATTTCAACTTCTCTTTTCTTATAATGGGATTTTATTAAATAAAGAACTAAAGAGGTGTAAAAGTGCAGTTATCCATACGTTTATCAGCAATAGCAAGTTTTGTACCGAAAGGAAGTTATGTCATTGATGTGGGTACAGATCATGCATATATTCCAATTTATTTGGTAGAACAAGGAATCGCAAAAGCTTGCTTAGCGACAGATATTAATAAAGGGCCTTTAGAAAAAGCAAGGAAAAATTTGGCATTTCATGGGATTCAAAATGTGAGCCTAAGGCAAACCAATGGACTAGAAGGCATTGAAATAGGCACAGGAGATGTTGTCATGATTTCTGGAATGGGGGGGTATCTTACTATAGAAATTCTGAAAAAAAGTTTACCCCTTGTTCGAACTATGAAGAAGCTTATCTTGCAACCACAGCAAGATATTTCAGAGGTAAGAAAATATCTTCATCATATTGGCTTTAAAATAGAGGATGAAACCTTTGTAGAGGATGAAGAGAAATATTATACAGTCATTGTAGCAGTACCAGGGGAAGAATGCTATGAAAGAGATTATGAATATTTGTATGGGAAATGCTTAATTGAGAAAAAGCTCCCAGTCTTTCAAAAGTGGCTCCTAGAGAAGCTTAATAAGCAAGAAGGGATTTATAGAGCTATAGAAAGCCAAGATTCACCAAGTGTATTAAAAAGGAAATTAGAGTTAGCATCAGAGATTAAGACATTAAGAGAGGTGATAACATGCCTAGGTTAAAGGATGTGATAAATGAACTAGAAAGATTGGCTCCAACCTCTCTTGCTGAAAATTGGGATAATGTAGGTCTTATGCTTGGAAAGCCTAATGCCAAGGTGAATAAGGTGCTTTGTGCACTGGATTTAAATGAATCAGTTGTAGATGAGGCTATTAATCTAGGTGTTCAGTGCGTGATAACACACCACCCATTTTTCTTTAAAGCCATGAAACAAATTAACTTAGAAAGTATACAAGGTCGGATGATTGAGAAGTTAATTTTAAACCAAATAGCTGTTTATAGTATGCATACAAATTATGATATTGCTGAAGGTGGTCTTAATGATTATTTAATGCAGAAATTAGGTATTTTAAAAACAAAAGTTTTAAAAACAACTTATGAGGAAAAGCTTTATAAAGGGACGATTTATGTTCCAGACGCTTATTTAGAACAAGTAAGAAGTGTAGTTATTTCGCATATGAAAAGTAAGCTTGGGAAGTATAGTGGTTGCACCTTTACCAAACAAGGCGAAGGAACTTTTATGCCACTAGAAGGTAGCTCACCTTATATAGGAAAAAGTGGACAGTTAGAAAAGGTTAAGGAAAGCCAATTAAGTTTCGTAGGAACTTATGATGAAATAGAACATATAATAGAAGCAGCTCAAAAAGTGCATCCTTATGAAGAAGTAGCTGTAGATATTTATCCTTTGGAAAATATGAAAAAAAGCTATGGTATTGGACGCTATGGTAAGTTAGATGAAGCAGTTACTATGGAGCAGCTCATAAGACAAGTTAAAGCCTGCTTTAATATTGAACATATAAGAATAACAGATGAGATGCAGCGAAAGGTTGAACGGGTTGCCTTGTGCTCAGGTTCAGGAAGTGAGTTGATACCCTTAGCTGCTAGGGTAGCAGATGTCTATATTACGGGGGATGTAAAGTTCCACGAAGGTCAAATGGCACAATCTATGGGCATAACAGTTATAGATGTTGGGCATTATGCATCTGAGAGTATAGCGCTTTCCCCGATTGGAGACTGTATTAAACAAGCCTTTCCAATGTGTGATGTATATCATTCATCTATTAATGGGGAAACATTATTTGTAAAATAAAGGTTTAATGTGATTTTGTAAACATGATGAAAGAAAAAACAAAAAGGGGGACATGAGATGAGTAAGGGCATAAAGGTTCGTTTAAAAAATGGGAATGTATTAAATGTAGATAAAGGAACAACTTTACAACAACTTGCAACTTCTGTACAAGCGCACTATCCCTATCCGATTATGCTTGCTAAATGGGATAATCATTTTAGAGAACTATGTGGGTGTGTTGAAGAAGATATAGAAGCATTAGAGTTCATTCATTTGGGTGAGAAAGATGGGATGCGTGTTTACCAACGTAGTGCAACCTTTTTATTAATTGCAGCTGCTAAGCGTTTAATACCTGCTTGTCATATTATTGTGAATCATCATATTGCAGGTGGATACTTCTGCGAATTTTCTAATGAAAACTATTGTACAAAAGAAAATATTGAGGCGATTGAAAACATGATGCATCAAATGGTAGAGGAAGATTTACCAATCACCAAAGAAAGTATTTCTGTGGATGACGCACTGGCTTTATTTGATCGAGAGGATATGCCAGATAAGAAAAAGCTTTTTAAGTATCGCCGTACTTCTACCGTTAATATTTACTGTTTAGATGGTATTAAAAACTACTTTTATGGCTATATGACCTCAAGTACCAAAATGCTGGGAATATTTCAGCTTATTCCATATGCCCACGGTTTTATTTTACAATTTCCAAATGAAAAGAATCCAAGTCAATTAGATCATTTTGTAGCTCAGCCTAAACTTTCTAGTATTTTTAGAGAATCTGAAAAATGGGCACGCATTTTGGGAATAGATACAGTAGGTGCTTTAAATGATGCTATTGTAGCTGGAGAAGTAGATGAACTCATTAAAATTTCTGAAGCACTTCATGAAAAGAAAATAGCACAAATTGCAGATCAAATAACGATGAGAAAAAATGTAAAACTAGTTATGATTGCAGGACCTTCTTCTTCAGGAAAAACAACAACTGCAAAGAGGTTATGTATTCAGCTTAAAGTAGAAGGTCTAAGACCACATATTATTTCGTTAGATGACTATTTTGTCAATCGTGAGGAAACACCTAGAGATGAGTATGGTGAATATGACTTTGAAGCATTAGAGGCCATTGATATTAAACTTTTTAATCAGCATATGAATGCCCTTATAGAAGGTCAAGAAGTAGAGATACCCTCTTTTAATTTTATAACTGGAAAAAGGGAGTATAGAGGACATAAAATTCGCTTAGCTCAAGATGATGTGTTAGTGATTGAAGGGATTCATGGGTTAAATGAAAGACTGAGCTATGCTATTCCTAGAGAAAATAAATTTAAAATTTATGTAAGCTGTTTAACTCAGCTTAATATTGATGAGCACAATCGTATTCCAACGACGGATACAAGGCTGATTCGCCGAATGATTCGCGATCATCAATATCGTGGGATTGATCCAGAAAAAACCCTAGCCATATGGGCATCTGTAAGAAGAGGTGAAAATAAGAACATTTTTCCATTTCAAGAAGAAGCAGATGTTATGTTTAATACCGTCTTGATTTATGAATTAGCCGTTTTGAAACCTTTGGTAGAGCCTTTGCTTTTTAAAGTATCACGAGAGTCACCCTATTATACAGAGGCTAAACGTATTTTAAAGTTCCTTGAGTACTTTTTGGCAATCAATACCTCTGAAATTCCAAGTAACTCCTTACTTCGTGAGTTTGTAGGAGGAAGTTCTTTTAAGTAGTCAAATGATTACTATTGACTTTTTAAAAGAGTAGAGATTATAAATAAAAAAATCATCTATGAATGGAAATGATTCATAGATGATTTTTTTATTGTGTTAACCAAATCTATACGCCGGGTTCTGTATTTGACAGTCATCTATCTACACGAATAGTTGCCTATTCGTTCTAGCGACCTACCCAAGACTAGCGAGCAACTAATATGTCTTTATACGGTCTTGCTCCAGGTGGGGTTTACATGGCTCCTTTAGTCACCTAAAGGACGGTGAGCTCTTACCTCGCCTTTCCACCCTTTCCTATCTGATGATAGGTGGTTTATTTCTGTTGCACTTTCCTTAGAGTTGCCTCCACTGGGTATTACCCAGCACCTTGCTCTATGGAGCCCGGACGTTCCTCAAGTATCTTCTTTCGAATAGATACGTGCGACTGTCTGATTTACTTAACAACTTTATTAGTTTACACTACTTTACTGAACTTGTCAATTATGAGCAAATGATATGTTTAAGTGAAACCTTATGAATGCATTTCAATCGTTTGAGTTGGAAAGGCAATCTGAATCTGATATTGATTACAGATGTTTAAGATTTCAAAATTAATATGTTCTTGGATGGCTAAATAGCTTGCAAAATCTGTCTTTAAAGTATAATAGACGATTTTAATGTTTAGGCTATACTCACCAAAATCAGTAAAATGAACTAAAACTGTACTAGGTTCAATATCAGTTTGTATAGAAATCATTTCTTTTAAAGCCTTAATGCATTGTTGCATCTGAGTAGGCGGTGTGCCATAGGTGACACCTAATTCAAATGAGACACGTCTTTTTTCCATACGACTCCAATTGGTAATATTGGCATTACTAACTGTATGGTTAGGGATTACCACTACACTTTGAGAAAAAGTACGAATCCGTGTACTTCTAAAGCTAATATCTTCTACAATACCATCTGTATCATTTACAGTAATCCAATCCCCAATAACAAAAGGTTTATCTAGAAGCAAAGACATTCCAGAGAAAACACTCGCTAAAGAATCTTTAGAAACAAATGCCACAGCGGCCCCACCAATTCCAACACCAGTAATAACTGTAGATAAGTCAGGGATTAAGATAATTAAAGTAATGATAGTACCAATTGCAACACTAATAAAACGAATCGTTCTAGCAAGATAACGTATGATGACTGTATTATCAATTAGGGCATGTTTTTCATTAAGTTCCATGAAAAATTGCTCATAAAGATGCTCTAAATTATAAATAATCCAAGTTGAAACGCCTACAAATAATGAGGTATAGATTCGGTTGAGAAATTTAACATAGATAATGCTTAAAGAAAGTTTAAGGTGATTTAGTTCTAATATTTGCTCACTTGTGTTTTGATAATAGACAAAGGGTGAAACTTTCAAAGCAAAGTAGATACCAGTAATGAGTAAGAGATAGTTAATAGGCTTTTGTAAACAATCAAATCTGCTAAAGTCCAAAGAAAGTTTTTGAAACTTAATTTGAGATAATCTCTTAATCACAACATGGCTTAAAAGGCGTCTTGCAAACACAGTGATTAAAACGATAATGAGTGCAAAGATTAATCTTAAAAGAATGGGATCTTGGATTAAAGATTGTACTGAATACATAGTTTTTTCCTTTCTACATGGTTTATGTTTGTATTATACAATGATTAAATCATGAAGTAAAAGGATTTTCTAGTCAAAAGAATTGTGAATATGGTATAATATAGTAATGATAAGTAAATAGTATAGAAGATAGCTGGTAGTATAAAAGGTAAATGTATGAGAAAAAATATAGAAAAGGCATTTTAAATGAAAATTAGTAAAGAAATCTGGATTGATGAAAAGGTAAAATGGAACGCATTAAGAAAAAGAACATTAGAGAAAAAGAATTTTTATAAAGGACAAGCCTATATGGTTTGTACATCTCCTAATCCTAAGCTCCTTTTTGAAATTATTGAGGCAAAGTATATAGGAAGTCGATATGAGGATTGTGTCTTATTAGCTGTTTGTAAACATAAGAAGCAAGCGGTTGAAAGAGTGAAGATTTTAGTAGATCAACTTTATAATCAAAAATGCAAGACCTATGAGGCATTATTAGAGTAAGGAAGGTGTAGTATGAGTATATTGTGGCTTATCATAAAATGGATTCTTTTTATACTTGTAGGCATCTTACTTTTGTTAGTATTGGTAGTAGGACTTGTGTTAGTGATACCGATTCGATATGAGGGGTATTTTGCAAAATACGAAGAGATGGCTTATGAAATAAAAATACGCTATTTGCCAGGAGTTAAGATAGATTTTGATTTAAGTCAAGGTATAAAGAGACACCAAGTAAGTCTATTTGGAAGGAAAATATATGAAGTTAATGAAAAGCAGGATTTAGATGAGCAGAAAAAAGATCAGAACCCAAAGATGCAAGATAGAGAAGTGATGAATCGAAAAGTAAATCAGGAGCAGCAAGCTAAAAAGCAAGCGACTCAGAACATAGCCTCAGAAAACAAATCAACAGAAGAAAAAAATAACTTAGCATCTAGTCAAAAACAAATAGAAGAGGCAGAATCTATAGATATTAAAGCAATTTTATGGGATCCACTAACTTATAAAGCACTCAAACAACTACTTATTAGAAGTTGGCAATTTGTAAAAATAATAGGACCTAGAGAATGGGATTTTGAAGTGGTTGTGGGAGCAGGAACACCAGCGGATACAGGGGAATTAATTGCAAAGTTAACCATGTTATATCCCCTTTATTATAGACATGGTATCATAAGAGGTGATTATGAAAAGGAATGTCTTATGGGTGGCTTCTTAGTGAAAGGAAGATTTCATTTAATACAAATAATTGTTTTACTAATACGAGCCTATTTGGATAAGGAGATTCATGCTTTTATACGAACAATAAAAAAGTAAAGGTAGGAAATGATGATGAATAATAAGGTGAATGAAGATTTAAACGGATTAATGCAACAATTAGAAGGATTTATTACTACTAAAACAGTAGTAGGTGAACCGATTCATGTTGACCAAACGATTTTAGTACCACTGATTGATGTGAGTTTTGCTGCTGCTTCAGGGAGTACAGCAAGCAATAAGTTTGTAGAGAAACATAAAGAAAAAGAAAAGAGGGTAGATGGGGGATCAGGTGCAGGAGCAGGCGGATTAGGTGCAAAAGTAACACCAAGTGCAATGCTTGTTATTCAAAATGGAACAACCCAACTCATTAATGTGCGTTCCCAAGATAGTATTACGAAGCTCATTGATATGATTCCAGGATTGGTTTCGAAATTCCCAGAATTTGTTTCAAAGTTTAAAGGTGATAGTGAAAAGGTAGATGATGTGAACACTTATCATCAAATGAAAGATAATGATTAATGCGCTTTAATAAAATAACAGAAGTGATAAAGATTTAAACATATAGAAAAACACCTTAGGAAACTAAGGTGTTTTTCTATATGTTTAAACATTAAACCTAAATAAAATAATATCTCCATCTTGAACAACATATTCTTTACCTTCAAGACGAACAAGCCCTTTTTCTTTAGCGGCTGTATAAGAACCACATGCAACTAAATCATCAAAGTTAACAATTTCTGCACGGATAAATCCTCTTTCAAAATCTGAGTGAATTTTACCAGCAGCACCAGGTGCTTTTGTACCTACTGTAATGGTCCAAGCACGTACTTCTTGTTCACCAGCTGTTAAATAGCTGATTAAACCAAGCAATTTATAGCTTGCAGCAACTAAACGGTCAAAACCAGTAGAAGTTAAGCCTAAATCTTGTAGGAAAGCAGCTTTTTCTTCCTCATCAAGTTCAGAAAGTTCTTGTTCAATTTTAGCACAGATAACAAAAGTTTCTGAGCTTTCCGTAGCTGAAAATTCACGAACACGTTGTACGTATTCATTTTCAATCCCGCCAATTAAATCATCTTCACAGATATTTGCTGCATAAAGCATCGGTTTAGAAGTAATCAGACCAAGAGAGTTGATAAAGGCATCTTTTTCATCATCTTCACCAAGTAAAGTACGTGCAGCTTTACCAGATTCTAAAGTAGCATAAATTTCTTTAAGAATTTCAATTTCAGCAGCTACAGTTTTATCAGCTTTAGCAGCTTTTTGTCCTTTAGCAATTCTTCTTTCAATCATTTCCATATCTGCGAAAGCAAGCTCGATATTAATGGTTTCAATATCACGAAGTGGGTCAACGCTTTTATCAACATGAACAATATTTTCATCTTCAAAACAACGTACAACCTGAACAATGGCATCCACTTCACGAATGTGAGATAAGAATTGGTTGCCTAATCCTTCCCCCTTGCTTGCCCCTCTAATTAGTCCTGCAATGTCTACAAATTCAATAGCAGCAGGAAGCACACGTTTAGAATTGTACATTTGACGCAGTACTTCTAAGCGGCTATCTGGTACGGGCACAACACCAACGTTAGGTTCAATCGTACAGAATGGATAGTTTGCAGATTCTGCACCAGCTTTTGTTAACGCGTTAAATAGTGTACTTTTTCCTACATTAGGAAGTCCAACTATTCCAAGTTTCATATGTTTCATCCTTCCTCAAAAACTTATCTTGATTTGAATATTTAGTCCGTTAATGTAAAGATAAGTATGTTTATATCATGTATAGTTTATCGCATAATAGCAGTAAATACAACTCAATAAATAAAACTGCATGAAAATGCAGTTTTATTTAGGATGGCAGATGCACCTAGCTCCTTTAACAATAAGCCAGAGTATAAGAAGGCCCAATAAACTTTTTATTACAAGTGGATAATTTTTAAGTAAATCCATAAAATAATATGGACGAGCCTGTTTACTACGGATTGCAACACGAGGATGCCTATATTTTGGTATCATAATCATCATTCCTTTCTTGATATAGATTAGTATTTAAAAAAGTAGAAGAAATATACCTGTACATTTACATAAAGTATGAAATCTCCTATAATAAAAACATAAAAGGAGGGTTATTATGGAAATACCAAATATTTATTTTCCTAATTTAGGATTATCATTTCAGTTAGACTCAGAAGCATTTCAGTTATTTGGACTACCAGTTTATTGGTATGGTATTATTTTAACTTCAGGTATTATTTTAGGAACAGTATTAGCTTGCTATCTTGCTAAAAAGGAACAATTAGATCCCAACTTATTTATGGATTTTGTTTTGTACGATATTCTCTTTGCCTTATTAGGAGCTAGGCTTTATTTTGTCGCTTTTAATTGGGATTATTATAAAGCAAATCCTAGCCAAATCTTAAATATTAGGCAAGGAGGCATTGCGATTTATGGGGGAGTGATTGCTTCTATTATTGTAGCGATTATTTATACGCGTAAAAAGCAAATCAAGTTCCTACATTTTGCAGATATTGCTTGTTATGGTTTAATATTAGGCCAAGCTATTGGACGCTATGGTAATTTCTTTAATAAAGAGGCTTTTGGAGGGTATACCAATAACCTATTTGCTATGGCCATTCTAAAAAGTGATGCAAAGCCACCTTTTTCTGAAGATGTTCTTAATCATATGACACAGTTTGAACAGTTTGGAGCCGCTCAGTATATACAAGTACATCCTACTTTTTTCTATGAATCTTGTTGGAATATCATCCTTCTGCTTTTGCTTCTTTGTTATAGGAAACATCGTAAAGCTTATGGAGAAATCTTTTGTCTATACCTAATTGGATATGGTATTGGGCGATTTTGGATAGAAGGACTTCGTACAGATCAACTTTTATTATGGGTAATCAATATACCAGTTTCACAAGTTGTTGCCATTATTTCGGTAATATTAGGAATAATTGGAATTATATTTTGCCGAAAGAAGTATATAATAAAATAAATTATTAAAAAAAACTGAATAAATGTTGTTTTCTTAAAAAATAAGTATTATGATATTAGATATAGAGATAAATAGATTTTTTTATTAGTTTTGTTGTTTATTTTATTGTTTATTTTTTAGGGGGATTCATATGAAAGAGATCAGAGAACGTATTGCATTTTTACAAAACAATTTAAATCGGGCATTAAGTAAAGAAGGGATAGCAGATTGTAGGGCAACAAAGATTTATTTGCTGAGTGTCAGACTAGATCAAGAAATCGCAAAGTATTATGAGAGTCTAAAAAGAACCACTTGTTAAAAGGAGCAAGTAGATTAAGAGGATAAACTAAGAAGTTCATTCAACAAATAAGAATGAACTTCTTTTTTAACTGTTAATTTTAGAAGGGATAAGTACCTACAAGTTGTTATAAGGTATAGGAAATTTAACTTGAAATTTTAACCAAAAACAAATAAAATATAAGAAAATAGGTATTTGATTGGCTTATTGGGTTTGGAGGATGAAAATGAAATTTGAGCACGTATCAGTTTTACTAAATGAGTGTATTGAGGGTCTAAATATTAAACCTAATGGCATTTATGTAGACGGAACACTAGGTGGAGCGGGACATGCAAGTGTTGTTTGCTTAAAATTAAATCATGAAGGTCACTTTATTGGAATTGATCAAGATAATAATGCCTTAGCTGTTTCTAAAGAAAGATTAAGTAAAGTTCAGCCAAAAGTAACTTTAGTCAAAAGTAACTTTGTAGATGTAAAAAATATTTTAAAAGACCTGAATATAGATGGTGTAGATGGTATGCTCATTGATTTAGGCGTATCATCACATCAACTGGATGAGCCTTCAAGAGGGTTTTCTTATATGCATGATGCACCACTTGATATGCGTATGAATCAAGATGCTTCATACAATGCTTATGAAGTAGTGAATAAGATGAGTGAGAATGAGTTATATCAGATTATTAAAGAATATGGTGAAGAACGTTGGGCAAAACGTATTGCAAACTTTATTGTAGCAGAAAGAGCGACAAAACCTATCGAGACAACTTATGAGCTTGTTGAGGTGATTAAGAAGGCAATTCCGCAAGGGGCACGTAAAGATGGCCCTCATCCAGCCAAAAGAACCTTTCAGGCGATTCGAATTGCTGTCAATAGAGAATTAGAAATTATTGAGCCAACCATTCAAGACATTGTTGGTAGTATGAACAAAGGTGGAAGATTATGTATCATTACCTTCCATTCCTTAGAAGACCGTATTGTAAAGCATGCCTTTAAAAGTTTAGAAGATCCATGTACATGTCCTAGAAATATTCCAGTTTGTGTATGTGGTAAGAAGCCATTAGTTAAGGTGATTACAAGGAAACCAATATTGCCTTCTGAGCAAGAAATAGAAGAAAATCCACGTTCGAGAAGTGCGAAGTTAAGAATTATTGAAAGAATATAGGGAGGTGGGAACAGTATGGCAAAGCAGGCAAAAACGAAATACAATTATCAATATGATAGTACGGCAAAAGCGTACACAGAACCAATAGAGCCATTAAAGGTTCCTGCACCAGCGTCACCTAAACAGCATCCTACATCTAAATCTAAAAGAAAAGTGGATGTAGCTTTTGGCGTTCAAATTTCAGTATGTGTACTGATTTTATTTGTAAGTTCGTTTATGTATATTAATAGCTATGCCTTGCTGCGTACCAAACAATATGAACTGAATCAATTAAAGAATGAAAAGATTGCTGTAACGAATGAAATTACAAAAGTTAAGGCAGAAATGTCTAAAAAGCTTGACTTAGAACATATTAGACAAAGGGCAGTGAGTGAATTAGGTATGAGAGAACCTTTGGCCCATCAAATTGTGTATATTCAGTTACCTGAAAAAAGTTATACAACATATAATTAAAAAGTAGGTAAAAGTATGAAGAAACAAACAAAGAAAAAAAAATTGAAGAATACACTACCCAAAAAGACACGCCTTAACAGGCGTATCTTTTTTGTAGGTACAAGTATGTGCCTAGCATTTGCTATGTTTGGTGTAGAAATTATTGTCATTAATTTATTTAAAGGTGAAGAATATGCAAGGGGAGCACTTTCAAATATGAATGTAAGTGAGAAAACCATTGAAGCACCACGAGGCCTCATACAGGATCGCAATGAAAGACCACTAGCAACAAGCTTATTAGCCTATGATATTACACTAAGTCCATTTGAAATAGTGAATAATTTGGAGGAAGAGGCTAGAATTAAGGTCTATGAAACTTTAGCAACCCATATTGAAGGACAAACCGTAGAAAAGATA
Source organism: Cellulosilyticum sp. (assembly GCA_029851645.1). GTDB lineage: Bacteria > Bacillota > Clostridia > Lachnospirales > Cellulosilyticaceae > Cellulosilyticum. Next base: position 5,004 of record JARKVN010000141.1, on the reverse strand, counting down.
AAAGCAAGTGTTGAGGAGCGGATTCAAAATAATCCAAATTCAAAATGGCTTCCTTTAGTTCAAAAAATAGAATTAGAAACAGAAGTAGCTGATGAGCTTGCAAAATTAGGAGGGGTAGATGTTAAAGAAACTTATATTAGATATTACCCTAATGGCGAATTAGCTGCTCAAGTTTTAGGATTTTATAATAAAAATGAAGAGGGGCAATATGGTGTTGAACAAGAATATGATGATTATCTAACAGGACAGGAAGGTCGTATTTATCAACAATTTCAGCAAAGTAATATTATAACCAAGGAGCTTCAAGAACCTAAAGCAGGAGCAACAGTTACCTTAACATTAGATAAAATGATACAGCAGTATGTTTCACAGGTCATGGAGAAATACATTAAACAATATAAGCCCATTAGTGCAAGTGCTATTATTATGAATCCTAATTCAGGAGAGATTTTGGGGATGTACTCTTATCCAAGCTTTAATCCTAATACTTATAATGACCTATCAGAGCAATTGGGAAAAAATGTTTGGGTAAATATGAAACAGGAACAACAAACAAAAGCTTTATTAAGTGCTTGGAAAAATTATAGTATTCAATATAATTATGAACCGGGTTCAACATTTAAGCCACTACTAGTGGCTATGGCTTTAGAAGAGAATGTGATCAAAGAAACAGATACTTATTATTGTCAAGGACATAAACAAGTAGCAGACCGTACCATTCATTGTTGGAAAACAGATGGTCATGGGGTTCAAACTTTAGGAGAGGCTCTAGCGAATTCTTGTAATGTTGCCATGATGGAAATTGCTGAAAAGCTTGATAATGATATCTTTATGGAATATATGAGTCGCTATGGTTTTGGAGAAAAAACAGGTATTGAGTTAGCTGGTGAGGAAACAGGTATTTTACATACGAGCTTAGGGCCTGTGCAAAAAGCGACTTCTTCTATTGGACAAACGTTTACTGTAACACCTATACAGCTTATTACAGCTTTCTCATCTGTTATTAATGGAGGCTATTTAATGGAGCCTTATGTGGTATCAGATATTACAAGTAGTACGGGTGAAAGTTTATTAAAACACGATAAAGTGACAAGGCGACAAGTGATTTCTACCCCTATTACAGATTTAGTAAAAAAGGATTTGAAAAAAGTAGTAGATGAGGGAGGAACCGGAACAACAGCTTATATTCCGGGGTATAGTATTGGTGGAAAAACAGGAACAGGTGAAAAGTTTATTGAAGGAACAACTACTAGAGATCCAGATAACTATATTATTTCTTTTATAGGATTTGCACCTGTTGAAAATCCACAGGTTGTGGCACTTATTGTGTTTGATAACATGCCAGAACGTACAGGGGTACCAACTAAAGCATTTAAAGAGATGATGGAAAATATATTCCCTTATTTAGGCATTCCTAAAGATGCTAGTAGTACAGAAGAAAGAGAAGATATAGCCAGCGTTCCAGAGGTAGCAGGGAAAAATTTATACGAGGCGATTAAATTATTAGAGCAAAAAGGTTTTCAGTATCAAATTTCTGGTAATGGCCTTAAGGTGAACGAACAATACCCAGAAGCAGGAGAAAAGTGGGGAATTGGTGATAAAGTCATCTTATATACTAAAACAGATCAGCCTGATACTTTAGTAGAGGTACCTAATTTAATAGACAAAACGATGGAAGAGGCTATAGAACTTGTAGAAGGCAACTTTACCATAGAGGGAACAGGTAGTGGTAAAATCACAAAACAAATACCTGAGGCAGGTACTAAAATAGAAAAGAATAATAAAATAATTGTACAAATCAGCGAATCATAGCATAATGACTCCTCCTTATAAATAAACTTTAGGTAAGACAAGTTTATAGGGAGGAGTTTTTTTATGCATAACCAAGTTTCTCTTAAACTTAAGAGAAGAATATTTATGCTAATGATTATTTTTATTGCAGCGACAGTGGCAATGGGTGGTCGATTAGCTTATATTCAATTAGTGGAGGGTGAAAAACTACAAAGCCTAGCAAAAGAGCAGCAAACAAGGGACCGAACCATTGCACCGACAAGAGGAAATATATATGACCGTAATTTTAATATATTAGCTAAAAGTGCATCAGTAGCAACTATTGGTGTAGTTCATGCACAAGTGACAGACCCAGAAAGAGTTGCAAAAGTATTATCTGAGCACTTAAATCTGGATTATGAGGAAACTTACAAAAAGGTAACTAAATCAGTAGCCTTCATGCGTATTGCAACGAAAGTAGATAAATCTATAGCAGATGAAGTTAGGGCATTAAATTTACCAGGGGTGAAAGTGGATGAAGATTCCAAGAGGTACTATCCATTTAATTCTTTAGCTTCTCAAACATTAGGATTTGTGGGAAAGGATAATCAGGGGATTGTTGGGCTTGAAGTGAAGTATGATAGTTACTTAAAAGGAACACCAGGTAAAATTTTAATGGAAACAAACGGTAAAGGGCAAAGACGAGAAGAAGAGGTAGAAGTTAGAAAAGATCCTATAAACGGTAATCACTTAGTGACAACATTGGATCTAACTTTGCAACAATATGCAGAGCAAGCTATTGAGAAAGCCGTAGAAATGAAGGGGGCAAGACGAGGTGCTATTATCATGATGGATCCACAAAATGGTGAAATTTATGCATTAGCTACTAAACCAGATTTTAATTTAAATGAACCTTTCACAATAAATGATGAAGCTTTAGCAAGTAGTTGGGAGCTGTATTCAGCTCAGGAAAAGCAAAACTATCTCAATCAAATGTGGCGTAACTTTACCATTAATGATACTTATGAACCAGGTTCCACCTTTAAAATTTTTACAGCAGCTATGGGATTAGAGGAAAGTGTCGTTGATGAAAATAGTCCATTCAATTGTACAGGAAGCCGAACAGTAGCTGGTCGAACCATCAAATGTTGGAGAAGTCCACGTTCACATGGCGCGGAAAATTTTGTGCAAGGGGTTCAAAACTCTTGTAATCCTGTCTTTATGGAGGTGGCAGAACGCATTGGTGCAAGTAAGTTTTATGATTATATGATTCAGTTTGGATTTAAATCCAAAACCAATATAGATTTGCCAGGCGAAGCAGTTGGTATTTTACATAATAAAAGTAATATAGGACCAGTAGAACTAGCAACAATGTCCTTTGGTCAATCTTTTCAAATTACCCCTATGCAACTTCTTTCAGCAGCAGCAGCTGCAGTTAATGGAGGGTATAAGGTAACGCCTCATTTTGGCAAAGAAATTGTCGATGATACAGGAGCCACCCTAACTACTTTTGACTATGGGAAGGGAGAACAAATTATATCTACCAAGACCAGTGAACGTCTAAAGAAGATATTAGAAAGTGTTGTTTCTGAAGGTGGTGGTAAAAAAGCATATATCCCTGGATATCGTATTGGGGGAAAAACAGCAACTTCACAAAAGTTACCAAGGGGTTCTGGTAAGTATACGGCATCATTTTTATCTTTTGCACCAGCAGAAGATCCTAAGATTATGACACTTGTTATTATTGATGAGCCACAAGGAACCTACTATGGAGGAACTATTGCTGGGCCAGTTATGAAGGAAGTTTTAGAAAATGCTCTGCCTTATTTAGGGGTAGAACCTAGCTACTCAGAAGAAGAATTAAAGAAAGAAGAGGTCCAAAAGATCGTCACTCCTAATTTTAGAGGGTTAAGTTTATCAGATGCTAAAAAGTGTGCAGAAGAAGCAGGGATTGGTGTAGATATTCAAGGAGAGGGAAAGGTGGTGGTTTCCCAATTCCCACTTGCAGGAGAAACAATTAACAAGACAACAAAAATAATCTTATATACACAATAAGATAGCTTTTTAATCTTGATTAACCATGATATAATAACAAATGATATCAAAGGAGGATTGCCATGAAATTAAAGGACTTATTAGTAGGGTTAAATTATAAATGTATAAAAGGTAATATGGAACAAGAAGTTGATCAAATCATCTATGATTCAAGGATTAAAACAAAGCATGGATTATTTATTGCAATTGAAGGGTTTCAAACAGATGGACATCAATATATTGGAGCGGCTATAGAGAATGGTGCAAAGGTGATATTGGTACAAAAAGCAATTGAAATCGAGAGTGATGCTATCACCGTTATTCAAACAGAGGATACAAGATTAGCAATGGCGCTTATAGCAACCAATGCATATGGGCATCCATCCAAAAACTTTGAGCTAGTAGGGGTAACAGGAACTAATGGTAAAACAAGTATTACATTCTTATTAGGTCAAGTTCTTGAAGCATATCATAAAAAAGTAGGGATTATTGGTACCATTGAAAATCGTATTGGTAACCAAATTCTAAAAGCAGAACGTACGACACCAGAGTCTGTAGATTTACAACGTCTTTTTAGGAAGATGGCGGATGAATCTGTAGATGCGGCTTTAATGGAAGTATCTTCTCATGCACTAGAATTAAAAAGAACAGTTGGCTCTCAATTTAAAGTGGGTATTTTTACAAATCTGACACAAGATCACTTGGACTTTCATAAGACCATGGAAAACTATGCAAAAGCTAAGGCTAAACTTTTTAAGTGTTGTGAAATAGGCATTGTTAATATGGATAGTGACATGGCGCATTGGATGACAGAAGAAGCAACTTGTAAGTTAGTTACTTATGGTATGGATAAAGGAGCTGATTACTCTGCAAGTAATATTGTTGTGTCAGCAGCGGGTGTGACCTATACTTTAACTTGCCCTGAAGGAACATTTAAGGTATCTGTACCTATTCCAGGAAGATTTACAGTTTATAATACGCTAGCAGTTATTGCGGCAGCAAGAAGTATAGGGATTCCTATGACACATATTATGGATGCTTTGGCAAAAGTAAATGGTGTACCTGGACGTGTACAATCTTTCACTTCAAAAAATGGCTATAGTGTATTAGTAGACTATGCACATACACCTGATGGGCTTGAAAATGTGTTATCAACGATTAAAGAGTTCGCAAAGGGGAGAGTCATTACTGTATTTGGTT
>JARKVN010000138.1 GCA_029851645.1 Cellulosilyticum sp. | reverse complement strand
ATATTTCTATTGGGAAGCTTTTTATTGCTGGAATTGGTCCTGGTATATTATTATGTGTAGCTATGATGATATTAGTGTTCCTAATTTCTAAGAAAAGAGGATATAAACCAATTCGTACTGAGAAAATCACTATGAAAGAAGCATTACCAGAAATTAAGAGAGCGTTTTTACCACTTTGCCTCCCTATTATTATTATTGGAGGAATTCGACTAGGAATTTTTACGCCTACAGAGGCAGGTGCAGTAGCTATTGTTTATTCTTTAGCACTAGGTATCCTTTATAAGGAACTTAAAGTAAAACACATGATAGATGGATTAAAAGAAACTGTTGCAACAACGGCATCTATTATGCTTATTGTGGCAGGAGCCTCTGCTTTTGCGTGGGTTTTAACAAGAGAACAAATCCCACAACAATTTACACAACTTGTATTAGGGACAATTGACAATAAGTATGTATTTTTATTTGTTATTATTTTATTCCTAATTGTTGTTGGTATGTTTATAGAAGGGAATGCAGCTTTAATTGTATTAGTACCATTATTAGCACCAGTTGCAGAAGCTTATGGTATTGATCCTATCCATTTTGCAATGGTGTACATATTTACAATGGCTTGTGGAGGTGTAACTCCACCAATGGGTGCTCTGATTTTTGTAACATGTGGTATTACAAAATGTAAGATAAAAGAATTTATTAAGGAATCTATTCCTTTTTATATAATGCTATTAATCTGTATGTTACTAATGGCTTATGTACCATTTTTCTCTACAGGATTAGTAAACTTATTCTACTAAACAAAAGGTATCACTAACTTAGTGATGCTTTTTTGTGCTTTGTGCAACCAGTATGGATGCAATCTAAGTGATGAATTTTGAGTAGTTATAAACCTTAGTATAGTATAAATGATTAGACAGAAAGGAGGGAGATTGTGAGAGGTCTAGTAATGAGCATATGTCTAATAGTTATTATGATAGGAGGGGGATTGCTTTTTAAGGAAGTTTATCCAACTCAAGAAGTGGTTGTAGATCCAATAGGCAGTAGGAAAATACAGGTTGCACTGTCTCAAGCAGAGCCAATTAGCTCATGGAAGATATCTCAAATAAATAGTCTAATAAATACATTGAGAGAGGAAGAAATAGAAGTAATATATCATGAACCAATAGAGTATAGTTTGAAGTGGCAGTTAGAGGATTTAAGGGAATTAATTAAGCTTAATCCAGATTATCTTGTATTAATTCCTAGACAGAAAGAAGGATATGAGGAAATACTTTTGTTGGCTAAGGAAAGAGAGATTCCCATTATATTAGTGGAACAGGAAGTAGAGATGTCTAGGGAGTATGAGAGAGAAAACTATTATGAGGTATATATTGCGGGGGATTACTATAAAGAAGGACTATTATGTGCAGAAATTTTAGCTCAATATTTTCAAAATGAGCCATGTAATGCGTTAATAATACAAGGAGATAAATTATCAGATGTAAACTGGAAGAGGTACAGGGGATTTATACAGGGTGTAAGGAAACATCCAAATTTATACATTGAATACCTCGTAGAAGGGCAAAATAATAGACTAGTAGCACAAAAATTAACAGAATTAGCTATTGCTGATGAAGATACTTCTTTTAATACAGTTGTGTCTTTTAATGATGAAGATGGATTAGGTGTATTACATGCATTAAAACTTGCAGGATATAAGGTAGGAGAGGAAGTGGTACTAGTTTCTATTAATGGAGTACAAGATGTAGTAAAAGCAATCATTACAGGAGAGTATCTTGCAACAATACAAAGTAATACAGAGATTGGACCAGTTATATTGAAGGTGATTAGGGAGCTGGAAGCAAAAGAAACTCCAGATAAAAGAATATTAATGAAAAATAAAATAATTAATAGTAAAAATGCAAGGGAGATGTTACCATATGCATATTAAGAGAAAATCCTTGCGAAGAAAATTAGTGCTTTATATTGCAGCTGCATCCTCAAGTATTGTTATTATTTTTGGCATATGTTTACATCAAATTGTATCTATTCGGTTAGTTCAGGATGCTATTGAGAATACAAAGAAAAATATTAGCAATGTTTGTGAAGATATTAATAATTTGTTTTATAATGCTTATCGTATTTGTGAATCTTTAAATGATAATATTAGTATGCAACAGATGATGCGCATACAACATGGCAATGAACAGGAAGTATATTCTTTAGATTTAGTAGGAAGTATGGAGTTAATGATTTTACCTTCTTATAATCAAGATATTTTTGGTGTATATATACTGGGGGATAATGGAAACCGATTTAAGAGTAATACATTTTCTTTTCATCTTAATGATTTTAGAGATGAGGATTGGTATCGTGTGATTCATGCAACAGGAAAGCCTAAGTGGTTTCTGGTTCATGAAAGTTCTTATGTGGTTAGAACACCTCTAAATACCTTTTTTTCTGTAGGTATTCCTTTTATTGATAAAGCTACCGGACATACAAGAGGTGTTGTGCTTGCAGATATAGAGGCAAGTAAAATTAAAGAGTATGCCAATAGAGTGCTAAAGAAAGAGGGAAAGGTCTTTATATTAAATGAAAAGAATCAAATAATGGATTTCAATGAAAGCGTTCAAGAAGATTATGCGATAATACAACAAGTAGCTAGTTTAGTAGAAAAAGAACTAAATGAAATTCCGGAATATGGTGTATCTCATGTCGTTCAAGACAATAATTATATAGTGGTATACCAAACTTTAGAACAAATGAATTGGAAAATTGTAGGTGTTATGCCGATGAGTGCTTTAAGAGATTCTATACATTATATTCAGATTTTAACTGTTATGTTAATTGCAATGGCCATTCTAATTTCTGTTTGGATAGCAGAAAGAGTAACTAGATCTGTAGCTGAACCTATTGATCACTTAGTAGAAGCAATGGAACAAATACAGATGGGAAACTTAAAAATAACAGTAGTAGTGGATAGAACTGATGAAATTGGAAAGTTGTATGCATCTTTCAATCATATGGTAGGAGAGATGCGGCAAATGATAGACACAATATATATGAATCAAGAAAAGCTTCGTATAGAAGAATTAAAAGCTTTACAAGCACAGATTAATCCACATTTTCTTTATAATACTTTAGATTCTATTATTTGGTCCTTACGTATGGGACAAGTAGAAGAAAGTATAGAAATGCTGTTAGCTCTAACAAATTTCTTTAAAATTGGATTAAGTAAAGGGAAAGACATTATTACAATAGAGGAAGAAGTTAGGCATATCACAAGCTATTTAAATATTCAACATTATCGATATCAAGAAAAATTTGATTTTGATATAGAGGTGGAAGAAGGTGTACTTTCCTATATGACTCCCAAACTAATTTTACAACCTATTGTAGAAAACGCTATTTATCATGGTGTAAAAGCAAAAGAAGGAAAAAGCTATATATTTATTAGAGTTTATGAGAAAGCAGAGAAAATTGTTATGGAGGTTATAGATACAGGGTTAGGAATGAGATCTGAGAAAGTAGATGCACTTAATCGTTCATTTAAACAATCTGCCAAACAAAATATAAGTATGGATACGGGTTACGGAACAAGAAATGTTAATGATAAAATAAAAATAGTATTTGGAATAGCTTATGGTGTTTTTATTGAATCAAAAGAAGGTGAGGGAACCACTGTGTCAATATGCATACCTAAAGAAAGGAGAGATAATGATGAAAGCAGTTATATGTGATGATGATGAAATTATCTTAAAAGGTTTAAAATCCGTTATTCCTTGGGAAGAAATGGGTGTGCAGATTGTAGGAGTAGCTACTGATGGCAGAAACGGACTTCAGCTAATTAAGGAACATCATCCTGATTTATTGTTATCAGATATTCGTATGCCTTATATTGATGGGCTACAGCTCATAGAGGAAGGGAGAAAAGTTAGGTCAGATTTGATGGCGGTTATTTTTAGTGGATATGATGATTTTTCCTATGCAAGAAGGGCATTACGTATGGGAGTAGTAGACTATCTGTCTAAACCTATTGATATGGGAAGTCTTATACAGATAGTAAAAGCTTGTATACATAAATATCAGGAAGCGGAAAGTAATTCTTTTCATAAGAAAGAACAACTTCTCTATCATTATGTAATGTGTGGTGGATGCAATGAAGAAGCATTAATGGAAATAAAAGACTATTATTGTGTAATGCTTATCTTAGAAGTAGAAGTAAGTACAGAAACACGTAGTCAGCTTATAACCTTTTTTAGAGAGCAAGGCATCTATTTAATAAATCAAAGAGAGAATAGATTTGAGCTATTGATACTATCACCTTCTAAGTTAACAATTCAGATGCAAATTACAAATTATTGGAAAGAGATAAGGAATAGAGCCGATCAATTAGGAATAGCAACTTTGTTGATATGTGGTATAAGTAATATATATCAAGGATTGGAAAATTTAAATATGTGCCATAAACAGGCACAGGAGGCATTACAATGGGGATATATAAAGGAAGGTATGCAAGTCTTATATTATAAGGATATAAAAAAGCTGGAGCAACCAAAAGACTTTTATGTGGAAGTGGAATATGATTTAATACCAACCATTAAAAAGGGAGATAAAAAGCAATTAGAAGAGCAATTAAGGGAACTTGAAAAAAAGTTACAAATAGTAGGTGCTGACTCCTATTTGTACTTACAATTTTTTGGGAGTAATTTATATAGTAATATTCAACGTGAACTAGCTAAGAATGAAATTTTATTTGAACAAGTTTTTGAAAATCCTGTAGAGGAGTTTAGAAAGCTGATAGAGTATAAAACCATTCATCAAGCAGTAAAAGGTTTAAGAGAAAAGTTGTTTGCTATTTGTGACTATGTGATACAACAAAATGAAAAAGCCTACTCACCACCTATTTTAAAAGCTTTACAGTATATAGAGGGACATTTTATGGATTCTCAATTAGCCATGGATAAGATAATAAATGTAGTACATATTAGCCCAGGGCATTTTAGTACACTTTTTAAACAAGAAGTAGGGATAACCTTTACAGACTATTTAAATCAATGTCGTATGGAGGAAGCAAAGAAACTTATCAGTCTATCTGACATAAAAATTTATCAGGTAGCAATGGAGTGTGGTTATGATAATATTCCTTACTTTAGTACTGCTTTTAAAAAATATACAGGATATTCTCCTAGTGAATATAAGAGCAAAATAAAAGAGGGACAGAAAGTAGAAATTAACTAACTAATGAAAATAGAATTATTTTGGGGCGCTCCACAATAATAAATCGTTTATATTGTGATTAATTTCACTATTGTTACAAATAAGTGATAAGCGTTTACAAAATGAGGGGGAAAACTTATAATCATAGAGGGCGTACAAATGTATAAAGAAATACGATAAAAGTAGGAGGGAAGAAAATGCGAAAAATAGTATCAGCGCTCATGATTTGTATTCTTTTAATTTCTGCCTTACCATTACAGGCAGCAAGCTATGAAAATGATATGAAAGGCATTTGGATTTCTACAGTCTATAATCTAGATTATCCAAGTACTAAAAATAATATTACAGCACAACAAAACGAATTCATTGAAAAACTTAATGTGCTTCAAGAAGTAGGTATTAACACAGTCTTTGTACAAGTTAGACCTAAAGCCGATGCGTTATATGCTTCTACTATCAATCCTTGGTCAGATGTATTAACAGGTGAGCAAGGTAAGAATCCAGGGTATGATCCAATGGCGTTTATGATTGAAGAAACGCACAAAAGAGGGATGGAGTTTCATGCCTGGCTTAATCCTTACCGCGTCACGACGACAGGAACAGATTTAGCTGCATTAAGTAGTAATCATCCTGCTAGACTTAACCCATCTTGGGTATTTAGTTATAATAATGCACTTTATTATAATCCTGAGTTAGAGGCTGTTAAGCAACATATTGTGGATACTGTTAATGAAATTGCTACCTATTATAATGTGGATGGGATTCATTTTGATGACTATTTCTATCCTTCTGCCTATCCATTACCATCTGGTGAGTCAAAAGATGGGGCTGTAGCAAATGCAAGAAGAGAAGCAGTTAATGATATGGTGAGACGTGTGAGCCAAGCCATAAAAGCTGTAAACAGTAAGTATAGTAAGTCTATCAAATTTGGTATTAGTCCTCCAGGTATTTGGAAGAATAGCACTTCAGACCCAACCGGTTCTAATACATCAGGTCGTGAGTCTTATTACGCAGTTTTTGCAGACTGCCGTACATGGATTCAAAATGAGTGGATTGACTATATTGCACCACAAATTTATTGGCAAATAGGACATAGTAAAGCAGACTATGAAACCTTAGTTAAATGGTGGTCTAATGAAGTAAGTGGTACGAAAGTGAAACTTTATATTGGACAAGGAATTTATACAGATGCAGTGGCTAAGGAAATTGATAAGCAATTAGAGGTTAACCAAAAATATAGTGCAGTGAATGGAAGTATTTATTTTAGTTTAAGAGACTTATTAAATAATCGCCAATTATCTAAAGATAAAATCACAAGTTTTTATAAAAATAATCAAAGTAATATTGAAAAGCCAGAAAGTCAAGAAAACCCATTAGAAAATAATATGGGTAATAGCGAGAATCATTTGGAGAATAATGATGGAAATGCTAATATAGAAAGTAATAGTGAAAGTACGGTGACTACAACAACAGAAGCCATTGGAAAAGTAGGAAATGTAACAGCGCTTTCGCTTAATATACGTGCTGGAGCTCGAGTTGACCGTGATATTGTCGCACAAGTAGCACAAGGCACTCAACTTAATATTTTAGATGTCTTAGGAGATTGGTATAAAGTTAGGATGCCAAATGGGACAGTTGGTTGGGCAAATAGTGGCTATATTAAAGTAGATATGAGCTCACCAGTAGAGCTGCCTAGCGCAGGAAACAATACAATCACGCATAAACCAGTAAGTTTTCCTATGCAAGGGACTGTAACAGCAACATCACTTAATATTAGAAGTGGTGCTAGAGCAGATCGAGAAATTGTAGAGAACGTTTCTTATGGCACACAAGTAACTGCTGTGGATGAGCTGAATGGATGGTATAAAGTAAAGCTTGCTACTGGAAAAGTAGGTTGGGCAAACAAACAATATATTCAGTTAGGAAGTATGACTAACTTTCTCGAAAAATAAAAATGTCAGTTATGGATAGATTGCTATTCATGACTGACTTTTTTTATGAGCTAATAAGCTTTCAAAATTAAAGTTATGAAGTAAAAGTTTAAATGCAATAAATAAGACCTTATGATAATATGTATAAAAAGAGAAGGAGAGATATAATGGAAAAAATATTAGGCGTTTTATATGGAATGGCAATTGGAGATGCAATGGGAATGCCACCAGAACTTTGGAGTAGAAAAAAGTTATTAGAGAAATATGGAAAAATAGAAAGTTTTTTAGATGGATGTCCAGAAAATATTATTTCGTATCAATATAAAGCAGGACAATTTACAGATGATACTGCACAAGCATTGATTATTTTGGACAGTTTAATAGAAACGGATTTCGTTCCTGTGAGCAGTGACATTGCAAAAAAAATGTTATCATGGGCAGAAAAAGAAAAAGCATTTGAAAAGAATATTTTGGGTCCTACCTCTAAAGTGGCATTAAATTTGTTCAAAGAAGGGAAGGAGGCCAAACAATTTTCTGATGAGGCTGTATCAAATGGATCGGCTATGAGAATCGCTCCGATTGGAACATTGTTTGAACCGAAACAAAAGAAAGAATTATGTGATTATGTAGCAGCAGTTTCACAAGTTACTCATACAAGTGATATTACAATTGCAGGGGCAGCTATGATTGCTATGGCTGTTGCTTCTGTTATGAAATATGAAGACCGCGATAAAATGATAGACGATGTGTTGGGCGTTGAAGAATATAGTATGACATTGGGAGCATCGACAGTGTCTCCTTCGCTGTCAACAAGAATTCAATATGGCGTTGATTTTGCAAAAAAGTATCACGATGATGAAGTGGCATTTTTAGAGAATATATATAATTTGATTGGAGCAGGAGTGAATATATCAGAGTCTGTGCCAGCAGCTATCAGTATTGCATACTATGCATTTGGTGTCAAAAAATGTGCGCTCATGTGTGCTAATTTAGGCGGAGATACAGATACTATAGGTGCTATGGCAACGGCTATTTGTGGTGGAATAAAAGGAGTAAATGATATTGAAAAAGAGTATTTAAATATAATCAATCAGGCAAATGATATTGACTTTGTTCCTTATGCAAAAGAGCTTAAGCGAAAGAGAGGGAAAATTGTATGAAAAAATGTTTGGTAATTGGTGCAGCTATGTTGGATATTATTATGGAAATTGGAAGGCTGCCGAAAACAGGGGAAGATATTTATGCCTCTAAACAGAGTATGAATGTGGGAGGATGTGCATATAATGTAGCCAATATTTTGGAACATTTCGGAGTGCCAAGTACTTTACTTGCCCCTGTGGGAGAAGGCATGTATGGGAAGTTTATAGGCGAGGCATTGAGAAAGACAAACCATATGAGTCCAATCAGCGTAGAGGATATGGATAATGGCTATTGTCTTTGTATGGTAGAAGAGAATGGAGAAAGAACCTTTGTTACAGTTCCTGGTGTGGAGTGTGAATTTAGAAAGGAGTGGTTTGAAAGATTAGATCTTGAGGAATATGACTCCGTGTATGTAAGTGGATATGAAATAGAGGGAAGTGGCGGAGAGGCAATTATTGAATTCTTAGAAAATCATAGAGAACTCATATTATATTACGCACCCGGACCTCGTATCACATACATTGAAAAAGAGAAAACCGAGAGAATGGATAAATTATCAGCAATAGTACATTTAAATGAAGCAGAAGCACTTGCTCATACTAGAAAGAAATCCGTACAAGAAGCAGCTAAAGAATTATTTTCCAGAACCCAAAATACAGTGATTATTACAGTGGGAGAAAAAGGTGCGTACTTATATGAAAAGGGGGAAGGTAAGTTTGTTAGTACAAAGCATGTGCCAGTTGTAGATACCATAGGGGCAGGAGACTCACATATGGGAACTATAATTGCAGTGCGTAAGTTAGGGTATGATTATCAACTAGCAGTTGAAAAAGCAAATCAAGTATCTGGATTGGTAGTTGGAGAAAAAGGTCCGATGTTAACAAAGGAAAAATTTGAGAAAGGTAGAATATTGTTATGGGAAAAGTAAGGGAAATATTCGAAGATTGGAGTTTATTTGAGATTATATGGTTGGTTTCTTCTACCGTTATTATGATTGCATTAAGTGTGGTTTGGGGAGATAATCTACTTGCTTTAATAAGTGGAATAACAGGAATATTAGGAGTGGTATTAGCGGCAAAAGGAAAGGTGAGTACATATTTCTTCGCCACAATCAATGTAGCAATTTATGCATATTTAACATTTCAAAATGCTTTATATGGTGAGTTTATGCTAAATACATTTTATTATATTCCAATGAATTTTGTTGGTTTTTATTTATGGTCAAGACATAAGAATCAAGAAAGTGGGGATGTTAAAGGTAGGGAGTTGACAAAAAAGCAGATTACAATACTCTTAGTGGTGGTAGCTGCTATTGTAATTGGATACTGGAAGATATTGTCTCGGATGGGTGGACAGTTAGCTCTTATTGATGCAATGTCTACAATTTTTTCAGTAGTTGCTCTCATTCTTCAAGTGGCGCGGTATGCAGAGCAATGGTTACTATGGATTATTGTAAATGTGGTATCTGTTATTATGTGGGGATTATTGATAGGAAAAGATTCTTCGGCAATTACGATGGTAGTAATGTGGATTGCATATTTGTTTAATTCGGTATATGGATACTATAATTGGAAAAAACTATCCAAACAATGTCCTAGATAGTGTCTACACGAGATTGAGCTAAAACAGTACACAAATTACAATGTAGCAAGGAATTTTCTACTAAATGACACAACCAAGAGCGTGTGAAAAAAAGTCTGTAAATACGAATCTTTGATGATAATAATGGGCGAAAGGCTTGAAATAAGCTTTTCGCCCTTGCTTTCTCTATACGATATCTAATAAACTATAGTATAATGAAAAGTATAGTTAGACCAATCGAACTAAATTGTAGGAGGTAAAATATGGAAATGATGCAAGTTGGTAAGTCAGGAATTGAGGTTTCTAGATTAGGACTAGGAACATGGGCTATTGGAGGGGGCTCATGGTGGGGAGATAATGATGATACAGAATCTATTAGAACCATTCATGCAGCACTGGATTTAGGGATTAATTTAGTAGATACAGCGCCTGTTTATGGGATGGGGCATAGCGAAGAAGTAGTTGGAAAAGCCATTTGTGATAGAAGAAATCAAGTCATTTTATCTACTAAGTGTGGCTTAATGTTTGATCGAACAGAAGGAAGCTATTATTTTTCAAGAGATGGAAAAGAGGTTTATAAAAACCTAACAAAAGGTGCGATTATAGATTCTGTAGAGCAAAGTTTACGTCGTCTAAAAACAGATTACATTGATATTTTATTTACACATTGGCAGTCGGTTGAACCATTTATTGTGCCTGTAGAAGAGACAATGGAAGCTTTAATGCTCCTAAAAAAACAAGGTAAAATTCGTGCCATTGGTGGTTCTAATATGTCCGCTTGGCATATTGAAGAATACATTAAATATGGCGAGTTAGATATCATTCAAGAAAAGTATAATTTAATGGATACACGTGTTGAAGAAGAAGTATTACCAACAGCTCTTAAACATCATATCACCTTTCAGGCTTATTCGCCTTTAGAGCAAGGGCTATTAACTGGAAAGATTCGAAAGGACTTTGTACCAGAACCAGGTAGTACTAGAGCAGGTAAGAAGTGGTATGAACCTGAAAACTTATCTAAAATAGTAGATGGTGTAGACTCATGGAAAGTACTTTGTGAGAAATATAATTGCACCTATGGTAATTTAGCTATGGCATGGCTTGCTGCACAAAGTCCTCTTATTAATGTACTATGTGGTGCGAGAAAGATTTCACAGATTGAAGAGAATGTAAAAGCAGGAGATATTCAATTATTGCCAGAAGATGTAGAGTTTATGAAACAATCTATTATCCTATAAAGGATAGGCTCTAAAAACACTTTTGTGAAAGGAAGATGAAGATGAGTAAATTATTAGTTGTTATTGATATGCAAAATGATTTTATTACTGGAAGTTTAGGAACGAAGGAAGCAGAAGGCATTGTAGAGCAGGTAGTAGAGAAAATTGAAAGTTATAAGAATGAGGGACATAAGATTATTTATACAAGAGATACTCATGGAGCAGATTACCTAAATACTAGTGAAGGAAAACAATTACCTGTTGAACATTGTATTAAGGAAACTTGGGGATGGCACTTAGAAGAAACCATTCAAAAAACAGTCATAAGCCAAAGTCAAATCTATGACAAGGGGACTTTTGGCTGTGTTGAGTTAGGAGAGAAAATTAAAGCATTAAGTGAAGAAGAACCTTGCTTAGAAGTTGAACTTGTGGGATTATGTACAGATATTTGCGTGGTATCTAACGCACTTCTTATTAAAGCTTATGCACCAGAAATACCTATTACAGTAGACTCAGCTTGTTGTGCAGGGGTAACACCAGAAAGTCATAAGACGGCATTAGATGCGATGAAGATGTGTCAAATTCAAGTCATTTAGTGACAAGTGTAACCAAAGAATATACCGAAGGAGGATGCTGGATGTTTGGGTTTATAAAAGTAGCAGCAGCAGTACCTAATGTAAAGGTAGCAGACTGTCATTATAATAAAGAACAAGTGCTTGGCAAAATTAAGGAAGCCTATGAGAAGGGGGCACAGGTGCTTTGTTTACCAGAATTATGTTTAACAGGCTATACTTGTGGGGATTTGTTTTATCAAACCCCTTTATTAGAAGGTGCAAAAAGTGCATTAAAGGAAATTTTAGAAGCAACGACTCATATGGAATTATTAATTGCCATAGGGATGCCCCTTGTCATAGAGGATGAGCTTTATAACTGTGCGGTCATGATATTAAGGGGAAAAATACTAGGGGTTGTGCCTAAAAGTTTTATTCCAAATTATAATGAATTTTATGAAAAGCGTTGGTTTGCATTAGGGATAGACTGTCAGGTTAGTAGTATGAACCTACTAGGTAATGAAGTTCCTGTAGGGAAAGATTTACTTTTTATAATGGGAGATTTAAAGGTAGGTGTAGAGCTATGTGAAGATTTATGGACACCTATTCCACCAAGCTCATTCTTGGCATTAGCTGGTGCTAATGTGATTTTAAATCTTTCTGGAAGTAATGAGATTATAGCAAAAAGGGACTATAGGAAAGACTTAGTAGGACAGCAATCTGCAAGATTAATGTGTGCTTATATTTATGCTTCAGCAGGCGCCGAGGAATCTACGACGGACTTAGTATTTAGTGGACATAGTTTGATTGCAGAAAATGGCTCTATAAAAAATGAAAACCAAAAACTTATTGATACCGACTATGTGATTACAGCGGATATTGACTTAGAACGTTTGAATAAAGACCGTATGAAATGTAAAAGTTTTGGAGATAGTCGTAAGTGTTATGGGCATTGTGTAAGAAGTGTTGAGTCAGAAGCGATTTCGTGGCGTGGACCGTTAACCATTAAAGTTCCTAGAAAACCTTTTGTGCCTCATGCAGTAGAAACAAGGGATAAACGCTGTGAAGATATTTTTGCCTTGCAAGTAGCAGGTCTTAAAAAGCGCTTAAAACATACACATAGTCAAAGTGCTATTATTGGTATTTCAGGGGGGCTTGACTCTACTTTAGCACTTTTAGTTGCTGTTCAGGCTTTTGATGACTTAGGATGGGATAGAAAAGGTGTGGTAGGGATCACCATGCCTGGATTTGGAACGACAGATCGTACCTATGAAAATGCTCTGCAGTTAATGAGAGAACTTGGCATTACCTTAAAAGAAATTCCCATTGCAGAGGCTTGTCATCAACATTTTAAAGATATTGGGCATGATGAAAATGTTCATGATATTACTTACGAAAATACTCAGGCTAGAGAACGTACAAAAATTCTGATGAATGTTGCGAATCAATGTGGCGGAATGGTTATTGGAACAGGTGACTTAAGTGAATTGGCGCTTGGATGGTGTACTTATAATGGAGACCATATGAGTATGTATGCTGTGAATACCAGTGTTCCAAAAACTTTAGTAAGAAGTCTTGTCTATACGATTTCAAAACATCAAAATGAAGCAGTTAGAAAGACTTTATTAGATGTCTTAGATACGCCAGTAAGCCCAGAACTTCTGCCACTTGGTAAGAACGGTGAGATGCTACAAAAAACTGAGGATACAGTAGGACCTTATGAACTACATGACTTTTTCTTATATTACATATTACGTTTTGGATTTAGCCCAAGTAAAATCTATGAACTGGCTAAAGTTGCCTTTAGTACAAAAGAAGAAGTAGGAGATGAAATTTATAGCCATGAAACGATTTTGAAGTGGTTAAATACTTTCTATAGACGTTTCTTTATGCAACAATTTAAGAGAAGCTGCTTACCAGATGGTCCTAAAATCGGTAGCATTTGTTTATCCCCAAGAGGCGATTGGCGTATGCCAAGTGACGCTTGTAGTACGCTCTGGCTCACAGAAATTGAGACTTTAAAGGCCTAAAACACCATCTCATAAAAGTAGAGTAAGGCATGTTTCATCTATTATAGGAATATATATAAAGTGAGTCAATCATGAGACAAAGTCTTGGCAAATGAAGGTGAAAAAATGTTTGTTTACTTTTTAATTGCTTTAATGGGGGTGCAAATTCTTAAAAGATTTAAAAATGAACCGTTTTCTTTGGAGGGCCTTTTGGCTTATCTTATTCCTTATTGGAAAGAGGGAGATGGAGAGGACAAGCTTTTAGGGATTTTGCAGATTGTGATCGTATCTTGTATTAGCTTAATTCAGGCCATTAAAACGGTAGGGTTAGGAGAGCAACTCATTATTTTTACTTTGACATTTGTTAGTTTAATTTGGATGATTAAAACTTTAATTGGTGTGATGGAATGGTTAGAGGAATATCTACATATTATGACGGTCAATGTTATTTTTACAACTGGCGTACCACTTATTATTCTTCTAAATATGTATCAGATTCAAGGGCCTATAGAAATTAAAGTTTGTTTGATTGCTTTATTAATGAGTATTGTGATTGTATATACAGAATTAATTAGCATGATACTAGGAACAGGAAGTTATAAACATATGACTAAAAAAATTTTAGGAAATAATGGATTAAAATTAAAGAGTATTTTAACTTGGTTTTTTATTATTTTAGGCAATTTTTATACCCTGCTTCTATTTATTCAATTTTATATGGGCGAAAGAATGCATCATTTTATTGAAGCTGAAAGACTGACGAAGGAATCAGCAGTTGATTTATTTTATTATTTAATTGTTACTTTTACGACTGTAGGGTTTGGAGATATTCGTCCTAACACATTAATGGCTAAACTCGTAACAGCACTCATTGCATTATCTGGTATGTTATTTACAGGAATATTTGTAGGCTCTATATTAACATTAGAGGAATAAACAGGCATCATGCTATGAAATGGTAATCGACAGAAAAAGAGGTGACATGTTATACTAAGAAGGTTGAAGCGTGTTCAACAAAGAGTAGTGTGTAAATGACATAAGAGGGAATATAAAATGCCAAATATATATATATTACTAACCAAGACGAGTTCAACTTTATCTAGGGTAATCGCCTGTCATACAAAAGAAGACTATGTTCATGCCTCTATTATTATGAGTAAACATTTGGAACATGGCTATAGCTTTTCTAGAAGAAAAATCACCAATCCTTTAATTGGTGGCTTTGTTCAGGAAGATTATCCTCAGTGGGTAGACTATTTTAAAGAGGTTCAGTGCTGTATTTATGAGCTTGAAGTAACCGATGAGCAGTATTTAGAGGTGAAGCAGTTGATTCAAAGATTTCTTTTGGAGCAAAGGAAATATAAATATCACTTTTTAGGTGTCTTAGCTCAAGGGCTGAATATTGATTATGAGCGAAAAAATAGATTTTTTTGTACACAGTTTGTGGCTCATGTGTTAAAGGAGACAGGTGTTTTAAATTTAAATAAACACCCTATACATGTGAGAAGTGATGACTTTAGAAATCATGACCAGCTCAAGTTAGTTTATGAAGGTCCATTAGAGCCTGCATTGTATGAGGTGATTGATGAGCTTTCTACTGAGGAAGTAAGAAATGAAGAGATAGGATAGAAGATCCAGATTGAATCTGGGTCTTTTTTTGGTACGAAAAACCTATCATTGGTTTACTCACTAGGTCAAATTTTGTAGTATAATGATATAAGAAATCTATATGAAACAAAAACATTTGGAGGCAACTAGAATGAACTTAGAAACAAGACGGGTAGTGGATCATTTTGGTGAACGTATGAAACGACTTGCCATTTATGAAGCATTATACCGTTTAGATAGGAAAAAAGGGAAAGACCATCAGGGGAGGGAGATTCCGTATTATGAATTAGGTATGCTTACATTACTCTTTTTCTTTGAGAATATGATTATGCGTCAAAAGACAAGTGGCGCAAGGGAACTTGCCTTATTTTTATATGAGATGTGTCATGAAAAAATTAGTTTAGATGAGGAAGGCTTTGAAGAACTGGCCAGAGAAATCATAGAGGTTTATAGACCTTCTAATGGAAAACGTAATAGTAGAACTTTTTATAACTGGGAAACAGGGGGAGAGGAGACGGTTTATTATTCGATTTTAAAAGCGTCACGCTCAGATTTAAAATCGAATACACAATACTATGTTTTGGATGAGCAGGGCCTAGAGCTCATTTTTTCAAGTAAGGAGTATTTTAGCGAATTTCAAATTTCTATCAATCAATTACTCCTTCGTAAGCAATTGGAAAAAGGCGAGTTTATGGGGGCGCTGAGGCAAGTGGATGAGATGGACTTATCAGCAGAAGCACTGACTGAACGCTTGGCAAAAATTAAAAATGAAGTGAGTCGAAGTATTGTATCAGAAGAAACTTATACAAGGTATAAACGGCTCATTGAAGATATTAACTTAAGGCTCATAAGAGAAAATGAAGAGTTTGAAGAACTGCAAGAATTTGTTAGGCTAACAAAAGACAGCTTAAAGTATCAGTTAGATAATGAAAAAGATAAAAAGGCTTATGATTTGATTTTAAAAATTGATAATCGATTAGAAGAAGTTCACCATGAACATAGTAAGCTTTTACAAGAAAGTATCATCCTTAGAACCCATGCTTTAGATGCAGCACAGCAAGCCCTTTATTACATAGGGATAGATAGCTTTAACTTTCAGCAAGAAATTGTAGAGGCACTAGTGGGGAATCCGATGCCACTTTATACGAGTAAAACATTTATAGAACCTTTCTTAGAATTAGAGCGTGCTAAAATATGGCATCCCATGAGCGTATTTTATAAGCAGCGTATTGAAAGACCAGATGATAAGGAGAGAGGTAGAGCCTTTGTGGAAGGCACAACAGAGGAAGAAATCAGTAAAAGTAAATCTAAACTAGGTGAGTATTTTAAAGAGGTTATGGGTGAGGTTTTACCTTTATGGGAGAGTCGAAGTGTGATGACATTAGACGAAATCTGTACATATTTACAGGAAGTAAGACCAGAATTTTTGGAGCAAAGACTTTTTTATGATATGTGGATGATTTTACACCAAAAGTCGCCTATTAAGTTTGAAGAGTTAGAGGAAGAAAGTGTGTTAAATGGTGTCAAAGAAGCCTTAGGTGGCATAACAAATCATATCAAAGTCATGGAGTATGAAGGAACGATCCAGAAAGTGTCCCGTTTTGAAATTAAAAATATGATTATTGACATCACGATTAAGCAAAAAGAAGGTGAGAGATATGGAATATAGAAATGAAGAAATTTTAGAGTCTTACAAGTTGTATAGTAAACTTGCGGTAGCTGGTTCTTGTTCTTTGGGTGAGATGAGAGCTTACATAAGAGAAGAGCGTATAGAAGAATTAGTGAACCAGTTTGCCAAGCAAGATCATGCAACCATTATTATTGCAGGAGAAGAGATATATCTTGTACCCATTGCAAGTAGTTCACCTTTCCATATGAGTAATGAAACCATTAAAAAGCTTTATTTACCTAATAATGCTACAAACTTAGATATTTACTTAATGTATGTGACCATCATTATTTTACTAGGGGAGTTTTATAATAGTTATCAAACCAAGGAGCCAACAAGAACTTTTATCAGTATGGAGGAGTGGCTAGAAGCGGTTAATACAAAAGTAGATCATTTGGCTGAAATGGATCAGGAGTTACTTCAAAAAATAGAAGAAGAGCAAGCATACAACTGGATAAAAGTTATAGATAAATGGAAGGCCTTAGATGACGTTAAAGAAAAAGCCAAAAAGGTAACAGGGACAAGCAGTAGCCGTATTAGTTTTTTAAATATGACGAGGCAGTTCTTAGAAAAACAAGATATGATTAAAGATATTGGAAATTATGAGTTAGAAATCACAGAAAAAACAAAAGTAATTATTCAGCGTTATTACATGGATTATGAGTATAATCGCGGATTATTAGACTTTATTTATCAGTTTAGCTAGAAATGAGGGTAAAATAAATGGCATCAATATCTAAAATTAGATACACTAATGTAATTTATGAAAATGGCGGGAAACGCTACAATGATGAGATTTTTATTTGTGCAGGGCATAACACAGCTATTTTACTTGAAAATGGTGGTGGAAAAACAGTCTTTATCCAAGCTGCTCTACAGGCCGTTTTGCCTCATACAGATTTGGGAGAGCGTAAGGCAAAGGAAACCTTTATATTAGAAGGGAATGCAGCACATATTGCCATCGAGTGGATTATTAGCGATAAACCAAGACGTTATGGTTTAACCGCTGTAACCTTGTATCTTCAAAATAATGAATTAAAATCTTATAAATATGCTTATGAGTATGGGGTAGAAGATAAAGAGCATATTGAAAGTTTACCTTTTATAAAAGAAGAGGGCGAAGGCATACGAGCAGCCACAAGGGTAGAGATGAATGAGTACTATCAAAAAATGAGTAAAGAGCATCTACTTGCTAAAACTTTTTCAACCACTAAGGAGTTTCATAGCTATATTGAAGCGCATTTTAAGATTATTCCAGAGGAATGGAGGAGCGTTGCCGTCATTAATGGCGGGGAAGGTTCTGTAGAAGCTTTCTTTGATGGGTGTCATACAACTTCTGATTTAGTAGAAAAGCTTCTTTTGCCAACAGTAGAGCAAGGTTTAGTAGGTAAGGGAAGTGAGGAGTTTGCGGGGACTTTTGAAAGCCAGAGAGAACACTTTAATAAGCATAAGCAGTTAGAGAGAAGTATTAAAGAAAGTGAGAAAATCAAGTCAGAAATTGAGGCTTATGTTATAAGCTATAGTGACTATCATCAAAAGGTCAAAGAGTATGAGGCAAAAAAAGAGGAAGCGAAAGCGGTCTGGAAGCTTATTGAAGCAAAAGAAAATCAAACAAAAGCCCTAATCACTCAATTAGAAGGTGAAAGAAGAAGTATAGAGTTAGAGAAAAAAGCTTTAGAAAAAGAAACAGCCCTCATTGAAGTGCTAGAGTCTAAAAGTGTGCTAGAGCGTGCTAGGACATACTATGAGAAAGAAAGACAAACTTATGAGGTAGCTAAAGGAAAACAAGATGAAAAAGAATTAAGGCGTCATATTTTAAAGCTTTCTAGATTTCAAAATAATATGAATGAATCTAGGTCTAAAATCAAGCTTTATGAAGAGCAACTGGCTTTATTAGATGCAGATACAGAAGTGGAAGCATTAAAAGAAGCATTAGAAGAAAATAGTGGGCAAATTAAAGGATACTTTGAAGAACAGTTAGAAAATATTAAGAGAGAAATGCAGCACTGCGGCAGAGAAAAAGAACGCTATTTAGAGGAGGAGACAGAAAATAAGAAGCAAAAACAACTGCTTTCATTAAAACTTCAAACCCTTAGAAATGATTCAAGTAAAATGACAGGAAAACTAGAGCATCAGCAAAAGCAAATGAATCATATTAAAATGACGCTGCTTGCTCAAGGGGCCTATGAGGACATTGTAGGGCAACATGATAAGTGGAAAGCACGACTAACAGAGATTGAAAACAATCGACTAAAGAGCAGGCAAAGTTTAAGAAGAATAGAAGAAAATGAAGAAAAGTATAGCAAAATACTTGAAGAAAATAGGGAAAATCGCTCAAAGTTTTTAGGTGAAATCGCAAAGGTGCATGCAAAGCTTGAACAGTTAGAAGGTGCACAGGAAAAAGTGCTTCATGAAGTTAAAGAGGCTCTACCTATTTTTAATAACCTATCTTCTATTTACTTAAAACCTCAGCAGGTGATGACAGCATTAGAAGAGCAAGTAGAGAAAATGACAAGGGAAAAAGAAGAAGCCCTTCTTTTAGAACGGCAGCATGCCCATTTCATTGAGAACTATGAATCTCATGACTTCTTTACAGTAGAACCACTCCTAGAGATTTGGGTGGAAAAATGGATGAGTGAGTTTAGCTTTTTACAAACAGGGACTAGTTATATTGAGAGTTTAGAAAGTAACGTGCTGAAGGAGAAAATGTATGGTCAACCTAGATGGGCACAGATGGTAGTAGTTGCTGATGGCGAAGAGGAAAAACTAAAGCATTTGATAGAGATGCAAAAAGATAAAATGACCTACCCTGTAGGGGTCATAAATGTTTCAGAAGCAAAGGCGCTTCTTGAAGTGGAAGATGAGCTAACAAATCTCATTTATCCTACAGCTTGGAGCGAAAATATCCAAACAGAGCGTTTTAAACTACGTAAAAGAGAAACTGAAAAAGCACTAGAGTCAGCAGTTGCTTTTCGTAAACAAAAAGAAAAAACTTTGCGTGAAATAGAGCAGATTTTAGAAAAGTTAAGTGACTTCTTATCAGAATATCCTCATGAAAAATATGCTGCTTTAAGAGAAGAAAGCGACCAGCTTAAAAGAAAAGAAATGGAGTTTGTAAGAGCCATAGAAAAGGCTAAAGACGAACTGATTCGAGTAGAAAAAGAAAGAAAGCTTATAAACGAAACATTACGTAAAGAGGCAGAGGAAAAAAATAGATTACAAAATTACGTAGAGAAAGCAGAAGACTATATCGAACTTAAAAAAGAATGTGAAAGAGATGAAAGGCAGATAAAGAACTTACAAGGTGATATTAAGGTAGAAGAAGATTCTTTATTTAAAGTGGAACAGGCGCTAAGAAATGTCATGGAGGCTTTAGATGAAGCTAAAGAACAATATAACCTCTTTAGAAGTCAAGAAAATCGTATTAAAGATGATGTCCTTTACAAGGAAGTAAAAGATGAAGAAGCGATTTATTCCAATAGGGATATCACCTATTTAAGAGATAAACAAGAGCAGTTAAAGGAAGCATTAAGTAACAAGCAAAAAGGACGCAGTGAAATTGAAAGCCTTTTAAAGCAAAATAAAAAAGCTTATGAGGAAAATGAAAAAAGTTTTCGTCAAGAACAAGCAGAAAGAGAAGAACAGCTAGAGCAGATTCCTCTTTATAGGGAAGAGTTTGAAGAGGAAGTAGAACGTCTTACAGAAGAATTAAAAGAGATAAAAAAAGGCTTAGAAAGTTTTGATCATGTTGTTAGAGGGGCTAAAACAGACTTTGATAAAAAAGAGCAAGACTATCAAAGTAAAAAAATAGCCTATGAAACAAACTACGAAAAAGTAGATGAGCAGATTGATTATTCTAATCAAGCGAAAGAACGTTTAGGTAGAGCACAAATAGAGTTAGGTGAGAAAGAAAAATATGTTTCTAAAAAAGTATTAGGTCTAGAAAAAGAGCTTAAGTTCATTTTAGAGCATAAGCAACAGATGGATAAGAAAGATGAACTTTATGGCTATTGTGCACCAGAAGTTAAAGAAGGTGTACTAGATGAAAACTTGCAGCAGGAATTCATGTATGAACTAAAAGTTAGAGTTATTGTAAACAATTTGTTAGAACGTCTAGCTTGGCTTAAAAATCATTTAGAAGTCAGTAAACAAGCTGTAGAGGATAGAAAGACAGATTTTAAGCTATTTTGCCAAAGAGAGATTCGAGATAGCAAGTTACGTAATATGGCTGTTCAAGGCATTACACAAAAGCAAGACTATGAGGAACTTGTGATGTGGAAAGAGAATATTGTAGAGCGTATTAATCATACTTTAACCATTTTAGAAAGAGACCTTTTAGATCAGGATCAACAAATTTCTCAGTTTATTATTCATCTTTATGCTTATCTTAGAACAGTAGCTAGTGAACTTGCTGAAATTCCTAAGAAAACTAGGGTGAATACAGAAGAGGGTTGGAAAAATATTTATGAATTTACGATTCCAAGTTGGCAAGAGGAAAGTGGGAAAGAAAAGATTCGTACACATATTTACAGTCTTTTAGATGATATTGAAGGCAAGAGTTTCTTAGATGATACTGGAAAAGAAGATGTACAAAAGATTAAGAAGTATATTAAGGAACAATTCAAACTTAAAAATCTACTAAAAGTTGTCATGGGGAATGATGCCATTAGAGTAAGATGCCGTAAGGTAAGTAGTACAAGTGATATTAGTAGCCAGAAATATGGATGGGAAACCTCTAATAAATGGTCAGGGGGAGAAAAATGGAGCAAGAATATGGCACTTTATCTCGGGATTTTAAATTATCTAGCGGAGAAGAAACAAAACATCCAGAGTGAAGAGCAAAAAGTAAGCCGGGCAGTGATTTTGGATAATCCATTTGGAAAAGCATCAAGTGGACACGTTCTAGAACCTGTATTCTTTATTGCAAAGCAATTAGGTTTCCAAATGATTGCGCTTACAGCCCATTCAGAAGGCGATTTCATCAGAAGATATTTCCCAATTGTGTATAGCTGTAAATTAAGAAGTACTTTAGACCAAAGAACTTCTATATTCTCTAAGGAGCAAGAAATTAAGAAGGCATATTTTATGGATAATGATCCAGTTGCGCTCAGTGTATTAGGGAGCAATCAACTCAGTTTATTTTCATAGAAAATGAGTAAAACGTAAGGGCAAAGCTAAAATAGAATCATAGCTTTGCCCTTATGTTTTGTTCCTATTTAATGTAAAGTCCCATCATAAGAAGAAAAGGAAGTAGAAACATAGTTCGTATCTATAGTAATGACTGTATAGTAGGTCTCATCTAATTTTTTGATCTCTGCATCAATTTGTCTAGCAAGGTTGGTTGGTTTCGCGTGATAGGTAACAGGAACCGTTACATCAAAAATAATATTCGTATGGGTATGGCCAGGAACAATTCTAAAGTCATGAATAGAAAGATCTTGATCTATCGCTTTGACAATAGCATCAACTTGTGCTTTAAGCTGATTACTTTTCTCATCATTCGTTACAATCGGGTCAAGGTGAATGACTAGGTCGATATCAAGCTCTCTTGAAAAGTCTTTCTCAATCATATCAATAACGTCATGGCAATACCAAAGGTTTGCATCAGCTGGAACTTCGGCATGAACAGAAGCAAAGTATCGATTAGGCCCGTAGCTATGTAGTACTAAATCATGAAAGCCACAAATATAATCATAGCTCATTAATTTGGTTTCAACTGTTTGGATAAGTTTTGGAGAGGGGGCTTCACCAAGTAAAGGATTCATGGTTTCTTTGATTAACCCAATGCCTGAATAGCAAACAAAAAGTCCTACTAAAATACCCATATAACCATCCAAATTCCAACCTGTTAGCTGAGCAATGATTAAAGCAATCAGTACGGCAGAAGTTGCAATGACATCATTTAAACTATCAGTAGCTGTAGCAAGCATAGTGGTTGAATCAATACGTTTGCCAAGTTTACGATTAAAAAGACATAACCAAAGCTTAACAAGAATGGAAAGAGCTAAGATGCTTACCATAATCCAGCTAAAAGTTAAAGGCTCCGGATGAAGAATTTTATCAAAAGAAGAGCGAATCAGTTCAATACCTAACATTAAGATAATGAAAGAAACTGCAAGGCCTGATAAATATTCCATACGAGCATGCCCATAGGGATGATCCTCATCAGCTGGTTTACTAGAGAGCTTAAAACCAATAAGGGTCACAATAGAAGAGCCAGCATCGGATAAGTTGTTAATACCGTCGGCCAAGATAGCCATGCTATTAAAGAGAAGACCTGCTCCAATTTTGAAAAAGCACAAAATAACATTAGCTAAAATACCAACATAACTCCCCAAAAGACCATAAGCTTCTCGAACTTTGTGACTGGTTATATTCTCATAATCCTTAATAAAAAATTTAACAAGTAAATTTGTCATAATAACCTCCTATGATGGACTAAAGGTTACAATTAGAGTCAGAAGAGAAAGACTCTTTATCATGTGTATCTAATTTAAAGACACTGTGAATAACCATTTCACGGATTTCATCACCAATGCGAAAGCCAGCAGCTTTAACATGACCTCCCCCTCCAAAAGAGGCAGCAAGTTCAGCAAGATTTACGTTTTCTTTGACACACCGACAAGACACACCGCCACCGACATTAATCATGGCAATAAAATCAAGTTCAGGATGTAAGAGCGCCAATTGGTTGCCAAGTTCACTTTGATAGCGATTTGCAAAAACAATACCAGCTTGATAACCGGCAACTTCCTTGACAATGATTTCCTCATTACGTGATTCAATGTATTGGTTGATTTCATTTTGTCTAAGTTCTAAAAGTAGTGTTTGTGTTTCATCAAAAGAGAAAGGCCCCTGATCTTCTTCAAGGCGACTTATCCAGTACGCCATGAAACGTTCTTTACCTAGGATAGATAATAGATCGTCAAGCTGCTTTGCTTCAAGATCATTAAGCGCTTGCCAATCCCAGACATCATAGCGTCTTATTTTTTCAACAAAACTAACAACAAGTGGACTGAGTAGTTTTTCTTTAAAAGGAACATCTAATGAAAGAAGTTTTTGATAGAATAGTGAGGTACCGCAGTATTTTAAGCCCTGCTCATTAGCAACAGTAACTTGACACCAGTCATAAATATTGAGTGATGTCGTACTAATATGATGATCAATAATAGAGATATACTGACTCGGTGAGTCAAATTGCCTATTAATTTGGGCAGCGACCTCTTCATGAATTGCAATATCAGTTACATAACAATAAGAAAAGTTTTCATAGGCCTTTTCTGAAAAATAGAGGCTAACCTTTTCATTAATATCTTCATGACGGCAAGTTTCGAAATCAATAGCATCTTTACCATAAGCAAGCTGAGCAAGTAAAGCACATCCTAAGCCATCTAAATCATTATGTGTAAATAGTTTGATCATAATTATCTCCTTAACTTATTTTGGTTCTGACTCTATTTTATTTTGCAGTATCCTTAAGAAAAACACAAGAATAAATAGATATTCTTATTATAAGTCGTGTAAATCTTTTTGAATAGGTATATAATAGGAATGATATTAAGTTAGATGAAAGCTAACTTAGGGAGGAGACTAAAGAAATGACAATTGATAGAAATCATCCATGTTGGTGTGGAAGTGGTAAAAAATATAAAAAGTGTCACCTTGCACTGGATGAAAAAATAAAAACTTATGAATTAAAAGGCTATGAAGTGCCACCAAGAGAAATTATTAAAAATGAAGCAGATATTGCGGGAATGAAAAAGGCAGCAGAAGTTAATACGGCTATCTTAGACCTTGTAGGAGAAAAAATCCATGCAGGAATGAATACAGAGGAAATTGATACATTAGTGTATAACTATACCATAGAACATGGAGGAGTTCCAGCACCCCTTAACTATGACGGATATCCCAAAAGCGTTTGCATTTCTATTAATAATGTCGTATGCCACGGCATTCCTTCAGTAGAAACCATCCTAAAAGAAGGAGATATTGTGAATGTGGATGTTACAACCATTGTGGATGGGTACTTTGCAGATGCTTCAAGAATGTTTATGATTGGAAAAGTAAGCGAAGAAGCTGAAAGGTTAGTTCGCGTAGCTAAAGAGTGTATGGAAATAGGTATTGAAGCAATTAAACCTTGGGGTTTTCTAGGTGATATTGGTGCGGCGGTACAAGAACATGCGAGGAAGAATGGTTACTCCGTAGTGATTGATTTAGGTGGACATGGAATTGGTAAGCTATTTCATGAAGAGCCTTTTGTGCCTCATGTAGGGGTTAAGGGAGAAGGGATGCTTTTAGTACCTGGTATGACCTTAACTGTAGAACCTATGGTGAATGAAGGAGGTTATGAAGTCTATATCGATGAGGAAGATGGGTGGACAGTTTATACCAAAGACTATTCTTTATCTGCACAATGGGAAAAGACCATTTTAATTACAGAAACTGGCGTTGAAGTTATTGCATATTAATATGGAAATAGTAAGGAAAAGCATGGCTAAAGTTTGTGGCTTTAGTCATGCTTTTCCTTATAGACTATTTTTTGAATTTAAAGAAGTAAGGCTTAGTACTAGAATCAATAGCCTTAAAAGTATAACCTTGGTCTTTATAATAAGCAATAATATCATCTAGTGCCTGACAAGTGTTTTGATTATTGGAGTTACAGTGAGCTAAGATAATACGGCGGGAACTACGATCCATACATTTTTGGGAGTTGGCTAAGAACTCACCAGGAGAAAGATTACCTTTAATACCATCCTTTAAATCGACATTCCAATCAAAAATTAAATAGCCATGGTCACAAAGTGCTTTATAAAAGGATGAATTCAATCGTCCAGCACTACCACCAGGAAATCGAATAATGGGGATGGTAAGGTTGGCTCCTAAAGTTTCATTAATAGCTGCTTCAGTTTTTTTCATTTCTATAATAAAGCTTTCAGGATTTTTATAAATCATTTTGAAGTTATGGCTATAGGTATGAAGGCCTATGCCATGACCTTCTTCATAAATGCGCTTTAGAATAGATTCTCTGCCTTTGATTTCTTTACCCACAATGAAAAAGGTTGCTTTAACATCTTGAGCTTTAAGGATATCTAAAATATCCTCTGTAATTTTTGGGGTGGGGCCATCATCAAAAGTTAAGTAAACAACTTTTTCAGCTTCTGGCTGAGACGTATGCTCTGCTGCCAAAGTAAGTGGATAGCAAAATAAAGAAACTAAAGTAATCAAAAATAAGTACTTAAAAAAATAGTGATTGTGTTTCATAATCATTTCCTCTTTAACATTTATAATCTTAATAAATAGTATGTACAGATTAAGAGAAAATATTTGACCCCATAAGTATTCGTATATATCTTGTTGTCAGATACACATTTAAACGGTATAATAATGGGAAAATAAATAAAAGGGGGCTATGAATATGAGACTTAAATATTGTTCTTGTTGTGGTAAACAATTAGTTAGAATTACCACTAAAACAGCGTTATACAAAGCAGTTTGTACAGATTGTGAAATGACGTATAAATTAGTAGCTGAAGCGCCAGGAAAAGAAATTATTAAAATTACCACAAGTTCACCTTCACAAATGACAGAAGCAGCAATGAATAGAAATTAAATGCTTATTTATAAATAATAACCAAACAAAAAGTAGGTGATTTCATTCACTTACTTTTTGTTTTTATATAGAGTTTAGCTTAATGCAATTAGCGGAATTTTTGAATGACTGCTGCGAGGGTATCACCCATTTGAAGTTGACCTACTGTGTTATTAGGGTGAATACTATTTTGGACATCAGTCACAGTAGAAGGGATGCCGAGAGTCGTCTCAACTTTTTCCACATAGTCGAAACCAAGAGCAGGGTCTAATGTTAAATTCATAGGCGCAATGTAAATTTGACGTGCTAGTGCCTCATCTGTATCAAAGGCTTTAAGAAGTTGAGCTGTAGCAGATTTGACGTATAAATTATACTCTGCATAAAATGACTTTTTAGAACTCGTAATTTGTTCTGGATTAGGCCCTACAGTAGGTAAGCAAAGAATAACTTTAATGTTGGAATCAAATTCATGAATGGAATCAATCATATCATTAAGCCTTTGGATAAAAAGATCCATTTTATCAATTTGTTTTTGAAAACCAAAATCATTAGCACCCAGTAGAATACTGACATGGGTTGGCGTACCCTTAGAGAAGGCTGCCTTGTTACGACTCATATATTTACTAAAGCTAAATTCAAATTCTGTAGGTTGCACGGCCATAGTTTGCCAATAGTAACCATTCCATTCTATCCACTGCGCGCCTCTAGGAAGACTAGGATCTACCATGACATCTCCTATGCTAGGGTACTTATAGTAACCATTAGTATCATAGAGAAACTCTCCTTCATCTTTCCAGCCACGAGCTAATTTTTGGAAGCCACCATATGCTGCTGTATTAGGTTTTTCATAGCAAATTTGTTTCCAATCTCTGGTGTTACCTTTATAACGTTCGGCAGCAACCCCTTTGGGAAATAGAAAGGGACTATCTAGCTCATCTGAGTTGATACTAGTAAAATACTTTTCTAAAGTCCAACCACCACGCCCCTCGCGTGCAGGCATATGGTCTGTGGGGTAAAACCTCGTTCCTAAAAAGCTGATATTAGGAAGCTTTTTTTCGATTTGAGATAGATAAACACCAGATCGTGTTAAGCTATCTCCAATGGCAAGTAATCTTACTGGATTCGTATTAACTGTATTTACAAGCTCCACATTCACGTCTTTAGTAACGAGTTGGTCTTGAAGTTTTGTTGTCATACTAAGCTTAAAAGGTTCAAAAGGTGTAAGATTTGGCGCTAAAGTTTGATAGAACCACCGTCCAGTTGTCACTTGTCCATAAGGGCTATAGGTACTAATAGGCGAGGTAGGATTAAGTGACAAAAGTGCATTGCGATAAAAGATTGTAAGCCTTTCAGGACTAGCATCTGTTCCTTGCAAAATATATAAATTTCGTGGAAGAAGAAGTTCGTTTACAATGGATGGATTGTAATTTGTGACTTCGGTATTTTTATTACTACTCATTTCTGATGGCAAAGTAGAAGAAATGGGTGGTAAAGAAGAGGACGCAAGTACTGTATAGGGTGAGATAGAAATAAGCGTCATTAAGAGCCCAAGTTTTCTTAAACGTTTAGTGATTTTCATGTCTGTATACCTCCAAGTATTAGTTTAACTGGAAGGAGGATAATTTACAATGACAGATTACAATAATCTTTGGAATAGAAAAGAATTCTAAAAGACATAGATTATTTTAAACAAAGTTCAAGCTTATAACAGAGATGTATTTTAGAGTTAATGTTTGGTTAATATTTAGTTAATAATTAAGATATAAAATGTAACAAGTGGATATATTTACATTAAAAAAGCAGGTGAATTATGTCTTTGACAAAAGAAGATAATAAAGATAATAAAAAAAACAGACAACTTATAGTAGGAGGAATTATTGTTACCCTTGTAGCCAGTACATTAGTATGGGCAGGAACTAGAAAAAATTCTTATGCGGTTTATATCAATGATCAAGTGGTAGCAACAATGAAAGATAAAGAAGAAGTTAAGAAGGCTTATGAATCAGTTGTTTCTAAGTTAAAAGAAGACTTAAAGAAGGATATTGTAGTAAATGAAACAATAGAAGTGGAAGCTGTACATAGTAAAGCGTCAGAAAGACAAAGTTATAATGAAACAGTTGCTGCAATTAGTCATGCCATTAGCTATGGTGTAGAAGCTTATGAAATTCTAGTAGATGGTGTAAGCTACGCCATTGTCAGTAATCAAGAAGAAGCTACAGAGGTTTTAAGCGCAATTGCCAAAGCACATTTACCAAGTGAAGGGCAGTTAACTTTAGAAGAAGTAACGATTTCAGAAGAATCCGTTAGCATAGACAATAGAAAAGCAGCTAGGGATGCAGAGCTAGAAATTATTGAAATAGAAGAGGCTTTACCACATGATAAGGTAACAACTAAAATTTCAGTAAATGAGATTCAAGTAGAAGAGATGGGAGCTGAAGCTTCTAAGGAGAGTAAAGGGCAAAAAATTAAACGTACGATTCAGAACTTTGATTTTAATGAAGAAGTCACAGTGCGTAATATTTATGTCAGTCAAGATGAGATTTTAACCCAAGAAGAAGCTGAAGAAAAATTACTAGAAAATCGTTATGAAATCATTGAGTATGCGTTAAAAGAGGGCGATAATATTTGGGATATTGCAATGACTTATGGGACGACAATGGAGCATATTTTAGAACTTAACCCAAGCATTGAAGATGAAACAAGAATGCAAATTGGAGAGGTGATTAAGGTAGAGCAATCCCTTCCTATCTTATCCATTACCACAGTAGAAGAAGCAACTTTTAAAGAACTTATCCCAGCAGATATTGAGTATGTAGAATTTTCCGATTTATATAAGGATGAAACAAAAGTTTATCAAGAGGGTTATGATGGGTTAAAGGAACTTACTGTAGCTGTCACTAAAGTAAATGGAGTAGAAGCAAGTCGAACGCTGATTTCAGAAAAAGTACTTTCAGAAGCCAAAACAAAGGTGATTGCTTATGGGACAAAAGAAAAGCCCAAATCATCTGAAACTTATTACACAGGTAGTAATGAAAAAAATAGCAGTAGCTCAGGTATGTTTGCACATCCATTAAAAGGAAAAGGCAGTCTTTCATCAGGATATGGTTCAAGATGGGGAAGTTTCCATAAAGGCATTGATATTGCAGCATCAGCAGGGACACCTGTTTATGCCGCAGCAGGCGGAAAGGTCATTTACTCAGGGTACAATTCAGGAGGTTATGGAAAATTAATCATTATTGAACATAGTAATGGGTACCAAACTTACTATGCACATAACAGTAAATTATATGTTAATGTTGGAGAAACTGTTGCTAAGGGAGAGCGGATTGCTGGAGTTGGTTCAACAGGGGACTCGACAGGAAACCATGTTCACTTTGAAATTAGAAGAAATGGAACACCTGTTAACCCATCTCAATATATTTAAGGGAAAAGGGAAAATGGTAAATTTTATAAAAACTAAAAAAGCAATTGGAGGAATGACATCATGAAACGAAAAACGAGCGCAGTATTGCTTGCTGGGTGCGTTCTTTGTACAAGTATGGTAACAACAAAAGCAGAAACGCTATATATAGATGGACAGGCTATAGCTTATAATCTACCAACGATTTCTCTTTATGTTAATAATGAGAAAATTGAAACAAAAGTAATGGATCCAATTCAATTAAATGGAAGAGTCCTAGTGCCAGCCAGAGAGGTTTTTGAAGCCATGGGGGCACAAGTGAAGTGGGATGATGGCGCAAAGAAGGTTACTATTGAATATAAAGATAAAACCATTATTTTAGTTATGAATCAAACTATAGCCATGATTAATGGGAAAGAAATTTCTATGGACGTACCAGGGAAGATTATTAATAATAAGGTGATGATTCCCATCCGTTTTGTAAGTGAGTCCTTAGGTTTTATAGTACATTGGGACTCATCCAATCGGTCTGTAAATATTAAGGAACCAATAACTAGTGTGCCAGATATAGAGGATGCACAAAATGTGACAGGTCAGACTTATTTCGGGCAAAGTAATGAGAACGATTTTAGTGTACCATCAGAAAGTTATGAAATGACTTCTATACAAAAAGTAGAAGTGAGTGAATCTAAAAACGTAATGAAGGCAACGATAACTGCTTCATCAGCACTTTCAGAAGTTGCTATAAGCACAATGAGTGGAAGAGTCGTTGTGGATATTAAAAATAGTAAGAGTCAGCTTAGTAATCAAATAACACCCGAGTCTAATACATATGTAAAAAACATCCGAACCAGTCAGTTTACTCCAGATACAACACGTGTGGTATTGGATTTAAAATCAGGAACTCAAGTTAAGGCTAGTTTATCAGATGATCGTAAGCAACTCATATTACAACTTAAGGCACAGAACCTTGAGCAAATGAGTGTGAGTTCAACGGATACGACAGATAAAATTTATTTTAAGGGCTTAGGTGAAGCACAAATCTTTGTAACAGAAGGTAAGAACCAAATGCTAAAGTTTACCTTACCTAATGTACAAATAGAGCAAGCAGTAAACTGGACAGGAATTTCTAGTCTTTTTATTAATCAAATCACCATGACTCAAGTTGGGAATGATATTCAAGGAACCATTCAACTTAAAGAAAGTATCACTTATACTTTTGAAGAGGCAGTAAATGGAACCAATCTGATTATAAAATCAGGGCAGACAAGTGAAGAGCATAAGGATGAAGAGACAGAACAAAATCCTGAAAACACTCTATCAGCACTAACTTATATCAAGGATAGTAACCCTACATTAACGTTAACTCATCTGAGTGGTCTTACAACAAGTAAGATAAAAGTGACAGATGATTATCGGAATAGAAAGCTCGTTATGGACTTAGGTGCAGATTATAGTAGTATTTTAAAACCAGAAACACGTACCATTAATGATGATATGATAAAAACAATTAGTATTAGTCATGGAGGAACAACTCAAATTACAATAGAAACACAAAGAATTTATGCCTATGAGTTATCACAAGATGGTGATAGAGTAACTTTAAAGATGGTAAAACCAAGTGAAAAGTATAGTCAAATTGTTGTATTAGACTTAGGACATGGTGGTTCTGATAGTGGAACCCTTGGAAATGGATTAAAAGAAAAAGATGTAAACTTTAATCAGGGGATGGCATTATATAAATTACTTGAAGCAGATGAAAATATTAAGGTTTATATAACGAGAGAGACAGATGTTTATCCAACTTTAAAGTTTAGAAGTACTTTAGCTAATGAAGTTGAGGCGGATTTATTTGTAAGTATTCATAATAATTCGGCTGCTTCACCAGCAGTAAAAGGAGCAGAAACGCTTTACTATCCAAGTACAACAGATACAAGAGGAAAGGAGATTGCTCAGCTTGTACAAAATCGTCTTGTAGAAGATTGTGGCATGGTGAATCGTGGCATTAAACCAAGAGCAGACCTTTATGTCTTAAATACAACAAACATGCCAGCTGTTTTAATTGAAACAGGTTTCTTATCTAATGAAGGGGATGCAAGTCGTATTAATACAGCAAGTTTTATTAATACATGGGCAAATGGTGTCTATCAGGCTATTTTAGAAGGTTTAAAACTATGACAAAGATTAAGGCTTAAGAGCATATTGCTTTTAGGTCTTTTTTTGTTATAAAATAAAATGGTTCATAATAGGACAACCTACTAAGCTATGAGAAAACATAGGAAAAGAGGAGAAATGTATGAGTGTAAATTTTGTAATCAGCACTATAGCTGGAGCAGTTATTGGAGGAATTACAAATGGTATTGCGATTAAAATGTTATTTAGACCGCTTAATCCCGTAAAGGTAGGCGGATTCACCTTACCCTTTACACCGGGTGTGATTCCAAAAGAAAGAGAACGTATTGCACATAAAGTGGGAGAAGTGATTAGCAAGGAACTCCTTAATGAAGAAGTATTACGTTCTTGGCTTTTAAGAGAAGAAGTTTATAAAGACATTGAGAAAGCTATAGATACGTATTTAAATGAGCAAGCACAGCGTGAAGAAACTTTGGGTGACTTACTAAGCGGGTGTGTTGGTAGCGAGCAAAGTAGGTATCTTGTTCGTGAAGCAGAAGAGCAAATGACTTATAAGTTATATAGTAAAATGGTGAGTATGGAATTAGGTAAAATTATTGTAGAGAAAATTCAAGTATCCTTTAAAGAGGGAAGTTTTGGTAATTTGCTAGGCCCTATGAGCTTCTTTATTAATGACAATTTAGTAGAAAGTATTGCCAGTAAAATAGAACCTGTTGTTTCTCAGTTTATTATGGATGAGGGAGAGGGCATTATTAGAAAGGCTGTTGAAGAAGAGAGTAAGAACCTATTGAATACTCAAATAAAGGACGTTATAGAAAAGGTAATGCCATATGATGAGCTCCTTAAAAGAGCCTTATTAAATGGTTATGAAAAGTTCATTCAAAATCATATGACTAGCTTATTAAAAGGGTTAAATATACAAAAGCTTGTAGAAGAAAGAATTTTGTCGTTAGATTTATTAGAAGTAGAGCAAATCATTTTATCTATTATGCGAAAAGAATTAAATGCTATTGTTTGGTTAGGTGTCTTATTAGGAGCTATTATGGGGATGATAGCAAGCTTAATATAGAAAGAGTTGAATAAATATAAAAATAGTGGTAAGATGCAAGAAGAGTATGATGTTATTTGATGACCTGATGAAAGGGGCAAAATAATGAAAATAAATAAAAATTGGCGAACTTTTCTTATAGTAAGTACAATGGTAAGTGTACTATTTGTTGGCTGTGGGCAAGAAGAACCTTCTAAAGCGCCTATCACTTCACAAAATCCAACTGTAGAAACAACAGCACCCATCGAATCGAGTATTTATAATACAATTTATGAAAACTATAATAATGTTACGGATTTAGGGATTATCATTAACTCACCATCAGAGAAGGATTTAAGTCATTTAAATACACTAGATTCCTATGTTTATGAAGAAGGTTCTAAGGAATCTATGCTAATTATTCCTAAGTATAATGGGAGCAAGATTACCATTAGCACAGTAGAATATACAGGAGAACGTTATATTCCTAAAGACGTCTTGTACACTAAAGAAGCAACAACAGAAGGATATGGATTACTTGTAAAGGCAAATCACCCAGAGGGAATTCCACAAATTATTATTACAGTTTCTTATGAAAATAAGAGTTGTGAGTATCTTGTAACTTATGATGGTAAGATTGGAAAAGATAGTATTAAATATCTTAGTGTAGGTGCAGAAGAAGGTAAAAGACGAGAAGGTGATTTAATTACGCCTATTCAAGATAGTACATATCTTGATGGATTAAATCTTTTTAGCAGTTATGAAGTAGACATGGATAAAGATGGTAATAATGAAACCATTGAGGTTTATTCACAAGGTGAGATTTCAGAAGCGGGTGAGTATT
Organism: Cellulosilyticum sp.; assembly: GCA_029851645.1. Taxonomy (GTDB): domain Bacteria; phylum Bacillota; class Clostridia; order Lachnospirales; family Cellulosilyticaceae; genus Cellulosilyticum. Next base: position 1,964 of record JARKVN010000138.1, on the reverse strand, counting down.
TAATGGATGATGGTCAACAATGGACATTGGTACTTCGAAAAGGAGATGAAATTTATCCGCTTTTTGAGAAGAGTTATATTCAATTAGGTGGTTTAGAGTATATTGTGTATGTAGACTATAACGATTATGAAAATATTCATATCATTGTGACCTATAAGTCAGGTGCAGCACTGATATACTATGATTGTACCTATGATGAGGAAAGTGGCAATATCATTAGAAATGAATTTTATGAAGCTAATAATATTAGCAAATTAAAAGATTGGAATTAGTAATAAAGATAGAATGGAAAAACTGTGTTTAAAAATGAGGCTTTTAAACACAGTTTTTTATGGTTCAGTTGACAAGAACTATGCAACCTATTATGATGATAGAGTTGACTTTTGTAAGGGGAAAATATAGATAAAGAATGGGTATGAGGAAAGGAAAGGTGAAGTGTGTTGATCGTTGTAGGTGGTATGATTGGTTTAGGGAAAACTAGTGTTGCAAAGCTTTTAGGAAAACATTTTAAGACAGAGGTATTTTATGAAAGTGTAGATGATAATCCAATTTTACCGCTTTTTTATACAGCTACATCAGAAGAAATAGAAAAGTACAGATATCCATTTCTTCTTCAATTACATTTTTTAGACACACGTTTTAAAAGCATTAAAGCGGCATTATATCATGATAATAATATATTAGATAGAAGTATTTATGAGGATTGGTACTTTGCTAAAGTTAATAATGAACTAGGGCGTATTTCGGATTTAGAATTTGAGATTTATGATAGGCTCTTAAATAATATGCTTCAAGAATTAGAAGAACTTCCAAAGAAATCACCTGATTTAATGATTTACTTAAAAGGTTCTTTTGATACAGTGTTAGAACGTATTCTAAAGCGTGGAAGAAGTTATGAATTAGATACACAACTTGAGGCTTATTATAGAAAGCTCTGGGAAGGTTATGATAATTGGGTTATGAGGCATTATAAAGCAAGTGAAGTCATCATCATAGATATGGATCAATATGATGTTGTAAATCGTGAGGCGGATGCTAAGAGACTAGTTACTAAAGTAGAGGAGCAGTTAAAGAAAATTCGCAAGTAGAAGTATAAAGTAAAAAGCCTATATCATATGAGAGGAATGAGAAATGATGAATAAAAATAGGATTAAAGAACTTATCACATTAAATCAAACCAAATTTTTGAACTTCTATCACGCTGTGTATGAAAATAAATTAGGTCAGGAAAAGAGCTGGTTTATTGCATCTAGAAAGCCTGAGGAAGTGATGAGAAAGCAATGTTTTGAACATACAGAAGACCAAGTAGATGCGGTTTTAATTGTGGCGACTCATGAATCTTCTTCAAAGTTAGTTTTGGTGAAACAATACCGTGTCCCACTTAATGACTATATTTACGAACTTCCGGCAGGTCTAGTTGATGAAGCAGAAGACTTTAAGGTTTCTGTAGCAAGAGAATTAAAAGAAGAAACAGGCCTTCAGCTTGTAGCAATTGATGAAGAACGAAGTAGACAGAAGGTTTACCTATCACCAGGCATGACAGATGAGTCGGTTCATATGGTTTATTGTACTTGTACAGGAGAGCTTTCTAAGGCTTATTTAGAGGCTGATGAAGATATTGAACCACTTCTTATTTCAAAGGAGAAAGCTAAAGAACTTCTAGAAAGTAATGTCAAAATGGATATTAAAGCATTTATTATTTTGCAGCAATTTATAAAAGAGTAAATTAAAAGTGGAGCTATTGTAAGTTATATACATTGTATTTCATTTTCTGGATATAATAATGAAAAACAGAAAGGATGATTATTACGGAAAATATGGATACTATAATGCTCCTTCAAGAATGTGATGCGGGTACTAAAATGGCAGTTTCTTCTATTGATGAGGTGTTAGAAAAAGTTTGTAACCCTGATATGAAGCATTTATTGCAGGAAAGTAAAAATCATCATGAAGCACTAAAAAAT
>JARKVN010000118.1 GCA_029851645.1 Cellulosilyticum sp. | reverse complement strand
CTCTTCCGATCTGTTTATATTTCTCAAGACAAAGTAACTCATGACCTTGCTGACCTAACCATTAAAGCAAAAGTTACAAGTCATTTAGAAGATGAACAAGCTGTAAGATTGTTTGCCAAAGTAATAGATGCTAATGGTAATGTTGTCAAATACACAGCAAAAGATTTCTTAGTAAACACTCAAAAAGAAATCTCTCTACCTTTAACAATCCATAACCCAATCCTTTGGAATGGTATAGAAAATCCTTATCTTTATAATGTGCTTATTACATTAGAAAAACATAATGATATTATTGATGAACTCAATATTCCTATTGGATTAAGATTCTTTGAATTTGACCCTAAAAAAGGCTTCTTTTTAAATGGAAATCCTTTAAAACTTAAAGGTGTATCTAGACACCAAGATAAAGAAGGAAAAGGCTGGGCATTAACGAAAGAAGACCATGACTTAGATATGGCATTAATCAAAGAAGTAGGTGCAAACTCTATCCGTCTTGCTCACTATCAACACGATCAATACTTCTATGATTTATGTGATAGAGAAGGAATGATTATTTGGGCAGAAATACCATTTATCTCCATGGCATCTTCGACTGACTTCACAGGACAAAATGCTAAATCTCAAATGGTAGAATTAATTCGCCAAAACTTCAATCACTCTTCTATCATTATGTGGGGTGTTCAAAACGAAATACAAATTGGTGGAGATTTACCTTATGTAAGAGAAATCGTCAAAGACTTAAATGACCTTTGCCATCAAGAAGATGCAACTCGCTTAACAACTCAAGCTCAAGTTGCTATGGTTCCTGATGAAGATGAATACCATACCTATACAGATATTGTAGCTTATAATAAATACTATGGATGGTATACAGGTAAAACTGAAGACTTTGCATCATGGCTAGATACCTTCCACTCACTTAATCCAGATAAAGCTCTTGGACTTTCTGAATATGGATGCGAGGGAATCGTTACTTATCACACAGATACTCCTACTATTAGAGACTATACAGAAGAGTATCATGCACTTTACCATGAAACTTTATTAACTATATTCAATGAAAGAGACTTCTTATGGGGCTCATATGTATGGAACTTCTTTGACTTCGGTTCTGCTATCAGAGATGAAGGTGGTATTAAAGGTAGAAACAATAAAGGCCTTATCACTTTCGACCGTAAACTTAAAAAAGATGCCTTCTATGCATACAAAGCAGTATGGTCTAACGAACCTTTTGTTCACATTACAAGCAAAAGATTTTTAGACAGAGCAAGTGAAACTATTGATGTAAAAGTATACTCTAACTGTGACAAAGTGACATTATTTGTAAATGGAGAAGAACTCTCTACACTTTCCGGCAAACACACATTCATCTTTGAAAATGTAAAGTTAGCAGAAGCTCAAACAGATATTAAAGTAGTTGCAACTAAAGATGAAACATCCTTCACTGATTATGCTTTCTTCAACAAAGTAAGCGAGCCAAACCCTGTTTATGAATGTCCAGATAAGAAAGGCGGACCTGCTTCAAACTGGTTTGATGAAGATTTAGTAAATCAACTTGCAGATGTGGAAATCACTGAATTAAATATTGGTGATGATGTCTATTCTACAGCTTGCCCTATCTGTGAAATCCAAGAAAATGAAGAGGCTAATGTCATTCTTAATAAATACTGTTACAAATTATTAAATAATCCTTTGAGTCATATGATTGTTAAATCAAGTTTAGATGATCTTTCTAAAATGCTTGATGGAGCTGTCGATCCTAAATTACTCTTTATACTTAATAAAGAACTTTCTCAAATCAAAAAATAAATCCTAACTCAAATAGACGTTCTCATACCTTGAGAACGTCTATTTGAGTTAGGACTCATTATACTGCCTATACTCACTAGGCGATATCCCTATCATCTTTTTAAACATTTTAGAAAAATACTTCTTATCATTATAACCTACATAATAGGCAATATCCTCTACCCGAAACTCTGTAGCCTTTAACATGAATTTAGCTTCTTGAATTCTAACTTCATTCACATACTCTGATACTGTTTTGTTCGTTTCTATCTTAAACCTTTTAGCTAAATACGTTGGGTGAATAAAAAGTTCTTTTGCTATACTTGCTAACCCTATATCTTTTCTAAAGTTCAACTTCATATAAGTAATTGCCCTAGCAACTAAGTCTGAGTACACTCTAGTATTATGCTCATTAACCAAATTACAATACTCTAGGACCATATCCATCATAATTGTAGATAGTTCTTTGGATGTTTTACTGCCTTCTATCTCTATCGCAAAGTTTTCTGATATGATATGTATAAAATATTCATCTACTCCACTCTTTTCTACAGATTTTCTAAGTAGTGAATTTAAAACAATCATCATATTTTTAACACCTCTTAAAGGATTGTCTGGGAATCTATTCATCTTTTCTATTACCTGAAGGCTATCTCTATTGAGTAAATCGAGTACTTTACTTTTATTGCCCTGACTCACATAATACAACAATTTCTTCTCTGCCTTATACCTTTGTTTAATTCCCTCTATATTCATTGCATAGTCATCTAATGTATAATTAAGTGCACTTGCTTCTATTTCTTTCTCTTCTATCTCTACAGGTACACTATGTAGCTGAGCTGAATTAATCATATTAAGCACAATATTAGCTACTGCCTTTTCTTGCACTCTACTCAAGATAGGAATATATTCATAAACAAACTTTTCAGTTTCATGTATCATAATACTTAGCGTAAAATCATTTACATAAGGTCCTAGTATCATCATCCCGATACATTCTTCGTCTTCATAAACCCCAAGCCCTATATATTTAAACTTTTTATCACTTTCAATATAATAAACTGCTTCCCTCCCTCTACCTAAAAGCTTTTCTGCTATCTTTTTAAAGATTTTAGCTTCAGCTTCTTGGATGACTTCTGAGAGTTCAATTGTATTTAATCGTTTTAGAGGATTCCCTTCACAATCACTTACTATTAAATTCAAAGAAAATAATGCAGTTAAATTCTCATATATAAATTCTATACTTTCCTCATTTAGTCTCATACTGTGCCTCCTTTTATGATAGAATTCATTGTATTTATAGACTCCTTCTACAAGTCTCTATATAAAAGAGACACCTACTATATTGTCTTATGAGTGTATTATCATAATTGAACAGCTGTATTACTTGCAATCTCTTGCAATCTAGCTATATTTTCCTGAGTAATTTCAGCTGTCAGCTCTATGTCATTATAAATTTTTCCCATAATAAAAAACCCCTTTTTTAGTATAATGTTACGAAACAATTTCTCGTATCACAAACAAACCTAAAAAGGAGTTCTTTTTTAGATTCATATCATGTTATGATACTTTGTCTTACCTACTTAAAGGCACAACAAGTAATCCTCTTTCCTTATCCGTTTTAAAATGCCTCTTCATAAATAAAACTCAGTATTACATGATACTCATCTTTTCACATTACACTTGCTTTATTATGGAATGTTTCTAAAAATAAAGTAAAATTTATTCAGATTTATTGAACGCCTTCTTTTACTTCTGCTTTCCATGACTCAAACTTCTCCATAGTTGCCTTATAAGTATCATAGCATATAGAAGGTAAGCCTTTTCCTGTTTTAATATCTAAACCAGCTTTCTCAAAGCCTCTCTTAACTGCCTTTTCCATTTGCTCTATTTTTTTAGGATCATCTCCTGCTAAAGCACGTGCCATTTTCATCAGACGGTCAGAAACTGCTTCTACCGAGTAAGCACCTCCTGGTGCAATAGCTTCTGCAGCACCTTCTGGTGTGGTTGCAAGTTCAGGCAGTGCATTTTCAACACTTCCAAATATGCTTATTAGTAACTCTTCATTATTACCAAAGGATGCTTCTCTACTTTGATTTCTTATATTTCCATATGCCATCTGTCTGAGCATATTTATTTTGGACTCTTCTTGTTTTTGTTTAATGTCCTCAATTTGTTTTTCTGTTAATTTTTTTGGTTTCTCATAAGACGTTTTTAACTCTGCCTTTTGACTACTTGCCTCAAATGTATCAGTCACACTTTCCTTCACTTTACTGGTATTTTTAGCAGATTGATATTTCTTAGTAGCACTTTGTTCCACTAAATTTTGATAACCTTGTGTAATCTTCATATTCATTATACCTCCAATATTTGTATCTATATTTTCAATATCGACAATTATCTATTTTTAAATAAGATGGATTAATAAAAAATAATCTCTTTAATAGGGAGCATTTAGATGATGAAACACGTGCCAAAGATATGGTAAAACATATGACATTAGAGCAACAAGCTGGATTTGTTCTTAATACATTAATGAACAATCCAGTTGTTCCAAACCGTGATGCAACAAAAGATGAAATGGGATTTGAAGGCTATGTAAATTCTGATTCAGCAATTTTAGCCAAAGTGAAGGGTGGCAGCTACGCTTATTGTGATTCAGATGGCAATTATTATCGTTCAGGATTCGGACTAAGCTATCAATAATCTTAAGAATGAAAGAAGACCTCTGAAAATTTATAGTATTTTTCAGTGGCCTTCTTTATAATGAGATATTATGTTATATTTAGTTGTTATCCATATCAAATTCTAAAATGGTTCCATCTACTGCATCTATCTTATACTCGTATTCTGTTCGTCCCTTACGAAATTCTATTTCATAGTCTGCTCTACCATCATCATAATCAAGTTTAACTTTTTTAATACGAACTTCTGACTCATTTAATCCTGCATGTTGTAAAGCAATGGCTTTTGCTTTATCTTTAGCAATATACTTATTCTGTACACTTAGCATAACAAATATACTTAAACTAATAGCTATGATAAGTCCAGTAACTAAAGATATAATCAATATTTTTCTTTTCATAATATCTCTCCTTATTTTTAATAACCATGAGCAATATATAGCATAAGTTATTTTAGGGCAAGCCATTTTTAATTTAAATCATCAAATATACTAAATTTATAAGGTTATGTTTAGTCGTTATCCATATCAAATTCTAATATTGTTCCATTTACTGCATCTATTATATATTCATATTCCATTCGCCCCTTACGGAATTCTACCTCATACTCTGCTCTACCATCATCATAATCAAATTTAACTTTCTTAATACGAACTTCTGACTCATTTAATCCTGCATGTTGCAGAGCAATGGCCTTTGCCTTACTTTCAGTAATATAATTACTCTTTCCTTCTTGTGTGCTCATACTTGCTTGTACACCTATACTTGGGATAACATAAGATTCAATATCATAGTCATAACTAAGAATATTTCCTGTTATTGCATCAATTTCATAATCATATTCTTTATTGTCTTTCCAAAATTCTATTTCATACTCTGCTCTACCATCATCATAACTAAGATATCCATTTACAAATGTAACATCTGACTCCTTTAATCCCGCATGTTGTAAGGCAATAGCCTTTGCCTTACTTTTAGTAATATAATTATTAGCTGTATTACCTGTAGCTGTTTGTTGTATCATACTTTCCTTAATATCAAGTTTACTATTTATTAAATCTTTTTTCTCTTGTGGTATATATGGATTACTATTTATTTGCTCTCTTTTACTTGAGATACTGTAAGATTCAATATCATAGTCATAGCTAAGAATCTTCCCTGTTATCGCATCAATTTCATAATCGTATTCCTTATTATCTTTCCAGAATTCTATTTCATATTCTGCCCTACCATCATCATAGCTAATATATCCATTTACAAATTTAACTTCAGACTCCTTTAATCCCGCATGTTGTAAGGCAATAGCCTTTGCTTTACTTTTAGTAATATACTTACTTTGTGCATTTGACGTAGCGAATACACTTAAACTAATAGTTGTCATAAGTCCAGCAACTAGAGACATCATTAACATTTTTCTTTTCATAATATCACTCCTTGTTCTTAAGAAATCTCAATCATATATCATCTGTTTATTTTAAAGCCATCTTTTAAAGAAGTTATTAAACATACTAAATTTATAATATTATTTTAGTCCCCAAAGATTAAAATAACATTAAAATGCTTTAAGATTTACCCGTTATTTTTTAATATAAATATAAACTTACTTCCTTGTCCAAATTGACTTTGTACTTTTACTTCCGCCCCATGTAAATTAGCAATTTGTTGAACCATAGCAAGTCCTAATCCCATAGAGTAGTGTTCTGTACTGTTACGCGATTTATCCACTCTATAAAACCTTCTCCATATCTTATCTAAATCTTCCTCTTTAATCCCAATGCCATCATCCTGTACCACAAGATAGATGCCATCCTTCTTATCTTTTAACGTAACAATTATATGACCTTTTTCCTTGCCATATTTATAAGCATTCGATATTAAATTAATAAGCACTCTAGATATTAAAGTTTCATCCGCATAAACATATATCCCTGGCTCTACTTGATATTGAATAGTAATTTCTTTAATTTTTAGATAGGCCTGCTCTTCACAAATAGATGTGACTAACTCACTTAAATGGATATACTCTTTATTTATTCCTTCTATCCCCTGTTCTAAACGTGTAAAAGATAAAAGCTGTGAAATAAGCTTTGACATCTTATACCCTTGTCTTTCAATCACTTCTATTGCTTCCCTATATTCTTCGGCCTTCTTATCTCCTTCAAGAATATACTCACATTGTGATAAAATCACTGTAGTAGGTGTCCTAAGCTCGTGAGAAGCATCTGATGTAAACTTCTTTTCTGCCTCAAATGCTGCTTCTAATCGCTCAAACATATTGTCAAAACTTTGGGCTAAGCGATAAATTTCACCCTTTCCTTTACCTAAACCAATTCTCTTAGAGAGGTCTTTTCCTTCATTAATCTTTTCTACTGAAGCGATAATCTGCTCAATAGGTTTAAAAGAATGCTTGGTTAAAACATACCCAGCTCCAGCTGCTAATATAACCAGCACAGGAAACCCAATAAAAGCCATTTGTACGACTGTATTTATTGTACTAACCTGATTACTTCCATCTTTCTCTGTTATCCCTCTCATCCATAACTCGCCATAATCTTCAATATAAAATAGGACATCATAGATAAAATAAGTTTCAGTATCTATCAAAGCCTCATATACGCTTCCATTTTGTAAAGGAATACCTGTAACATCTATGCCATGTGATTGACCAAATAACATCTGCCCAGTTGCATCATAGATAAATACAAAAATCCCTTGCTTATAACTAACAAAATCCTCATCAAGCTCTAAAACCTCATCATCATCATCATACTCAATTTCTTCAATATTTTGCTCTACTATTTCTTGAAGTTGCCTTTTATAATTTCTTTCTATTGCTGCATCTGATACAAAAAGAAGTGCGCCAAATGAAACGACAACAATACATAGCATCACAAAGGTAAACCACAGTGTTATCTTTATTTTTATAGACATTTTACTCATTCTCCCTAAGGACATAGCCACATCCTCTTACGGTATGAATCAGCTTATTCTCATAGTTATCATCTAATTTCTTCCTTAAATAACGAATATACACATCTACAGCATTGGTTCCACCTGTATAATCAAAGTTCCATAAATTATTTTCTATTTTTTCCCTTGATAATACCTGTCCTTTATGACGAATCATATACTCTAATAAAGCAAACTCTTTTGCTGAAAGTGCTATAACCTCTTCTCCTCTTTTCACAATATGAGCAGATACATCTACACTTAAATCTGCAATCGTATAAACACTTGTCTGTCCTCCTCCTATATTTCTCGTTAGAACACGAATCCTTGCCAGCAGCTCATCCAATGAAAAGGGCTTCACTAAATAATCATTTGCCCCCATATCTAGTCCCTTAACCCGATCTTCTATGGCATCACGGGCTGTTAAAAAAATGACAGGGGTTATAATGCCACTTCTTCTCATCTGCTGTACAACTTCTAACCCATCTTTTTGGGGCATCATAATATCTAAGATTACTACATCATATTCTGCTATTTCTGTACAATATAAAGCCTCTTGTCCATCCAAACAGGCATCTACTGTATAACCTTCAGCTTTTAATTTCTTTACGATAATGTTATTTAAATCCTGCTCATCTTCTGCTAGTAGTATTCTCATCATATACTCCTTAACTCATTATTTTCTTTTAATATAATACTCATCTCTTCAAGCCGCAAGTGCTTTTCTTGAAATAATAAAAAGTGCAAAAAAGCAGCGAATATCGCCTAAGCTCTATTCACTGCTTCTTTATGATATATTATCTTATCTCCTATGCTCTGGGCATTTTAGACTACACTACCTTATATCCATGGTAAAGGCTTCTTACATTCTCTCATGGAATGTTTTTATCCCTTAAAAATATTGAATTTACGTTATCTCTATATCATTTTGTCACTTATAAGTCACTTATTAGATGGGTCATTATGAATTATATGATGCTTTTAACATACTATCACCTAATCCTAAGAGCTCTATAACTTCTACTTTGTTAAATTAATATCAATGTGTTGTCAACAAAAAAAAGACTAGAGTCGAAACTCCAATGTCATTAAGTTAGCATTGTTTCAAGCATGGACTCTTTCAAAAAGAAGTTGAAGATTTATTTCTTTAACTTCTTTTTTTATTTTTGGGTAGCACAAAAAGACAGATTTGCATCCGTCTTTAA
>JARKVN010000071.1 GCA_029851645.1 Cellulosilyticum sp. | reverse complement strand
AACTTAGTGAATATTGGTATAACTAGCTTAGATGAAACTATAGAATCATTCATGTCTGATGATGTTATTGAGAAATTCCAAATGTTTATGTCCAATGATTTGAGCAAGTTAGAAAACGGTTTATTCTTAGAGGATGAACCCATCAAACAATTCATAGAGCAGTCCATAGGTCAAGATGTCAAGTTGTCAAAGGAACAAGAAGAGTATGTTATTTCCAAAATTCAGGAATTAATAAGTAGTTTAGGAGAAGCAGATTCATCTATCGTTCATCAAGAACAGAAGATAGATGAAAATAATCTTTTAACTTTAAAACAAGATCAGGTAGAACAATTTACGCAAGAAATAAATGAAAAGCAACATAAAGAAATTCCTCAAACAGGAGACGAAACACCACTTAACAGATATATATTAATGTGTATTTTCTTATTAAGTGCTTTATTAGGACTTATGTATTATAGAAGAAGATGCCAAGACTTATAGAGTTGACAGAGTAATAAAATAAGTATTTTCAAGACAGAGCATTAGGGGATCTTTCTAATTAGGAAGATCCTCGATGCTCTTTAAAATTTATAAAAAATAATAAAGGGGCTTTTGAGGAAATATGAATGTCCTAATAGTCGAGAAAATGAGGAAGGAGAAGCTACTAGGCAAATAATCGCTCATATTTTAAGTAGCAAATAGAAAAATTAAGAAAAAGATAATAGAGATTATGATAGGTCTATGTATAGGAGGTCTGCTAATGATTAGTCTAAAAATAGGAGGATATTATAATCAAGTTAAAAAAGATGAGAAAGTATTTAAACAAATAACACAAGTAAAACAAATAGAACAAATTGAAGAGTCTGTTCAAGAAGAAACTATATCTGAAAATCGTTTAGAGAAATTAAAATCGTTGAACGAAGATGTAGTAGGCTGGTTAGAAATTAAAGGGACAGCTATTAACTACCCAGTTATGTATACGCCAGATAGGCCTCAATATTACTTAAATCGAAATTTTTATAAAGAGTACTCTATAAGTGGAACACCTTTTTTAGATGAGGAGCTTGAATTAGAACCTTTGTCAGATAATCTTATTATTTATGGTCATAATATGAAGAATGGTTCCATGTTCCATACATTGGTAAATTATAAAGAGCAAACTTTTTGGGAACAAAACCAACAAATTACTTTTGAAACGCATAAAGAGCAGTATATTTATGATATTTTTGCAGTAATTAATGTTAATGTGGATACACAAGATGCCCAAATCATTTATACAACTCAAAGCTTTCAATATGAGAAGCAATTTAAGCAATATATGGAAGCTATTAAAAGAAATGAATTTTATCAGACGGGTATTGAGCCAACATATGGTAGTCAGTTAATCACTCTATCAACTTGCGAAACAGGGAAAGATAATGAAAGAATATTGGTTATAGGTGTAAGAACACGATAACTGTGTGAAAATATTTGAGCAAAATATATTCAGAAAATAATTGAGGTTTAAAAGCTAAAAGAATGCCTTTACTTGAGATACAATTTCATGCGATTATCGTGCTAATATACAAGAAAGTCAAACTTTTTATTTACAGGTAACCAAGGTTGTTTATGAGAAATAAGAAGGAGTAGCAGAAGGAAATTGGGAAACAGAGATTTTTTTCAGGTAGGTAGTGTATAAGAAATTACGCTTAATAGTTATTGGTTAGAAAGTTCCGTCAGGTTATAATAGTAGAAAAGTAATTTATCAAGCAATTGGTTAAAGTGCTTAGTACATATGAAATGGGAGGTAAGATAATGAATAGAATTTTGAGTAAAATGTTACTTACAGCATCTGTATTAACATTAAATGTCATACCATCATATGCAGCAGAAAGTGTAGAGTTATACATAGACCAATGTAAGGTAGAAACAAAGCCACCATTATATACGACAACTAAGGGAGAGGTAGAAAGCAGTTATTATATAGATGTATTGCCACAGGTTAAAGAGAGTAGAACTTACATACCTATTAGTATGATTAGTAAATTTTTAGGTGCTGAGGTAAGATGGGAGCATCCAATAGCAACTATTATTTACAATGGTAGTACGTTAGTTTTAAATATTGGAGAAAATGTGGCAACTAAAGATGGTGAGACAATTCGTTTAGATGCATTACCTTATGTAGAGCAAGGTAGGATAATGGTACCATTGCGTTTTATTTCAGAAGCTTTTGGCCTTGTAGTGGACTATAAAGATGGCAAGATAAATATTGATTTTCCAAATGCTAAAGGAAAAGAACATGTGCTTTATGGTATGAGGCGTGAATATTGGATGACTATGGGCAGTAAAGTATTAGAAAATAAATGTGATTTAGGTATTAATAGATGCTATGAAGCTTTAAGTAAGATGCAAAAGAAGGAAATAGAAGCATCTACCAACTATGGGACAATGTATCAAATGGATGATGAGGCATATGATTATCTCATGGAGGCAGTTTATTTTACAGATAAATCAGGTAAGATAGTAGAACACTATGAGATTTATACCAATACTTCTTTTGGGATGAATACTGATATCTATAAATTAAAAGATGTAGAAGCAAATAAATGGTATGCAATAAATAAAGAGCAGATAGATGAGTTCTATGAATTGGAAACTATAGGAGAATGGGTGACGATCTCTAATACTATTGTATAGATAAATAGATTCAAAGATAAAGAGGATGAGCAGTATTAAATCTCATTAATATCATTGCTGTTAATGGTGGGGTGGGAATGGAACCAGTATGGATGATAATTATTATAGGTAGCCTTATCTTATCTTTTAAAAAACCTTTAGAATGGCTATTTTCAAACCAATATGTTAAAGGAGTATTTTGGTTTCTAGTAGCCTTTTGTTAGAAGATAAGGCTACAGATACAGTAGAAAACCTTTCTTATTCATTTGAAATGATTGACATGAAGGGAGAAAAGCCACAAGTTGTAGTGGTTACAAGTAAGTTTCATATCCTAAGAAGCAAGATAATCGCAAAAGAATTAGGGTGGGATGTAGATGGAGTAGGTGCTAGGACACTCCCATTTCTCGTTCCAACTTACTATTTAAGAGAGTTTTTTGCAGTAGTGGCAGAAGTGATTTTCTAGATGGTCTTATGAAAATTTGAATGATACAAAACTAATTTTGGGGAGGATAAGAATGTAATGAAAAATAGTCAAAACACACCCACATTAGAAACAAAACGATTAATATTAAGGAAATTCACTGAAAATGATATAGAAGCTCTATTTAACATTTATAGGGATGAAGATGTAAATACATATCTTCCCTGGTACACTGTAAAATCATTGAAAGAAGCAAAAACGTTTTTTGATGAGAAGTATTTGGCAGCATATAGGATGGATAAAGGGTATAGATATGCCATTTGCCTAAAGACAGATAATGTACCTATTGGTTATGTCAATGTAAGTGTGGATGATCATCATGATTTAGGTTATGGATTACGTAAAGAATTTTGGCATAAGGGGATTGTAACAGAAGCGAGCAAGGCAGTTATAGAGCAGGTTAAAAAAGATGGTTTTTTATATATTACAGCGACACATGATGTAAAAAATCCTCGTAGTGGTGGAGTTATGAAACAACTAGGAATGAGTTATAAGTATTCCTATGAAGAACAGTGGCAACCAAAAGATATACTAGTTACCTTTAGGATGTATCAATTGAATTTTGATGGTCAAGAAGATAGAACATACAAGAAGTATTGGGATAATTCTTCAGTACACTTTGTAGAAGATATAATAGAATAACCTAAAACAAATAACATTAATTAAAACAATATTATGAAACCCACGAACATTTTCGTGGGTTTCATAAGGAAGACCATATTTTTAGACTGGTGGATGCAGTAGTCTCAATTTAATTTGCTACTTCAAACTGACTGTAATAAAGAGAAGAATAGAACCCTTTTTGTTCTAAGAGACTTTGATGTGTTCCTCTTTCTACAATATCCCCATCCTTAACAACTAAAATCATATCTGCATTTTGAATAGTGGACAATCTATGTGCTATGACAAAACTCGTTTTATCTTTCATAAGTCTTGATAAAGCCTTTTGAATTTCTACTTCTGTCCTTGTATCTACACTTGAAGTAGCCTCATCTAATATCATAACTGTAGGATTTGTTAACATAGCACGAGCAATCGTTAAGAGCTGCATTTGGCCTTGAGAAATATTAGAGGTTTCACTAGAAATTACTGTATCATAGCCATGCTCTAGTGTACGAATAAAATGGTCACAGCAAGCAGCTTTTGCAGCAGCTATTATTTCTTCACGTGTCGCATCCATTTTACCATAAGCAATATTTTCAGCGATTGTTCCTTCAAACAGCCATGTGTCTTGAAGAACCATACCAATTTGTCTACGAAGTATATTTCTAGGAATCTCATTAATATTAACGCCATCAATGGATATAGTTCCTCCATTTAATTCATAGAAACGCATGATTAAGTTAATCAACGTAGTTTTTCCTCCACCTGTTGGTCCAACAATAGCTACCATTTCATTGGCTTTTACTTCGAGGTTTAAATTCTTAATTAAAGTTTTCTCATCTATATATCCAAATTTTACATTTTTGAAATCTACTTTTCCCTCAGATATAGGATGCTCATCAAATGAGAATCCACTTAACTGATTATCTGCAACCTCTTCTTCTTCGTCTAATAACTCAAAAACTCTCTCAGCTCCAGCAATAGCAGATTGCAAGGACATGATAACATAAGAAGCTTGAGTTACAGGCTCAGATACTTGATTGACATATTGTAAAAAGGCTTGAATACCACCTAATGAAATATGCCCATTAAGTGCCATGATGCCACCTACAATAGCTGTCGCTATAAATCCTAATTGGTTTAAAAGACGAATCGTTGGATAGATAGCGAAATCTATAAATTGAGCCTTTCTATTGGCTTCAAACTGCTTTTTATTAAGCTCAGTAACTTCTTGAATGATAGATTCTTGTTGGTTAAATATCTTTATAATACGATTTCCAGAGTATACTTCTTCAATTTTTCCACTTAGCTCACCTATAGCATCAAAATTATAGGCATAATAACGTTGACTTAAACTGGATACATAATTTGTTGCGATAGCCCCAATTCCAATGAATATAAAAACTAATAAGGATAACTTTACATTTAATATAAGCATTGAAATAATGGTAAATATAATTGTAAAACAAGAAGATATAAACTGCATAAAGCCAACCTGCATGACTAGGGATACTTTTTCAAGGTCGGTTGTTACTCTACTCATAACATCCCCTTTTTTATGAGAGTCAAAATATTTTAGTGGAAGCTTATTTATTTTTTGACTAATGTCTTTACGTAGTGATAGCGTTAAATTTTCTCCAACGCTAGATATGATATATTGCTGGATATAAGCAAGAAAACTATTGACAATAGAGATGATTACCAGTATCAAAACTGGCATAGTTAGCGCCTGTGTTACTGATGACAAAACACTTACAGATTCATCAAAGTTATTAATTGCCTTTACGAGATTATCTATAGCTACTCCAATGATAAGTGGCATAATGGCATAAAATATACTACTAAGCAGTGCTAATATACCTACGATGATGAGCTGCTTGTTTTGGTTTTTTAATGCTTTCATTAATCGTCTAATGGTTTGCTTTGTATTTTTAGGAATATCCTCACTAAAAACCACTGTTTCTGTTTTTGTGTTTTTATTTTTCTTCATAAAATCAAGCCTCCTCTATACGCATCTGACTTTGAGCGATTGCTTTGTATACAGCACAATTTTTTATTAAGTCAGTATGTTTTCCAATGCCAACTAGTTTTCCTTCATCTAACACAAGGATTTGATCTGCATCCATAATGGTACTGACTCTCTGCGCAATGATTATCTTAGCTGCATCTGTCATGTTTTCTTTAAGTGATTTACGAAGTGCTGCATCTGTCTTTAAATCCAAAGCAGAAAAGCTATCATCAAAAATATAAATGGGGACTTTCCTAATTAAAGCTCTTGCAATAGACAATCGTTGCTTCTGTCCTCCTGAGAAATTGGAACCCCCTTGAGAAACCTTAGACTCTAATCTAGCAGGCAACTTCTCTACAAAGGATTCTGATTGAGAGATACTTAAGGCTCTCTTCATGTCTTCTTGAGTTGCCTCTTTATAGCCCATTTTTAAGTTATCCTCAATTGTCCCACTAAATAAAAAGGCTTTTTGAGGAACGTAACCAATCGTTTCTCTCAATTCGTTTTGAGAAAGATACCTTATATCTACACCGTTTATTCGAATTTCTCCCTGGTTTATGTCATGTAACCTTAAAATAAGATTAGCGATAGTACTCTTACCAGAACCTGTACTTCCAATAATAGCTGTTGTCTCGCCTTTATTACATGAAAAGGATATATCCTTTATAACAGATTCTTCTGCCCCTTTATAAAAGAAAGATACATTTTTAAATTCAACTACTGCATAATTATCCTTTACATCTTTCTTTTCTATATTAAAATCTTGAATTTCTGGATTGATTTCCAGAACTTCCTCTATACGATCCATACATGATTTCATTTTAGGAAGCGTAACACTTGTTGTTGTGGCTAATACAAGATAACTTAATGTAATAATAGAGTATTCAGTTACAGCAGTTATCTGTCCAATTTCCATTGTTCCATTCATAGAAAATATGCCACCTACCCAAACTATAAGAGCTACGGATAGACCGATTGTAAGCCATATGATAGGATTTAATACAGCAAATATCTTATTTAGCTTTATCATATCTGTAGCATAGCTTTTAAAAGCTTTTTCTGCTCTAGACTCCTCATACTTTTCATTGCCAAAGGCACGAATAACACGAATTCCAGTAATAGCTTCTCTGATGACCTGATTAATATGGTCTAATTTATCCTGAACCCTTTTAGAAATAGATATTGATTTCTTAAGTACTAACCAAGCAAAAACCATAAATAGGATGACAGATAAAATAAGTACAATGGCTAAAGTTAGACTTGTATAGGCTGTCATAGCAATAGATGAAATAATAATAAGTGGAGCTGGAACTATAAGTTGTAAGACCAATCCAAAGGTCTGTTGCAAATTAGAAATATCTGAAGTTGTACGTGTAATCATAGAAGAAACGCCAATCGTGTCAAAGTCATGAATAGATAACTCCTGACTCTTACGGAAAATTTTATCTCTCATATAATATCCAAAAACTGCAGCAAGATCAGCAGAATAATAACTTCCTAGTACAGCTGCCACTGTTGTTATTAAAAGGACTACTAACATTTGGGCACCTATATGAAGAATTTCGTTCATATCACCTTTTAAAATGCCATTATCTACAATCCCTGCTATTAGAAAGGGAATTAATAATGTGCCTACCACCTGTCCTAAAAGCATGATTAATGTGATGCCTACCTTGCCCTTTCTTTCCCTTAGGAATAGTTTTAAATACTTCATAGTTTACCTCCATTATGTAAGTCATTTTGATAGAATTGATTTTCAGTGGTATTATAAAGCTTAAAGTAACTTTAATGTCAATAGTGATTTGGAAATTTGGGGGTTATTATGAAAGACAAGTCTCATATGCAAATTAAGGAGTTTTCTGCTTTGACAGGTATTAAACGTGAGAATTTAAGATATTATGACCAAATTGGGTTATTATCACCAGAACTTCGAGGTAAAAATGGCTATCGCTATTATACTAGAAGTCAATTAGCCACAGCCTATTTAATTGTGTCTCTTAGGGAAATTGGAATCGGAATTGAAGAAATAAGAAGATATATTGATATACGTACGCCTGAAGAAATGTTCGCCTTGTTTAGTTCACAGAAAAAGCATATATTAACTGAAATAAAAAAACTTAAGCATACATTAGAAGTGATGCAACTTTATGTGGATATGGCAGAGGAGGCTATTAAATATAAAGAAAATAGTATCAATATTGAATACAAAAAGAAAGAACCCATTTTCTTAGGGCCTATAGCTTCTAAAGACTCATCTGATGGGGATGTGATTTCATTTTATAATTTTGCCTGTGAAAATGGCGTTGATATGGTGCATCCTCTTGGGGCTGTCGTTAGTAAGGAAGACATTGAATCTGGCTCCCTATTATATGCCAATCAATATTATTTTAAAACGAAAAATAAGAAAAACGCCTATAAGCCTGCAGGTAAGTACGCAGTTTTCTATGGAAGATGTGCTTATGG
>JARKVN010000091.1 GCA_029851645.1 Cellulosilyticum sp. | reverse complement strand
TTGAAATGCTTGTACTACTCCAGCTGCTACACCAGATTCATGGTCATGAGTTGTTTTTACTGAAGATTTACCTATAACTTGATGTGTGGCATTATCAATAGCCACTGCTTTTGTATGCGTCCCACCCACATCTATTCCCATTCTGACTTTTCTTTCTTCCATGATTATTCCTCCATTAACCATACATGAAAAATGTAATCATCTGAAGAATGCCACATATGATCCATCCAGATATAATGCTCATTTTCATATATTCTTTTGTTGAAATTTTAGCATATCCAATTCCCCATACAATCCAAGACTGGGTAATACAACAAGATACATTCATTACTGTACTTGCAGCGATCATGAGTGGTGCAAGAAATGGTGTTGCAAAACCAATTCCCTTTAGAATTCCAAGGGTTGCTGCACCACACCCAAATAAGGTAAATGGTCCTCTAAATAGTCCTAGTGGAGCAAGCATAATAAATATGAGAGCAATCACAAGCGTATTATTGGGAATGATACCTTTAAATAATACATTAAAGTATGGAATGCACAATTCTGCTGCTTTGTTAAACATTGGTACTACTAATAAAAAGCCTACAAGTGGTGCAGTATCTACTACGCCATCAAAGAAGTCCTTATTAAGGGTTCGGCAAGCACTTGTAAAAGATTTAAGTCTGCCGCAAACAAATAACGCATAAAATCCTGCAATTAAAAATCCTAATATAATAGGAACTTTAAAGATGATTAATAAAAGAACAGGTATAAATGGAGTTAACAATGCCATACCTGGCGCTGTATCCCTCTTTTGCCTAATAGGTCTTTCTACTGCCCATTGATGAGCTGCTTTTTTCTTTCTCATCACAAATAAAATCAAACAGATGGTAAATCCCAGTTGAACTGCTAATGCAATGCCACCCCACTGTATGTATGTATCATAAGCATAAACAGGTTTTCCAGCTTCATCTAAAAAGAATGCTGTATATTGACCAAATAGTACTGGATTAACAAACATCCCTGCACCAATACTTAGCATAAATGCCACAACTGAAAGTACTTTTGGTATACCTAATGACATAAAAATTGGTAGAACAATAACTCCAATGGCAACTACCGCTCCTGCTCCAAATAAAGAGGAGAAAATAGCTGTTGTTACACCACAAAGTAAGATACAAGTTAATGCTGGTTTATCTCCGCCTAATTCTGTCGTTTTCTTGATAAGTGTAGAAGCAATACCTGTTGTTAAAAGTACCCTCCCAAACCACGCACCAAATACAACATTTACAAGAACAGTTCCCCAACCTTCAGGTCCACTTTGAAATACTTTTGAAAATGCTTGAATCCATGACATGGACATAGCTTCCGCATTGGCTGCTATAAATTCTGGATTTGTCACAATCTGATTTCCTATCATAGGAAGCACTGTCCATAACACTGCCATAATCAGCATACCCATCATCAAGTTACCACCCTTTGCTGCATATATCGCTACACCTACAAAGGATGCCAGTATTAAAATCCCAATAATATATTCCATCTTGTTTCTCCTTTGTTATTTTTCTAAAGCATTTAATTTTTCCCATACCTCATCAATAACTGGGATACCATGTTCCATATTCTCTTTTCTTGTTTGTAATTCCATCTCCCCTGGGTAATAAACGCTTCCCCCCTCTGTAACTGGTTCAGAAGATTTAATATCATTTAAAATCTCCTCAACAATTGAGTCTGTAAGCTCTACAGAGTTTAATTTTTCTGGGTCAATAGCAATCATCACTTGAGATAAACCAACTTCATCATCAAATGTACCTATCTTACATACGGAGTTTTGATTAGTAAGAACTGTAGCAATTAAATCAAGCGCAATTGAAATACCACTCCCTTTCCAATATCCCATCGGAAGTACTCTCCATGTTTTTTCAATCTCAGATGGATCTGTTGTAAGATTTCCTTTTGTATCATATCCTCCTGGAACTGGAAGTTGCTGACCTTTCAATCTAGCTTCTTCAATTTTTCCATAAGAAAATTGAGAAACTGCACAATCTATAACCACATGCTCTCCATTGCTTCTTGGAATAGACATAATAAGTGGATTATTACCAATCTTTCTATCTTTACCACCCCAAGCAGGCATATTAGGCATAGTATTAGACCAACAAATTCCAATACATCCTTTATCTGCTGCTTGCCAACCATAGCTACCACCACGCATCCAATGGTTGTTATTTCCTAATGCAACAATCCCTATCCCATTTTGTTTTGCTAACTCACATGCACGATCCATTGCAAGTGTTGCATTTAATGGACCAAATCCACGGTGTCCATTCCATCTTTCAATGGCACCCATTTGAATCTCGCATGTTGCAATTGCATTAGAATCAATCTCCCCTTTATCTAAATAGCTTATAACTCTCGGAAAACGATTAACACCATGTGAATAGATGCCATCTAAACTATTTCTAGCAAAAACAGTAGCAGCACTTAGGGCATTAGCTTCCGAAAATCCTCTACTTACTAAAATATTTTTAAACTTTTTAACTAAATCATCATACTTAATTCTCATAACTCGTCTCCTTTTTTACCTTGTTTCAAATTCATTTTATTATTTCGTGAAAGCGTTTTCTTGTAACTAAATGTTATCATAGCCATATTAACCTTTCAATATTTTTTATATTATTTCATATTTTTTGTTGCTTTTTAATAAATTTTTAAGTTTTTATATGAATTTAAGGAAATTGTCAACCCATAAAGAAAACCTTTAAAATCAAAGCTTGTAAAAACGCTTTCACAATATAAGAAAAGATAGGATTAGGCAAAATATATACATTTTGCCTAATCCTATCTTTTAGTAACTTTATTCAAGTACTTTTTTTCACTACTAGCTCTGCATTAATTGTAACTCCCCCATAACCTGTTTTTCCTTCTAGAATTTCACTTAATAAATCTGAACACAACTTACCTTGTAATTCTGGCTTATTATCTAATGTTGTTAATTCTGGTTCACAAATCTCTGTTTCTATTAAATTATTACAGCCTGTTATTGCTAAATCTTCAGGAATACGATATCCTCTACGCTTCCATTCTTTCATTGCACCAATTGCTGTAATATCTTCTCCAAATACCAAAGCATCTGGTCGCACCCCTGATGCCAAAATTTGCTCTACGACTGCTTTACCACCCTCTAATCCATATTCACACTTAAAAATTCGTTCTTCTGCATTTTTGACTCCACTTAACTTAAGTGCTTCAATAAAACCCTTCTTTTTTTCTTCAGCGCTAGGCGTCTCCCTATCATAAACATAAAATAATTCCTGATAGTTTTTCTTCTGCAAGTACTCTACCATCAAGCGAATTGCACCACGATCATCAACCATAATAGAATGAAAATTAGGATATGGTAGAGTACCATTAGCAATTACTACTGGAATATCATGAATTAACCTAAGATTTTCAGGTGTATCAATCAACTCACTAAATATAGAACCAATTAAAACAACTCCATCCACTTGTTTCTCTGAAAGAATTTTTATATATTTGCTACATTCTTCTTTTGAATCCTTAATGTTACACACAAAAACATTGAACCCTTTTTTACTAAATTCTTGTTCAATAGTATAAACTGTTCTTGCATAATGGGAAACACGGACATCAACTGTAAGGATTGCAATACTTTTCATTGTTTTACTTACCATTCCTCTTGCAATTGCACTAGGTTTATAGTTATATTTTTTTAAGACTTCTTCAACTCGTTTTTTGACGACTGGATTTACATTTGGCTTATTATTCAGTACCCTTGATACTGTAGAAATCGAAGTGTTTGATTCCGCAGCAATATCATATATATTCATTGGTCCCTCCATACATTTAGCCTACCTCCCCTAGAAGTCCCTTCTAAGGTACAGTATTTTTTAGCTTACTTAACGAGAACATTATATAATTTAGAAATAAAATTTACAAGTAATACCACTATTTTGACTCTATATAGGGCTCCTCTAGCATATAAAAAACCCTCGAAAACCTGAGGCTTTCGAGAGTCTAAATTGCTAATCATTAACTCCTAAATACAAGTAACTACTTGAATTGAACAGTAGCTGTTTCTTCTGTAATTTCAGCAAAAACAAAACCTTTCTTTCTAAGCCCTTCCACAATTTCTGGGAGTGCCTCTACTGTAGTTGTCTTAGCTGCTGCATCATGCATTAATATAATTGCTTCTTTTTTACCTGCTGATCCATCTAATACAGAATTAACAATGACATCTTTATCTTGACGATTTGCAGATGCGTCTAGTGAATCTACATTCCAATCAAAATAAACAAGCCCTTCTTGATTCACTGTCTCAATAATTTTATCCATTAAATCTCTACCGCCATAACGATAGCTTACCGTATTATTAGACCCTCCTGGGAAACGCATAATCGTTGGTTTAACACCTGTTACTTTTTCTAAGTGATTAGATAATGTATTAATGTCATCCATAAAAGTTCCTACATTTTGATAAATACTACTATAGTCATGTGTATTAGAATGGATTGCTAAAGTATGTCCTTCATCTACAATACGTTTGTAAATGTGATCCATATTTTCTCTACCAATTACAAAGAAAGTGGCTTTAATATGGTTTGCCTTTAAAAAGTCTAAGATTTTAACTGTATTATCACTTGGACCATCATCAAAGGTTAAGTAAGCATACTTTTTATCTGTATTAGATAGCGCTGCTTCCATTTCTGGATTTTCCTTTTTTGCCTTGTCCAAATCATTCTTTAGTGTTTCCACCTCTGCGCTTAATGTTTCTACTTTAGCCCCTAGTTCATCTAAAGCTTTAACTTGTTCTTTCTTTTCTGCTTCTACCTTAGACATTGCCTCTTTAGCTTCGTTTAATTGAGTTACTTTCTTTGGTATTTTCGTTGCTAATGTTACTGAGCCAGTAGTAAAAATAGCACTTAATACAAAGAATAAAACAACTCCTCTAGCCCTTGATCTTGCTCTTGATTTCTTTTTACTATATCCCATGTCTTCACCCTCTATTTTTATTAAATTGCACTTATTGATTTACATTAATTTGTTTTCATTGAATCTGGAATTACTACTGGTTCATATTTTGAAAGTTCACCTTGAAGTTCATCAAGTTGATTTTTATATTCTTTTTCTTGATTTTGTATTTCTTCTATTTGCTTTTGTAAACTTGTTAATTCATTGGATAAAGTCGTAATCTCTACTTCATTTTTCTGAATATTACCATTAATGTAGAGTACAGAGCCCGCTAATGCAACTGTTACAATAAAAGCCCCCACTGTAAACAATACCAATCCCTCAAATAAATATTTTCTTCTTTTTTTTGCTCTTCTTGCCATTTTTCCTCCCTCATTCTTTTATAAATTTGCTACATGTTTAACCTTATTTTGTTCATGCTTTCATTCTTTTATGTAAGTACATTTCATTATTACAAATTAAATTTTAGCAGAATTTCTTATCTATCCAGTTATTTTCATGCGCTTTATATTCTCAGTATACTATCTTTTTCCCTTATTTTAAACAAGGTTTGCTAAATATTTTTTGGTAGATTATGCAATATTTTGGATACTGAAACTTCTTCATTCTATATCATGAAGGAATCTATCTTTTCAGTGAACCCAAATATACTTTTTTATGACTACCTTCTCTTATTAGACGTCAAATTTCAACATAAAGTTTCATCTTTAGTTCAAATTTTTTTAAGTGTAAAGTTTCATCCACTTTCTAGCTGTTTAATTCCCTAGTTATAGTAATTGACAAATAATATATATTATTATAAAATCAATAATGATAATATATATCATTTATTAATTAATTTCATTTTTAAACTGTCTATATTTAATTTAGCAAAGGGGATTCTACTTATGATGATTAACAAAAGACTCATTCGTCTTTGTGAGCATTCCAAAAAGTACATGTTTCTTACCGTACTTGCTAACTGGGTGGCTCTTTTATGCAATATTAGTATTATTTTATGGATTGGGCAATTTATTAACAGCTTATTAAAAGGGCAAACACCTACAGCTCTTTCTTTTTTGTCTTTAGCTATTTGTCTTGCTGGTCGTTTTATCAGCAACCTATATTATGGTAAATTCTCTGCACTGGCTTCTGAACATGCTAAAGTCAAACTCAGAGACCAAGTTTATGAAAAACTTTTACGCTTGGGGCTTCATTATCAAGATGTGGATAGTACTTCTTCCTTCGTACAAATTATGGTAGAAGGTGTGGAGCAACTAGAAATTTATTTTGGTCGTTACTTACCTCAATTTTTCTATGCCCTACTTGCCCCCATTACACTCTTTTTTGTGATTTTACCGTACTCTTTTAAAGCAGCTCTTATTCTATTAATCTGTGTACCACTTATTCCGGTTTCTATTATTGCTATTATGAAGATTGCAAAACGCATTTTAAAAAATTACTGGAAAAGTTACTCTAACTTAGGAGGCACATTCCTAGAAAATCTTCAAGGGCTTACCACTTTAAAAGTCTTCAATCAAGATGAGGCGCGTCATAATAAAATGAATCAAGAGGCAGAAAGCTTTAGAGTGATGACTATGAAAGTTCTTAGTATGCAGCTTAACTCAATTAATATTATGGACCTAGTTGCTTTCGGTGGTGCTGCTATTGGAACCATTGTTGCACTCCTAGAATACCGTAGTGGACAAATTTCTGTTGGACACCTTATTGTTATTATTTTACTCTCAGCAGAATTCTTTATTCCAATGCGTTTATTAGGATCTTTCTTCCATATTGCTATGAACGGTATGGCTGCTTCTGACCGTATCTTTAAAGTATTAGATACACCAGAAATAGAAGAAAAAAATACTGGTCATTTAGACCCTAATATGCCGCTTTCTTTAGATCATGTTGACTTTAGCTATGATGAGCAGCGTCCTATTTTAAAGGATGTATCTTTAACGATTTTGCCAGGTCAACTTACAGCTATTGTTGGTGAAAGTGGAAGTGGTAAAAGTACTATCGCTTCTCTATTACTGAAAAATTACACCCCACAAAAAGGTAAACTCAGCTGGGGACATACTTCTTATAGTGAGATTAGCAGCCCTAAGCTTTATGAACACTTATCTTTAGTTTCAACTAATAGTTATATCTTAAGCACAACCATTAGAGAAAATCTTTTAATGGCTCGTCCTCATGCTACTCAGGATGAAATCCAAAATGCGCTTCAACTTGCCCAGCTAGATTCCTTTATCGCCTCCCTTAAAGAAGGTTTAGATACACCTGTAGGTGAAGGTGGAAGTCTATTATCTGGCGGTCAGAAACAACGTCTTGCCTTAGCAAGAGCTATTTTAGCAAATCGTGATTTGATGATTTTTGATGAAGCGACTTCTAATGTCGATGTGGAAAGTGAAGAAGCCATTTGGCAAGCCATTTATGAACTTGCCAAAACTAAAACTGTACTCGTTATCTCTCATCGTCTAGCAAGTATTAAAGCAGCTCATTCTATTTATGTTATGAAACAAGGTTGTATTGTAGAAAAAGGTACACATGAGCAGCTCTACTTAAATCAAGGAGAATACTTCCAAATGGTAAATAAACAAAATGAACTTGAACAAGTAAGGGAGGTCTTATAAATGAAACGTCAATCAGGTTTTTCTATTATGAAAAGGCTCCTCAAAGAACTCAAACCTTTGGCACCTGTTATGATGATTACTATCACATTAGGCGTTCTTGGTTTCTTAACAGCCATTACTTTAACAACATTAGGTGCCGTAGCTATCGGTACTTTACTAGGTGAAGCAACCAAAGTTAGCTTTAAAAGTGCTTTATGGCTTATGATAATCTGTGCTGTACTAAGAGGATTCTTACGTTACGGTGAACAGCTTTCTGGTC
>JARKVN010000075.1 GCA_029851645.1 Cellulosilyticum sp. | reverse complement strand
GTTATCCATTTGGCTTAAAAGCAGAGCAAATATCAAAAGAAGCAAGAATAGTGGCAGTAGCAGATGTATTAAGTGCTTTGATAGAAAAGAGAAGTTATAAGGAAGAGTTTTCAAAAGATGAGGTCATTTACATACTATCTAATATGGTATCTAATAATGAGATTGATGAAAAGATATGCGAATTAGTGATTGAAAACTACGACCATATTAAGGAAAGAGTTCAGTCTAACACAAAAAATACAATAGAGTTATATAATAATTTAATGAATGAGTACGAAGAACTATTAGAATATTTTAGTAAAACAAGTTTTATTCTTAACTAGAATAAGACTTTTATTATGTGAATTTTTAAATACGGATTAAAAAATTGGAGGGCTAGATTTCAATTGTGAACAGAGAATGGACTATGTTAAATTATTGACAGTTAACATAAAAGTTTTATATAATGTGCTCAGTACTAAATTGCAAAGGGGGGAGGCATATGGGAAAGATTGAATTTAAGCAGGTTTCAAAAAGATATCAAGGAAATGCAGATTATGCGTTAAAAGATTTTAATTTGCAGGTTGAAGAGGGAGAGTTAGTTGTTATTGTTGGCTCCAGTGGAAGTGGGAAATCTACTTTATTAGAGTTAATTTGTGGATTTGAAGGCCTAACAAGTGGAGAGATATTGATAGATGGAGCGTCTATACAAGATAAGCTGCCTAAAGATAGAAATGTTGCAATGGTCTTTCAAAATTATGCTTTGCTTCCACATCTGACAGTTTATGAAAATATTGCATTTGGAATGAGAATTAGAAAAGAAGATAAAAAGAAAATAGAAGAAAAAGTAAGATGGGCGGCTGAACTTTTAGAATTAGAATCTTATCTAAACGTAAAACCTAAAAAGCTCTCAGGAGGACAAAGACAAAGGGTTGCACTTGCAAGAGCTATGGTAAGAGAGCCTAGATTATTTTTAATGGATGAACCCCTTTCTAATCTAGATGCAAAGTTAAGAGATGCTATGTCTAATCAAATTAAATGCTTACATGAAACACTTCATGCAACCATGCTTTATGTCACGCATGACCAAGTTGAGGCAATGACCATGGCAGACCGTTTAGTGATTTTAGATCAAGGAAAAATTCAGCAGATTGGGTCACCACTTGAAGTTTATCATCAGCCAAAGAATCTTTTTGTTGCACAGTTTATAGGGAGACCAAGTATTAACTTATTTGACTGCCGAAAATCTAGGACTGGGCTTCTTTTAGAAGGTGAGATAGAAATCCAGACAAAAGAAGAACGGCTAGAAAAAGATAAAGCTTATAAGCTAGGCATTAGAAGCGAACATATTGAAATAGGCACCCAAAAGGAAACGCATTTTGAGGCAAGCATTGAAAAAGTGGAGTACCTAGGTGGTGAAACTTTATTGCATTTAAAATATAAACAATGTAGCTTTATAGCTAAAAACTATAGTGACCAGCTTTTTAAGGTAGGGGATTTGGTTCAAGTTCATTTTAATCTTAGTAAAGCACACTATTTTAATGAAAAACAGGAAAGAATATAGGAGGCATTAGAATGAAAAAATGGTTAGTAGCACTAGCATGTACCTCAGTTATGGCAACAGGTTGTGCAAGTAGCAGTCCATCAGGAGAAGAGGTAAAAGGTATAGGAGGTACTTTAAAGGTTGTAACAGGGCGTACAGATGCAGAAGAACTTTTTGAAAAGATTGAATCTGACTTTAAAGCACTTTACCCAGAAGTGACAGATATTATTTGGGAGTCTTCAGCAGATTATAGCAACTATATTACAACACGTATGAATACAACAGATTATGGAGATGTACTCATTATACCATTTAGTATGTCAGGTGAGCCTGAATTGTATCCAAATTATTTTGAACCACTTGGAACAGTTGAAGCGCTTTCAAAGGATTATATTGATGTAACTGAAGCGGATTATGAAGGGATTTCATATGGTCTTCCAACAGCTATCAATTCACTTGGTATTGTCTATAATGCAGATGTTTTTGAGGCAGCAGGCATTACAAGTTTTCCAACCTCAGTAGAAGAATTTTTAGAGGCTTGCAAAAAGATTAAAGAAAACACAGATGCCATTCCTTTCTTTACAAATTATTCAGGAGTTGCTATATGGGGAGGTGCCCTTACCTCTTTTGCTGGTGAAAAGTATAAGGCAGATACTTTAGAAAAAGGTACAGCTTTTGAAGAGGGACAACCTATGAGAGAGGTAATGGACTTATTCTATAATCTTGCTCTAAATGGTTATACAGAACAAGACCCTGTAACAATGGACTCAGCACAAGGTAAACAAATGATTGCAGATGGTAAAATTGCTATGATGATGACAGGTTCTCAAGATGTTAGACCTATTTCGGAGTTATCAGGTAATACAGCAACTATTAAAATTGCTCCATTTCCAGTTTTATTAGAAGGAAAAACGACAATTGCCTTTGGTGCACCAGAAGTTATGGGAATTAATGTGAATAGTGAGAATAAGGAAACAGCAAGAGCTTTCCTTGATTTCTTTATTTCAGCAGATAGTAAGTATGCAGACGATTTAGGAGGAATGTCTCCAGCTAAAGCAGATTTTACTTCTGAAGAAAAAGAGCTTTTTGAAAATAGCAATGTTGTTTTAACAGCAGGTTCAGAAGAGCCAGAAACAGATGCACTTTATAATAGCATTGCAAATGAAGTTGGGGTTGCAAGGTTAACAGATGTCCTTCAACAAGCAATTAATATGGGGTTATATCCTGACCAATACGAAAGTTATGAAGCGTATGTGAGCCAATTAGAGAGTAAATGGGCACAAGCAGTAAGTGAATATGCGAAGTAATATACATAGAAAAGAAAGACAGCTGATTGGCTTCTTTCTTTTTTGTCCGTTACTCTTATTGTTTACCTTTGGGATTTATCCGATGATTGCTCTGATTGAATACAGCTTTACTTCATGGAATGGTTTATCACCTACTAAAAATTATGTAGGACTTACAAATTATATTAAAATTTTAACAGATTCTAGTTATCTAAGAGTTCTTTTTAATAGTTTGGTATATTTTGTTTCAGGCTTTATTCAAATTGTTATTGCACTATTTTTTGCAATTCTTTTATCAGGTAGGGTAAAGGGGTGTAACTTCTTTAAAGCTACCTTTGTTTTTCCTTGTCTGATAAGTGGTATGGCAGTTGCAATGCTTTTTAGATTATTCTTAAGTCCAGGTGGAAGTTTTGACCGCTTGCTGACACTATTAGGATTGGAGGACTCTATTCGTTATTGGCTAGGTGACCCAAGAGTTGTGAACTATACGCTAGGTGCTATTTCTATTTGGCGACATACAGGAAAAAGTTTTATTCTCTATTTTGGAGCAATCAAGTGTATTCCAGTTGAACATTATAAACTGGCAGAAATAGAAGGGACTTCATGGCTACAGCGTATAAGGTATGTTATTTTGCCTGGTATTCATATTGTCCTTAAAATTAATTTTATTTTATTGACCATTGGGGCAATTTCAACCTTTGAACTTCCAATGATTTTAACAAATGGTTCTAATGGTACGGCTACTTTCTTATTACAAACGATGAAAACTGCTTTTGATAAGAAAATGTTTGGGTTAGCAGCTAGTATGGCGGTGATTGTAAGTTTAGTCATTTTAATGATTACAACACTTCAAAATAAATTTTATAAGGGGGAAGAGGATGATTAAGAAGGGAATCGGCACTATTTTGAAGTATAGTAGTTTGCTTGTATGGGCATTTATTGTTTTCTTTCCACTCATTACTTTATTTTTTGGAAGTTTTAAAACTTACAATGAATTTATTAATACATCAGGTATGATGCCACCTGAAAGTTTTAGTAATCTAGATAATTATAGGCGGGCTTTTATAGAAGGTAAAATGTTAATGGGTTTTATGAATACCTTTCTACTTATTTTACTTGGGATAGGTGGGAGCATTGTAATTGGGTCTATGGTGGCCTATGTGATTAATCGTTTTGACTTTAAGTTTAAAAAGCTTATTTTATTTGCTTATTTACTAGTTTCTATTGTGCCCTTAGAGATTTCACAAGTAGGAACTTTTAAGCTGATTCATAAGTTAGGCGCATATAATACAATTTGGGCACCAGTTTTGATTTATTTAGGAGCAGATGTACTGATGGTGTATATTTATCTACAAGCCCTTGATAAAATTCCTGTGGAAGTGGACAAGGCAGCCATGTTAGAAGGAGCTTCTTATTACAAGATTTATAGAAAGGTCATTTTTCCACTTTTAAAGCCAGCAACAGCAACCGTTGCTATGCTGAAAGTGATTGCAATTTATAACGATTTCTATATTCCATATCTTTATATGCCTAATGAAAAGCTAGGAACAGTCTCTACAACGATTTATCGCTTTGTAGGTCCTAATCAAACAGAATGGCATGTGATTAGTGCCATTATTTTAATCAGTATGGTGCCTATGATGATTTTCTTTTTTGCATTACAAAAATATATTTATGAAGGGATTACAGCAGGGAGTATACGCTAATGAAAAATTTTATGAAACGAGCCTATACTGTAATGGAGGTTAGGACAGGCTTTGCAACGGGGTTGCCCATTTTAAGTGGAGGATTGTATGGGGCGTATTTAAGCGGTCAGCTTAAGCTCTTACCACTCTTCTTTTTATTTATAAGTGGGTTTAGTTTTAATATTGTTGCCAATGTGGCTAATGAAATAAGAGCGCATCTTAAGAAAGAAGAAGACGAGTCAACTTTTACAGGGCATAAAGGGAGTGAAGGACTTGTAAGAGGAGAGGCAAGTTTAACAGATGCCATTTTGGTATTAGTTGGATTTTTTATACTAGCAGGCATAAGTGGTTTGATGGTCGTTTATTTAACCCGAAGTCTATTGATTTTGGCAATAGGCCTTATTGGGGCATTAGCTGCAGTAACTTATTCTTTAGGGCCTAAACCTTATATTGTCTATCCTGTGGGTGAAGCAGTATCTGGTTTATTAGTAGGTGGTGCAAGTAGTCTGGTATCTGCCTTTTTACAAGTGGGGGATTGGAAAGCAGAGCTTTTTCTCTATGCTTTTATACCTATGATGATGACAGTATTCTTAATGTCCACTAATAATACATCTGACTATGAAAAAGATAAAGGCTCAAGAAAAACACTACCACATGTTATTGGTTTTAGAAATTCAATTAAGCTGATTATTCCAGAAGCAATCCTCATGATATTATGTTGGATAATACTTTATATGATAGGCGGAATAACTTGGTGGATGCTCATAAGTGGACTTGTTGTGTTTTATGAGTTTGGTTATAGGCGTTGGTATAAAGACTACTATAAAATTCAAGAGGTTTATCCAGCTATGGGAAGAGAGTGGGGGCCAAGACCACTACTACTTATTTACAGTTTTCATACACTTTTAAGTGTTGAGTTTTTAATAGGATTTTTCTTAAGAGGATAGAGGGGGATTATATGAAATCAATTCATGTTTATCATACGAAAAAGAATCCACTTATTATTCCAGCTTTACTAGCGGAATCAAGGGGATTTTTTAAAAAACGTAATATAGAGGTACACCTAGATTTAGCAGAAGACTTTTCTTTTGATGGGAAGAGCCCTTTTTTAGAAGGCACATCAGATGCTATGATTGGCGATTTGACTTTCTTCTTTTATATGTTAGAGAAAGGGAAGAAAGCTGTTCTAACTTCTAATTTGACACGTACGATTCAGCTGGTAGGACATAAAGACCTTGTTTCTTTAGAAGGACTTAGAGTAGGGGTAAGCCGTAAAGGGCTTTTTAGACTATATTTAGAAAATGACTTAAAAGATAAATTACCAGGTGCACAAGTTGTATGGATTAATAATTCCTATGAACGCATGGCTGCTTTAGAGGCAGGAGAAATAGATGCACTTGTGGCTATTGAACCCTTTATAACAGATTTAACAGACAAAGGCCATCAGGTGATTTGGAGTAGTCGAGAAAGTGATAAAAATTTAGTGATGTGGGCATTTGATGAAGCTTTTTACGAGGCAAATACCGAAGCTGTAAGAGCTTTTCATGAGGCACTAGAAGAAGCTGGGCAGTTATTTAATGCATTAAGTCCTTCAGAGAAAGTTAGGGTATGTCATGAGGAACTGGACTACACAGAAAACTTTTCAAAGCGTATGGCACATTTTGAATTTGAGGCACAAGCAGCTGTTACATTAGAGGATTTTAATCTGTGTATGGAATGGATGTATAGAGAAAAAGAGATTTTAAGTCTTTACGAAGGCGAAAAATTAATTAAACAAACCATAACTTCATGTGATTGAAATTTAAAAACATAAAAAAAACACATCTAGGACAAAAGAGGAATATATCTTCTCTTTATAATGATTTTATCAAGTGCAGCTACAAGTGAAATGGTAAAATCAGTACCAGCTATAAAAGTGAATGAAGCAGAAGTTGCTCAAGAAATGACAGAAGGAGAAATTAAGGCAGCTGTTGTAACTGAGGCTAAAGAAATGACAGAAGAAGAAAAAGCAGCAGATGTTGAAAAAGTAAAAGAGATTTGTGAAGTACTTAATATTCAATATGATGAAAATACAACACTTGGTCAATTATTTGCTACCCTTACAGAGGAACAAGTTAATAAGTTAGTAGACCTTGAAATCATTCAAGTGGTGGAGGCTACAGAGACAACAGCGGCTACAGTTATGGAAGCAATCCCAGCTACTTCTATAGCTAGTCAAAATTAAGTATTCATAGAGTTAAATAATTAATGGTAAAATACCTTAAGATAGAGGGACTATCTTAAGGTATTTTTTATAGTGGGCGTGTAGGAGGGATGTTGATGGCTCAAAAAGTATTGGTTGTAGAAGATGAATCAGGCATTCGTCAGGTGGTAAAAGACTATCTTATGATGGAAGGTTTTGAAGTTTTAGAGGCCCAAAACGGAAAGGAAGCGATAGGCATCATAGAAAAAGAAACATTTGATTTAGCTATTTTAGATGTGATGCTACCTTATGTAGATAGCTGGACTTTGTGTCGTAAGGTAAAGGAAAAGTCAGATATACCTGTACTATTTTTAACAGCCAGGGGAGAAGAATATGACGAGCTCATGGGCTTTGAATTAGGAGCAGATGACTATATTAAAAAGCCATTTAGCCCCGCCGTGTTATTAGTTAGGGTCAAACGATTATTAGGTAAAGAACAAAGAAAAATGGTGAAAAATAACATCATAGTAAAAGATAATTTAGAAATAGATAAAGACGCCATGAAGGTCAAGTTAGAAGGTGTTTTTATTGAGCTAACTCATAAAGAGTATCAAATACTAACTTACCTTGTTGAAAATGAGGGCAAGGCATTATCGAGAGAAATGATTTTAACAGAAGTATGGGGATATGATTATGTAGGAGAGGACAGAGTAGTAGATAATCACATCAAAAAAATTCGTAAAGCTTTGGGAGAGTACGCTTATATGGTTCGAACTGTATTTGGAGTGGGTTATATATTTGAGGTATAAAGATGAAAAAAGGTAAAATTGCAAACAAATTATTCTTTTTGATTAGTATTTCATTAGCTCTATTGTTAGGATTGCAAATGATTTTTCAATCACTTTATTTAGATCAGTATTACTTGCGCACCAAAAAAGAACGGATTGCAAAGAAGTTAGTTAAAATTTCAAAAGAAATTTCAGAGATACCCTTAGAAGAAATTAATAAACAGCTCTTAAAATTTTCTGAAGAGATAGGTGGTGCAACAGGAATTATTGATTTATATGGGGCAACATTATATGGATTTAATACTCAAAGAAGTTTTATAGAGGTAAAAACAAAAGAAGATGAGGTTTATAAAGTCTATTTCGAAGGGATTTTGGCACAAGGAGAAGAAATACCTTATCTAAAAGAAGGAGCAGAAGTAAAAATTACTGGGACAGAAAGGGACAATGAAAATGTTAAGGAACTATATCCTAGTGAAATTGAAATTAAAGTAGGAGAAGAAAGTTATACAGTAAGGGCTCTGGAATCTGTTGTAAGAAGTAGTCAGATTGCTTTAACTATGGAGGCTCAACAATCCCTAAATAATATAAATGGTGATGAAGAGAAAAAGGAACCAGCTAGCTTAATATATGAAGCAATAGAAGTACCAACACCGACTATTATAGAAGGTGTAATAGGAACGATTTATATTCCAGGAGAAAGTACTTATGGCAATGCTTATAGAGAAAATACTTTAATACAAGAAACGAATCAATTTATATATGAACAAATAATAAACAATCAAAGTCTAATCGCTTATCAGCCTATTATTTATGAGAAGTTAGATACTTATATAGGTGTCAATAATATTATAGGAGTTATACCTACATTTTTAAAAGATATTCCTGTTTTACTAACGTCTATGGTTTCATTACAAGGAATAAAAGAGTCTACAGAGATTATGAACCAGTATGTCCTAATTAGTTTTGTCATTATACTCATTATTGCATTAATAGGAGCATATTGGTATTCAAAAAAACTTACTAAGCCACTAGTAGAGCTTCGTAATGTGACAACAGCTATTGCTCAACTAGATTTTAGTAAGTATTGTGAGGTAAGAAGCGAGGATGAAATAGGAGAGCTTGCTTATAATATTAATCAAATGTCTCATAAGTTAGAGGAAAGCCTAAATGCTCTAAAAAAAGATATTGAGTTAAAAGAATATTTAGAAGTACAAAGAAAGCAGCTCATTGCAGATGTCTCTCATGAACTCAAAACACCATTAACGGTTATGAAAGGAATATGTTATGGCGTGATTGATGGGATTTATAGCAGTGAAGATACGAAAAACTTTGAAGCTTTGTTAGGGCAAATCAATCAAATGAGTGACTTGGTACATGAGTTACTAGAAGTTAGTCGATTAGAAGCAGATGTAGCTTTAGAACAAGAGGTATTTGTACTTTCAGACCTCGTGTTTAAGGTGCATAAAAGCTTTAAAACTTTAATAGGGGAAAAAAAATTACAGGTTATACTAAATCTACAGGAGCACTTTGTTCTAGGAGATAGAAAGAAAATAGAGCGTGTGATTCGAAATCTATATAACAATGCGATTTTCTACACACCGTGCGGTGAAAGTATTGAACTTTCAATAGAGAAGATTAAATCAAGGGTTTGTTTTAAAATTATGAATCAAGGCGTGAGTATCCCCTCAGACTTACAAGAAAAAATATGGAACCCCTTTTACTGTATAGACCAGTCTCGCAATAAAAAGTTAGGAGGCTCTGGTCTAGGACTTTATATGGTGAAATGTATATTAGAGAAACATTATAGTCATTATGGAATGAGAAGTGATTCAAATAGTGTAACGTTTTGGTTCGATTTAGAAGCTGTTGAAGAAGAAGAATGGTTTTAGTAATGTTTATAATCAAGTTTTATAGGCATTACGAAATTCACGAGGGGAGATACCATATTCTTTTTTAAAAGAGCGATAAAAAGAAGAATAGTCTGGAAATCCACAAGTCTCCCATATTTGCTGAAGTGGAATACCAGATAAAATTCCATTTTTGGCAGCAATCAACCGCCTTTGAATGATGAAGTGATAGAAGGATGTACCAAACTGTTTTTGAAACAAATGGGAGATGGTAGATTGACTAACTAGCAAATGTTTAGCAACTTGTTCTAATGTAATCTTTTCTGCTAAATGTTCATTGATATAACTAAAAACATCATCGGCTAAACTGCTTTTTTCGGCAGTAAGAATAGGGACATCCTGATAATAATAAGTACGTCCAATATGAACCATTAGCGCAATGAGTGAAGAACGTGATAAGAGTTGCCAGCCTAGTTTCTTTTCCTGCACTTCTTTTAGAGCAGATGTAGCGCCATAAAACAGGCTAGACCAAGTGGCTTGTGTAGAGCGGAGTAAGTAGTTATTTCTTTTTTGACATTGGCAGAAAGCAAAGTCTAAGTCAGGATACTCTTTGACAGAAGACTCCCAGAAATCTTTATTAATCCAAATAATATATCGTTCATAAGGAATGGTTAGTGTTTCTAGAAAAAGAGGACTATGGCTGATGCCAGGAGGAATTAGTAAAATATCACCAGTTTGAAAGAGGAAACGTTTATCATCTAATAGATATTGAATGTTGCCGCTTTTGCAGAGAATAATTTCATAGAAAGTGTGGCTATGTAATGAAACATGTTCAGAATTTTGGTCACTAATTTGCGTACGAATTTCAATATAGGGGTCTGTCATTTGTATTTCTTTCCAGTAATCAATCATATTTAATATCCTTTTTCGTATGATTATATAAAAATAAAATGTAGTATAAAAAGATAAATGCTATTATTGCAAAAATTGCAATATAATATGCTAGATATACAATTTATGTTATAAAAATATTTTTATATTATAAAAGTATAACAAAAATACATAAGATAAAGCAAGTTTTGTGTAAGAAAAGGAGAGAATACAATGAAAGAGAAGAGAAAATTTGGTGTTATAGACCAAATTGGGTATGTGTTTGGGGATATGGGAGGGAGTTTTGTCAACCTTTATGTGGACGCATTTTTCCTCACATTTTGTACGTATGTATTAGGTATTAAGGCAACTTGGATGGGGTCTCTATTTTTATTTGCAAGGCTTTGGGATGCTGTGAATGACCCGATAATTGGTTCATTTCCAGATAGGTGGCAGATTGGAAAAAGTGGAGATAAATTTAAGCCTTATATTAAAATCGCTATGATTCCCTTAGCTGTATCAGGGCTTTTATGTTTTACAGATGTATCCAGCTGGAGTTCTTTAGCAAAACATGGTTGGGTAATTTTTGCTTATTTGGCTTATGGTATGAGTTATACAGGAACATCCATGCCATTTGGTTCTATGGCAGCAGTGATTACCAATGACCCCGTTGAAAGGACAAAATTATCACGAGCTCGTGCGATTGGTGGAACGATTGTAGGGATTGGGGCACTATCGCTTGTACCACAATTTGTATTTAATAAGTCAGGCGAGGTGGTTCCAAGTGGATTTTTTAAAGTTGCCGTTGTATTCGGAGTACTATCTTTAATCAGCTACTATCTATTGTTAAAGCTTACTACAGAGCGTGTACGTCAAACAAAGGTAGAAGGTCAAAAATTCAATTACGGAAAAGTTCTAAAAGGTGTTCTTAAAAATCGCCCTATGTTAGGCGTCATGCTAGCAACAGTAGGAAGTCTTTTGTACATAACAGGAAATGGACAACTAAGTAGTTACTTATACAAAGAGTTCTATCATGCACCACAAGTACTGTCTTTAGTATCTTTGGTTAATGTTCCAATTATGCTAGTATTCTTCCCAGTCATTCCAAAATTAAGTCAAAAGTTTGGAAAAAGAAATGTCATTTTAACATGTTCTGGATATAATCTAATTATTTCTACAGTGCTATTTTTAGTTCCTATTCAAAATGTTTATGTGTTTCTAGTACTTAACACATTAGCAGTAAGTGGACAAACTGCATTTACTATGCTGATATGGGCATTTGTGACAGACTGTATTGATTACAGTGAATTTCAAACAGGTGAGAGAAGTGATGGAAGCCTTTATTCTATTTATACTTTCTCACGTAAGATTGGCTCTACTTTAGCATCTACGATTGCTTCTTTCTCATTAGGAGCTATTGGTTATGTTTCAGGTATTCAGTCTCAGGCACCAGAAATTGCAAACCATATCCGTTCTCTATGTACAAGTATTCCAGTCATTACTTGTGTATTAGAACTTATTGGAATTGGTCTTGTCTATAACCTTACTAAAGAAAAGACAGAAGAGATGTATACTGAGCTTAACAAACGTCGTACTCAAAAAAATGTAGTGTAAAAGGAGACTAAAATGAGGAAGATAGATATTCACCTTCACCTAGCAGAGCAGGAACTTTTAGTTGGTGAGAACATGATTTCAAGTGCAGAGGACATGTTAAAGCATTTGGACTATTTGCAAATAGAAAAAGGTATTCTAATGTCAAGCGGAGAAAGTGATGCTGGATTTGGGTCTAATGCAGTATGTAGGAGAATCTGTGAGCGTTATCCAAGTCGATATGCATGGATGTGTAATTTAGATGAGAAAGAAAAAGATACCATTAAAAATCGGCTAGCAACTTATAAGGAGCAGGGGGCAGTAGGTGTGGGAGAAGTGATGAT
>JARKVN010000074.1 GCA_029851645.1 Cellulosilyticum sp. | reverse complement strand
CTAAAAAAATATACCATCAGTCTATTTAAGCTCGCTGGTTTTAAATGGAAATATCATTATGAAGTTACAAAGTATACTTAATAAAATAAAGTCAATGGAAATTTTATCTATAAACTAAACACTAATGCCCCTTAATATAATTTAAAATAACAACAATTTTATCTTCTAATTTGTGTGCATATTACCATAAACTGTGCTTGATAAAATTCTGTTGAATAATTCGCTTACATTCTCAGTTGTTTTATAGCAGATAACACAATATTTATAACAAATTTTCTATTTCAATTCTTTCAAGACCTGTAAGACTAATAATAGTATCTATATCAATTCCTGCTTTTAAAGCTTTTTGGGCTACTTCTATAGCTTTATTTTTTTCTCCAATTTCTTTTCCAATCTCAATTCCCTTTTCTTCAGCATTTTCAAGAGCACTTACCTTATCTAATAAAGCAGCTCTTCTATCTTCATATTTCATTCGTTCTTTACCATTAGCACTTAGCTTTAGTAATTCATTTTTTGCTTCTCTAATCTCTTCTATAGTCAATTCAGCCTTTTCAAGCTTATTACTTATAGGATTCTCTATAAACTCCATCCATGCATCAAATACATCTTTTATTTCTTCATCTTTAGGTAATTTAGGTAACTCTATAAAATGTATTTCCTGAAGATCTGTTAACTCTTCATTTGTATTAATTTCTTTTAATCTATAGACTGAATGGGCTTCTTTTGTATTTAGACATTTAAAATTTAATATATTGATACAAATGGTTTTGGCTAACTTATCATACTTTTGCCCTTCTGTAAGTTGTCCTTCAAACATTTTACTCCAGTAATATAGACTTCTCTTTACCATATTATGTTCATCTTTAATTTGTATTTCAATATTAATTAGTTCATTTTTATTTGTTTTTGCTTTAATATCTAATCTACTAAATTTATCCTCGATAGATTCTTTATCTATATCATTATTCATAATCTGTACTGTTTGTATTATATCTTTAGGTTTAATGACTGCATTTAAGAATGAAATTAATATTTTAGGATTATTTTCATTACCAAAAATTCTTTTAAATACAAAATCTACTTTTGGACTTAATATTTCTAGTCTAGGCACTCTCAATCAACTCCTTATCAAACATAATATATTATCTACATTATACTATGTTGATTACATAAAGTAACTTTAGTTTTTTGTTTCTATAAATATAACTTGTATTATTCATAAAATATCTGGTTTGGTATAAGGTGTTTTTTGACCTTAATTGTGTTTAAAGAGATGTATAGATGTGATTCAATTATGTAGCACACATATATTTATTTTAAAATCATTAAAATACTCTAACTCGTCCATATCATGGGTAACTATTATGACCGTTTTACCTTTTATTTTTTGTTTTATGAAGTCAATTACGGATTGTTTTGTAGTTATATCTAATCCTTTAAAGGGTTCATCTAATATTAATAAATCAAATTCATATAGTAGCGCTCTAAGTATTGCTACTCTTCTTTTCATACCACCACTTAGTTCTTTTACTATCTTATTTTTACAATCTTTCATGCCAACTTTATCTAAAGCTTCTTCAATATGAGAATGATTTAAGTTAGGTGAAGTTAATTTTAAATTGGCGATTACGCTTAAATTTTCACATAATCTATCTTCTTGAAATACGGCACTGATTCTCTTATCATCAATACCTTCTATCGTACCTTTATCTACACTTTCAGAGCCCATTAATATTCTTAGTAAAGTTGTCTTTCCACTACCTGACTTGCCTTTAATAGAGGTTATTTGATTTTCTTTAAACACATAATCATAATCTTTTAATATTATTTCATTATCATATGATTTACATACTTTCTTTAATACTATATCCATTTAGATATTCTCCATCTTTAATAAAATACTATCAATAATCTTTAAAAATATTTTTTGGAACAAGATACTTATTACAATAATGACTACTGTCCATGCGAACAAGTCTGGAGTATCCAAAAATATTTTCGCTTGATATAAATTTTCTCCTATTGAATTTTTAGGCAAGCCTATTACTTCTGCTGCGATGCCTGATTTCCAACAAAGACCTAGAGATACACTACATGCTGATCTTAAATAGGGGGCTACTTGAGACAAATAGATGTATCTTATTCTTTTAGCTTTTGAAATTCTAAATAAATCTGCCATTTCTTTAATTTCTTTTGGGATGTTATGGATTCCATCTAAAATATTTCTATATACAATAGGTAGTACCATTAAAAAAGAAATAAAAATAGAAAGGCTCCTGGTTGGTATCCATATTAAGCTTAAGATAATAAATGATGCGACTGGTACAGCTTGTATGACTAATATTAAAGGTTCGATTAATTGGTTAAATTTCTTTACGTATGATGAAAAAATTGCAAATATTGACCCAAATATAAGTGCTAGTAAAAAACCTGTAGTAATTTTGCTAAATGAAAATAAAATAGATTTCCAAAAATCTATTTCCAAAACGAGTTCACTTAATCTCCTAAATGTTGAAATAGGAGATACTAAAAGTATCTCCTGAGAAATAATTATACTTCCTATTTGCCAAATTAAAAGCCAAAATACTACTGCCCATAAAGAGATTTTCTTATTATTTTTGGTTATAGTAGAAGTCTTCACTTGGCATTTTTCCTCCTATGGACTCAGGACTTTGTTCGAATAATGTATTTAAATACCCTTCAAGCTTTCCTTTCATCTCTTCACCATCTATAAATGTTATATTACAATATGGTATTGCTGCTTTTGCAACTTCTGCTGGCA
Source organism: Cellulosilyticum sp. (assembly GCA_029851645.1). GTDB lineage: Bacteria > Bacillota > Clostridia > Lachnospirales > Cellulosilyticaceae > Cellulosilyticum. Next base: position 6,079 of record JARKVN010000074.1, on the reverse strand, counting down.
CGATATCATGGGCTCCAATTAACTCAGCGGCACCATCTATATCGTCATTGGTAAATTCTACTGATTCCTTGTATTCTTCTAGAAAATCACTTACTTTTTCAGGGTACTTTTCAACAAAATCTTTTCTTGCTACTAGGACACCTGTAACTAATAAACTATCATTGGTTGAATTTTCCCATTCCTTATTTAAGTCTAATGCGATTTGTATTTGAGGATTTTTGGTTATAGCGGTTGTCACAAATGGCTGAGGTAACATTGCGATAGCACCTTCTTCTGCTGATATTGCTGCTAAACACTCTGTGTGCTCTGATTTATATTCAATAGTTAAATCTTTTTCTGGATCTATTCCATTTGCTTTTAATATATAGTTAAGGGCATATTCTGGGGTTGCGCCCTTTCCGCTTGCATATAATGTTTTTCCTTTTAAATCTTGGATTGAATTTATATTATCCCCATTTTCAACTATATATAATACGCCTAATGTGTTGATGCCTAATGTAACAACATTACCATCTGTTTTATTATACAGTATAGAAGATAAGTTTGATGGTATAGCTGCAATATCAACCTCTCCATTAACAAGTTTAGGTGTTAATTCATCTGGGGAACCTGCAATCGTAAATTCATAATCATTTTCTGTACTGTTTTTTTCGTCCTCCATCATTTTTACCATCCCCATAGCTGTAGGCCCTTTAAGTGCAGCTACTTTTGCTGTTACTACTTCATCTGTAGTTGTATTTGTGCTACATCCAACTACAGAGCCCATAAGTAATGTAGCAATCATTAATAACGATATTTTTCTTTTCATAATTTGTCTCCTTGTATTTGATTATTTTAACTATGATATAAAATTTTAGAAATTAAAAAGGCATCTATTATCCTTTCTCTTGTAAGTGCGAACAAACTTAAGAGTGGAGGATTTCAGATGCACTTACTATGATATCAATATATTACTTAATCTTCAAGGGGTTACGATTAAAAGTATTTCGGTCTAAAGGCTATTAAGTACACATTTTGGTAATGAGCTTTAGGTAGATATGATATACTATAGAAGAGAAAATGAATAGGATTTTTTTAGATTAGGGGAAAAAGATGAATACAAAGAAAATCTTTGTCACATTGGTTGGGTTAAATATACTTCAAATTGTCTTTACTTTTATGATTATTATTTTGATGCAAAATAATAATCATAGCCAAACAAAATATGTTGTTTATGCGTCTTGCTTATTTTTAGGATTAAATGCAGTCGTTACGATTTTTGCCTACGTTATCTTAAATAAAGTAAAGAATACGAGTTTGTTAGAGAGTATAAAGAATTTAGAGTTATTAAACTCTACTCTAAAAAGCCAGCGACATGATTACCTGAATCAGATGCAAGTAGTACATGGATTATTGGAATTAGAGGAATATGAAGAAGCTAAGGTTTATATGAATTCAGTTTTTAAGGAAATTATGAAGGTAAGTAAAGCACTTAAAACAGCACAGCCAGCAGTGAATGCCTTACTTCAAGCCAAACTTCAAATTGCAGAAGAAAGAGGGATAGATATGTATTTGGAAATCAAATCTGACCTAAAGGCACTTCAAATAGAACCATGGGAGCTGTGTAAAGTATTAGCTAATATTATTGATAATGCTATGACTGCTTTAGTTCAGAAAGAAGGGAATAAAGAATTACATATTGAGATAGAACAAAAAGCAGAACATTACATTATCATAATTAGTAATAATGGACCTAAGATTCCTAGTAATAAGCTCAGTACAATCTTTATAGAGGGATATACGACTAAGAAGGAAAAGGGACATGGTATGGGGTTAGCAATTGTAAAAGATATTATGACAAGGGCAAATGCTAAACTTAAGGTAGAATCAAGAGATGAAGAAACTTCATTTATCTTATCTTTTCCTAAAAGAGTTAGTAATAAGAATTAAAATGTTGAGCAATGAAAAGGGAAAACTGACAATCTATCTGTAAAAATGTATAACACAATAGGAATAACTAGAAGAAGGATGATAAATACCATAGAATAGAATGAGATAGAAATAAAAATGAAAGAAAGGGGGATAACATAAATGGGATATATTGATAGTGTCACAGTAATAGGGCTTATATTAATGATAGTAGGCTTTATTCTAGTTGGAGTAGAAATGGTATTGCCAGGATTTTCAGTTCCAGGAATAGCAGGTATTACAAGTCTAGTGATTAGTATTTTTCTAAGTTCTAAGACAGTGGAGCAAGGTATTATATTAACGATTATTATTATTGCGCTTCTAGGCGTAATGTTAGCTATTATTTTATGGCTATTATCTAAAGGAAAGATTTCTAAATCTATCGTTCTGACAGAAGAGCAGAATAAGGAAAAAGGATATATTAGTTCAAATGACTTAAATTACTTATTGGGTAAAAAAGGCGTGGCTCATACAGACCTTAGACCTTCAGGAAGTGGGGATTTTGAGGGCGTCACGTTTGATGTCATTTCGGAATGTAATTATATTGCAAAGGGAACACCTATCATTATAAAGGAAGTAAAAGGTTCTAAATTAATCGTAAAAGAAAATAAATAAGTAAAAGAAAGTGGGGAATTACTATGCATGGAAGTACAGGAGTTGTAGTTTTAGGAGTTATTGGTTTATTAGTTGTTCTTTTCTTTATATTTGTACCCGTTGGATTATGGATATCAGCATTAGCTTCCAATGTTAAAATTGGTATCTTTAATTTAGTAGGAATGAAGCTTAGACGTGTGAAACCAAATCGTATTATTATGCCACATATTAAGGCAACAAAAGCTGGTATTATGCTTCATGTGAATCAATTAGAAGCACACTATTTAGCAGGTGGTAATGTAGATAGAGTTGTAGATGCACTCATTGCAGCAGAAAGAGCAGGCATTGAATTACCTTTTGAGAAAGCAGCAGCTATTGACCTTGCTGGTCGTGATGTATTAGAAGCGGTTAAAATGAGTGTTAATCCAAAAGTCATTGAGACACCTAATGTTTCAGCAGTTGCTAAAGATGGTATTGAATTACTCGTTAAAGCAAGAGTGACAGTAAGAACAAATCTTGAAAGATTAGTTGGAGGTGCAGGAGAAGCAACTATTTTAGCCAGAGTGGGTGAGGGGATCGTTACTACTGTAGGTTCTTCACTAAGCCATAAGGAAGTGCTTGAAAATCCAGATGGTATTTCTAAGGTGGTATTAGGTAAAGGACTTGACTCTGGAACAGCTTTTGAAATCCTTTCTATTGATATTGCAGACATTGATGTTGGACGTAACATTGGTGCAGAGCTTCAAACAGTTCAAGCAGAAGCAGATAAAAACATTGCACAGGCTAAAGCTGAGGAAAGAAGGGCTATGGCTGTTGCTAAAGAACAAGAGATGAGAGCTTATGTAGTTGAAGCTGAAGCAGAAGTGCCTAAAGCATTAGCAGCTGCACTTAGAGAAGGAAAACTTGGTGTTATGGATTATTATGATATACAAAACATTAAAGCAGACACTCAAATGAGAGAATCTATTTCTAGTCCTACTAAAGTACAAGGTGAGTTAGGAGGAAAGAAGGATGGTAAAAATAAATAATCATAACTTTACCAAAAAGATAAAAAAATACATGGATGTTAAAACAATAACCGAAAGCATTTTAAATGATAAGAGACAGTTAGAGAAAGAAAAACAAGCAAGTGATAGACAAGAAGAAATCAAGAAAATAGAGAAGATACTTGATTGTAGGGATGAAGATGACATATTACACAAAACTAAGACAGAAAAATTACCACTTAGAGAGGCAATCATTCTTTCTGAAGTAATTGGTGAGCCAAAGTGTAAAAGTAGGTATAGGAGAAGGAGAGCAAGATAAATGGCTATTAAGGTGTTAATTGTAGATGATGAGGGGGGCATTAGACTACTACTTCGTAAAATCATAGAAAAGAACCAAGGGTTTGAAGTAGTTGGTGAATGTGAAAGTATGTCAGAAGCCATTAAACAGTTTACTAAGCTCAAGCCTGATGTCGTATTCTTAGACATTGAGATTAAAGAAGAAAGTGGTCTTACTTGTGCACAAGTGATTTCAGATATCAACCCTAAAACCAAAATTATTTTTGCTACAGCACATGCTGAATATATGCCAGAGGCTTTTGAAGTTTATGCTTATGATTATATTGTGAAACCTTTTAATATAACAAGAGTTAATCAAACCTTAGAACGAGTGAAGATGTTAAATAATAACCAAGATCGAGAGAGTATTGATAAAATCATAAAGTATGAAAAGGGGCTAGAAAAGCTATTAGTAAAAGGAAAAGAGAGCATGAGCTTTGTAGATATTAAAGATATTCTGTTAGTACAAAGGGAAAATAATATGACTATGATTTATACTGCTAAGGAAGTTTTCTCTACTTCAGCCAGTCTAGGAGATATAGAAGCAAAACTAGATGTAGACTGCTTTATTCGTAGCCACAAGTCATATATTATTAATCTAACACAGATTGTAAAGATTGAGCCTTATGGACGCTGGACATACATTGTTAAATTTAAGGATACCAAACAAGATGCACTAATGACAGCTGAAAAATATGAAGAGATTAAAAAACGGTTTTTGTGAATTAAAATAGTAAGTAAGAAAGAGGAGAAAAATAGACTTTCTGAGAAGATAGAATAAGAAGCATCTAAATAGCTAAGAAGTAATAGTTATTTAGATGCTTTAAAACTATGGGTATATTTATAAAAAATATAATATGTGAATTGTTCAATGAAGAGAAAATTGATGCCAAGTATTGTGCTATATTACGCCTTGCATATAGAGATGAGAATTTATATAATGGTCTAGAAGATGTTATTGCAGAATATTATAAGAATTTACTTTTGTAATTAATATTCTACAGTTTATATCAAATGTTATTAAATGACATATAATTACTGATATTATTAGAAACTGGATAAGTTAGAGGAGGCTTACATATGTTGTTAGGTGCATTAGAAGCAGGTGGCACAAAGATGGTTTGTGCTGTTGGAAATGAGAATGGTGAGATTATCAATCAAATGTCTATTCCTACGGAAACTCCAGATATTACTATTCCTAAGATTATTGATTATTTCTCATCTTATGAGATTAAAGCACTAGGTATAGGTTCGTTTGGTCCTGTTGATCTTAATCCATCTTCTGCTACTTATGGATTTATTACTTCTACTCCTAAATTAGACTGGGTTAACTATAATTTAGTAGGTGCCTTTAAAGATGCTTTATCAATACCTATTGGATTTGATACAGATGTTAACTGTTCTGCTTTAGGAGAAGCTACTTGGGGAAGCACAAAAGGGCTTGGTTCAAGCATTTATATTACTGTTGGAACAGGAGTGGGAGTAGGAATTTATCAAGAAGGACGTTTGTTACACGGGATGTTGCATCCTGAAGCAGGACATATTTTACTAACTAAACATCCTGAAGATACTTATAAAGGAAAATGTCCTTATCATATGAATTGTTTAGAAGGTTTGGCTGCTGGTCCTGCTATTAAAGAAAGATGGCAAAAAGAAGCTTACGAGCTTACTAACGAAGCTAAAGTTTGGGAGTTAGAAGCTTACTATTTGGCTCAAGCTATTGTAAATTATATTTTAATTCTATCACCACATCGTATTGTCCTGGGTGGAGGCGTTATGCATCAAACACAACTCTTCCCACTAATTAGAGAAAAGGTATCTTCTCTTTTAGCTGGATATGTTCAAACTAGTGAACTGAGCGATTTGGAAAATTATATTGTCCCAGCGGCATTAAATGATAATCAAGGCATAATGGGATGTCTAAAATTAGCTCATTTGGCACTTTAGGCATTATAAGTAGGTAAAAAAGTATAAAAAAGTGTTGACATATATTTTTTTATAGTGTATTATGAAATACGTAGTCAACACGACTATATGTTTTCTGGTGATGATGCGCTTAGGGGACACACCCGTTCCCATACCGAACACGTAGGTTAAGACCTAAGCGGCTGATGGTACTTGTCTGGAGACGGGCTGGGAGAGTAAGTGGTTGCCAGATTTATGCGCGAATGGCTCAGTTGGTAGAGCATCTCCTTGCCAAGGAGAGGGTCGCGGGT
>JARKVN010000057.1 GCA_029851645.1 Cellulosilyticum sp. | reverse complement strand
ACCACTTCTTCTCCAAGACCAAAATAGGGCTTAATATCACTTCCAAGTGCTGGAATATCTTTAAGAAATACATAAACTCCATCATGTGGTGCATCTTCAATATCTTCTTCTGCAAAACCTAATTCCTCTACTGAGCAGAACATCCCCTGAGAAACCATCCCACGTAGTTTTCCTGTTTTAATCTTAAGATCACCTGCAAGTGTTGCACCATCTAAAGCAACTGGCACAACATCTCCAAGCTGTACGTTAGCTGCTGCCGTTACAATCTGAAGGTGCTCCTTCTCTCCAATATCCACTTGCATCACACGAAGACGGTCTGCATCTGGATGCTGTTCTACCTTTACAATTTTACCTGCAACAACTTTTGTAATATTTTTTCCACTCTCTTCAACTGCTTCTACCTTTGAACCAGACATAGTCATTGCATCTACAAAGGTTTTGGTATCCACATCTATCTCAACATATTGTTTAAGCCATGACATAGGTACATTCATCTTTAATATCCTCCTACTTTTTAAAATTGTGATAAGAAACGCACATCGTTTTCATAGAATAATCTTAAGTCATTAATATCATATTTAAGCATTGTAATACGTTCAAGACCTACACCAAATGCAAAACCTTGATATACATTAGGGTCAATACCAGCCATTTCAAGCACCTTAGGGTGAACCATTCCACATCCTAAAATCTCAATCCAGCCTTCCCCTTTACATACGTTACAGCCTTTACCCCCACAGTAAACACATGTAACATCTACCTCTGCACTTGGCTCTGTAAATGGGAAATAATGTGGTCTAAATTTAACTTGTACTTTATCCCCAAATAATGCTTTAGCAAATTCAGCAAGTACCCCTTTAAGGTCACCAAATGTAATATTCTTATCAATAACAAGTCCTTCAATTTGATTGAACACTGGTGAGTGTGTGGCATCTACCTCATCTGAACGAAATACTCTACCTGGCGCAATCATACGAATAGGTAAACTTTCATTTTCCATGGTGTGGACTTGAACAGGAGATGTGGCTGTTCTAAGGACCAAGTGTGGACTAAAGTAGAAAGTATCTTGTTCATCACGTGCTGGATGCTCTTCCCCTAAGTTGAGTGCATCAAAGTTATAATAGGCTGTTTCTACTTCACGTCCTTCTACAATTTCATACCCCATACCTAAGAAGATATTTTTCACTTCCTCAAGTGTTTTTTGAATAGGGTGCATATGCCCCATAGAAAGCTTCCTTCCTGGCATGGTCACATCCACTACTTCTTCTTGAAGCTTTTTGTTTTGCTCTGCTACTTCTAGGGCAGACTTTTTAGCCTTTAAGCCCTCTTCAATCTCACTACGTACTTCATTAGCCAGTTGCCCAATAATAGGTCTTTCTTCATTACTTAAATCCTTCATGTTTCTAAGAACAGCTGTAAGCTCCCCTTTTTTACCTAAATATTGCACACGAAGTTCTTCTAATGTACTAAGTGAGTCTGCTGTTTCAATGCTTGCTATGGCACTATGCTTAATAACCTCTAATTTATCTTTCATTATTAAATCTCCTTTCCTTATCTTAAACTTTTATTAGGTGATGACTTTGGGCTTAAAAAATAAAAAAGCTCCGTCCCCATAAAGGGACGAAGCTACTATATTCTCCGCGTTACCACCCTGATTCCTATACCTAAAAATAAGTACAAGCACTTCATTAGCTTTAACGTAGCCACCGTTATCTTTTACTGAGCCTTATTCCTATATTAAAGAATACTTCATGATATATACTTATAATATACCCTTAAAAATGATAGCAATAAATTAGCCTTTCTAAGATAAAGCTCCAATGTGAAATTCAAAAATAAACCTCGCCTAAAGGTACTTGCAGCCGATGATACCTTCTCTCTTATGGAATATTTATTCTCTACTGTGCATCTTCATAGCCTTTATATCATATAACTTTATTTTAACCATCTCAATGATTTTGTCAAGCTAATCCCTCTCATTTATTGTATATATGATAGATACTTTTATCATATTTTTAATTTTCCTTATATAAAGCATTGAGATTTGACGATTTTTTAAGGATTTGGTATGATAAATCGTATTGATTAAACGTGCTTGAAAGGGGATCACTTCATGAATATCAAAGGAAATTGTATTATTGGGCAATCTGGCGGCCCTACAGTTGCTATTAATGCCTCACTTGGTGGTGTATTAAAAGGTATTTTAGAAAATAACCTTTATGATAAAGTTTATGGTATGGTTAATGGAATCGAAGGTCTACTTCAAGGAAAGTTCCTTGATTTATCTGAGCAGTTTAAAACTGAGCAGTCACTTGAGCAATTAATCCATACGCCAGCTATGTACTTAGGCTCTTGTCGATTCAAATTACCAACTTGTGAACATTCTGAAATAGTTTATGAGGAACTTTTTAACTTCTTTGAAACCCATCATATTCGTACTTTCTTTTATATTGGTGGAAATGACTCTATGGATACAGTTCTTAAGCTTTCTCAGTATGCTCAAACAACTGGCAAAGATATTAATGTCATCGGCATTCCTAAAACAATAGATAATGATTTACCATTAACAGATCATACACCTGGTTTTGGAAGTGCTGCAAAATACGTAGCAACCTCTCTTTTAGAAATTGCTCACGACACTTATATTTATAATATTCCATCTGTTACTATCGTCGAAATTATGGGACGTAATGCTGGGTGGCTTACAGCTGCTTCAATTTTAGCACGCACAAGCTACTCTAAAGCTCCTGACTTAATTTACTTACCTGAAGTCCCTTTTAGTATTGAAAATTTTATAGAAGATGTTAAAGCGGTTCAAGAAAAACGTAAAAATGTTATTATTGCTGTTTCTGAAGGTATTAAAGACATAGAAGGCCAATATATTTCTGCTTCAAGTGGTAGCGTAGATGCCTTCGGTCATAAACAACTTTGTGGTGCTGGTAAAACACTAGAGAATATCCTTAAAGCAGAACTTGGCTGCAAAGTACGTTCTATAGAACTGAATGTCCTTCAACGTTCTGCAAGTCATATTGCTTCTAAAACAGATTTAGAAGAAGCAGTTTATATTGGAAAAGCTGCTGCACTTCTTGGCAGTAAAGGTGAAACAGCCAAAATGGTTTGTTATAAGCGCCTTTCTGATAGTCCTTATCAGATTGAAACCTTTGCCCATGATATTTCCTCTATTGCTAATCAAGAAAAAACGGTACCTCTTACTTGGATTAATGACAGAGGCAATGACTTAACACAAGAAGCAATTACTTATCTTCGTCCACTTATTGAAGGGGAAGTTCTTCTTTCGTATGTAAATGGTATTCCAAGCTACTGTAATATTTCTCACTTACACGGCTAGGCTGAGTTTTATCATAACAAAAGGCAAACCAATCTTTTTAGGACTGGTTTGCCTTTTGTTATGACTTTCCAAAATTTAGTGTATACAACATGAAGAAAAAACTATATAATGTTTAAAATATAAATAAAAGTATATTTTTATTATCATTTTCTTCTTTAGGAGGCTTCAATGAACATTGGCATTATCGGACTTGGTTTAATTGGTGGGTCTATTGCAAAATCCATTAAACGAGTTCACTCCCAAAATAGTTATATTATTGGTTATGACCTGAATCAAGAAAACTTAAGAACAGCGTATCATGATGGCATAATTGATAGCATTGCATCGAGTTTACAAACAGGTTTTTCAAATTGCAATGTTGTTTTTATTTGTATTCCTGTTCGTCATATAACCAGTATACTAGATAAACTTTTACCTTTTCTCCCTAATGATTGTATCATTACTGATGTAGGTAGTACTAAATACGAACTTGTAAAACTCATTAGTGAATCTATTAACCAGTCTCCAAGGCGTATTTATTATGTAGGCGGACATCCTATGACAGGTTCTGAACGTTTTGGCTATAACGCTTCATCTGCGCACCTTTTTGAAAATGCTTACTATATGCTTACCCCTCAAGGGGATACACCAGAGTTTATTGTTTTTATTTTACAAAAGCTTATTGAGCGAATAGGTGCCATTCCTATGATTTTATCTGCATCTTATCATGATTTTATTGCAGCTAATATTAGCCATTTACCTCATATTATTGCAAGTAGTTTAGTACACCTTGTCAGAAATAATGATGGTGAAAATGCTTACTTGCACGCTCTAGCAGCAGGAGGCTTTAAGGATTTAACACGTATTGCTTCTTCTAATCCTGAACTTTGGACGAGTATTTGCCTAAGCAATAAATCCTATATCCAAAAAGTCTTTAAAGATTATCACCAAATTTTAAGCCATTTTTTAAACGTTCTAGAAAATGACTCTGAATCAGAAATTTATAGTTTCTTTGATACAGCTCGTATTTATCGAAATACCTTTCCTGAAGGGATTTCTAGTGAATTAACTAGTCGCTACGCCCTTCATGTGGATGCTAAAGATGAACCTGGCATCATTGCTAAAATAGCAACGCTTCTAAGCGATCACCATATTAACATTAAAAATTTAAGTATCATGAGTGATAGAGAATTTGATGTAGGCGTTCTTAAAATTATCTTTGCTAATAAAGCAGATTTAATTACTGCTACAGAAATTCTTTCTCAGCATCGCTATACTATTTACTATTAATTAAAAGGAGCACACTATGCAAATTAAACCCATTCAAAAATTAACTGGTACCTTTTCCATTCCTTCTGATAAATCCATTTCTCATCGAAGTGTTATGTTAGGAAGTCTTGCGCTTGGAACAACACGTATCACAAACTTTCTAATGGGAGATGACTGTTTATCCACTATTCGCTGCTTTAAGCAATTAGGGGTTCATATTGAAATAGAAGGTGATACAGTTACTGTTGAAGGAAAGGGCCTTCATGGTTTAGTAAAATCAAATGAAATTCTAGACTGTGGCAACAGTGGTACAACCGTTCGGCTCATTTCTGGTATTTTAGCTGGACAAGATTTTCCTTCTACTCTAACAGGGGATGCTTCTATTCAAAAACGTCCTATGAACCGAATCATCAAACCCCTTTCTGAAATGGGTACACAAATTAAGGCAAAGGAAGATAATTTCTGTCCAATGACTATTGATCCACAGGCCCTTAAAGGCATTACTTATCATTTACCTGTAGCCAGTGCACAAGTTAAGTCTTCTATCTTATTAGCTGGTCTTTATGCAGATGGGCCAACAACTGTTATTGAGCCTGCTCTTTCTAGAGATCATACAGAGCGTATGCTTACTGCTTTTGGTGCGACCTTAGAGCGTCAGGGTAAAACTATCACCATTTTGCCTTGTAAAGAACTTTATGCAACGGATATTGTTGTTCCTGGTGATATCTCTTCTGCTGCATTCTTTATGGTGGCTGGCCTCATTACACCTGGTAGTGACTTAATCCTTCAAAATGTAGGCATTAACCCCACACGAAGAGGTATTTTAGATGTCCTTCTAGCCATGGGGGGTGATATTACCTGTCTCAACGAAAAGGAAGTTTGTGGGGAGCCTGTTTGTGATTTACGTATCCGTTATTCTAAACTTCATGGAACCCTTATTGAAGGAGATAGCATTCCTACGCTCATTGATGAAATTCCTGCTCTTGCAGTAGCTAGCCTATTTGCTGAAGGGACAACCACCATTAAAGATGCTGCTGAACTTCGTGTGAAAGAATCCGATCGCATTGAGACCCTTTATACAGAACTTACAAAGATGGGGGCAAAAATGACTACTACACCAGATGGTATGATAATAGAAGGTGGCTATCCACTTCATGGTGCCACTTTAGAGAGCTACCATGACCACCGTATTGCCATGGCTGTGACTATTGCAGCTTGCAATGCCGCTTCTACTTCAACACTTAATCATTCTGAGTGTGTTTCTATTTCCTTCCCTAATTTCTATCATTTATTAGAAAAACATAGTCAAAGTAAACCCTTATAAATATCTTCATAGAAGAAGTACTCTTTTCTTAGATGAAAAAGAGTGCTTCTTCTTTTAAAAAAGAACCTTTTTTTATTCGCAAAAATAAGCTTTCAATAATATTATATTATTGGAAATTTTTTCACGAGGCACTTATTATGAAATCAAATCAATCAATCATAAATTTATTATTAGCTTCTACAGTCATCTATACAACAACTCAAAAAAATAAATCCAAACACATGCTATATGCTAATCCTAACTTTAGAGCAAATCCACCTAGTAGATCAGAAACACCCACTTCGCCTATGCTTACACCTAGTCCCAACCCAACAAATGTAACTTCTTCAGAAATGGCTACGACTATCAATAATACAATGAATATAACGCCTTCTACTAATGAAACAGAAATGATGGATTCTGAAACATTACCTGATCGTTCTCAACTGCTTCAAGCACTATACGCTGCAGACTCCGCTAGTAATATGAACCCAACTTCTACTGGCCCTTTCACACTACCTCCATTAGAATATGACTTTGACGCCCTAGAACCTTATATTGATGAACGCACCCTTCGTATACATCACCAGAAACTTCATAAAGCTTATGTAGATAACCTGAATGCTGCCCTTTCTAGACATCCTGAATTCTATGGTGCCACTTTAGACCAACTTTTAATATTCCCTGACCGCTTACCTAGTGACATTCAAACTCAAGTCACTAATAATGCAGGGGGGCATTATAATCACTCCTTGATGTGGAAAGTAATGGATCCCTCTACTAAGAGTCGTCCTACTGGTGAGTTTGCAAAGGCAGTGAGTACACAATTTGGTTCTTTTGAAAACTTAAAACGTAACTTAAAAACAGCTGGTGAAAGTGTGTTTGGTTCTGGCTATGCTTATCTTGCTTTAAATCCTTATGGTAGACTTATTATTGTGACAACAAGTAATGAAGCAACTCCTGTTCCACTTCGCACCATTCCACTTCTTCCTATTGATATGTGGGAACATGCTTATTATTTAAAACATCAAGACAGACGAAGTGACTACATTGACGATTACTTCAATGTCATTAATTGGGAGCGTGTAGGTGCTAGATACGAAGCAGCTTCTCAGGTATTAACTCCACCACCACAATAAGTCATCCCTTTCACCCAAAAGCTAGTAGAGTCCTCCCTATTTTCTTCTACTAGCCTTTTCTATCAAAGTCATCTTACTACCTTGTGATTTCTTACTAAATCATGCTATGATAAAGTTAATCTATTGTAGTTACGAAAGGAATTAACATGAATTTTAAATCTCTTGGTATTAAACCAGAAATGGTAGTTACTCTAAAAAAAATGGGACTTACAGAGCCCACACCTATACAAGCTCAAAGTATTCCCCTTATTATGGATGGGAAAGATATGATTGGACAGGCTCATACAGGAACTGGAAAAACTTTAGCCTTTCTCCTTCCTATCATTGAACAACTTTCACCCAATAATCCTCATGTACAAGCACTCATTTTATCTCCTACTAGAGAACTTGCCTTACAAATTACGGAAATTGCTAAAGCCTTAGCCTCTGTCTATCATTTAGGTGTTCTTGCAGTTTATGGGGGCCAAGATACCTCTGCCCAAATCAAAAAACTTACTAAGGGCGTTCAAATTGTTATTGCAACACCTGGTCGTCTTCTTGATCACTTAGGTCGGGGAACCATTCAATTAAATGCTGTTAAAACATTTGTTTTAGATGAAGCAGATCAGATGCTCCTTATGGGTTTTAAAAATGAAGTAGAAATGATTACTCAAAGATTACCTAAAAAACGCCAAACCTTATGCTTTTCAGCAACGATGGATGCTCATGTCAAAAAAATGGCTTACCGCTATACTAAGTCGCCTGTCACGATTTCTATCGAAAAATCGAAGTTTACTTTAGATGCCATCTCTCAAGAAGTTGTTGAAACAACTGACCGCTTAAAGCAAGCTTCTTTATTTAAGGTATTAAATGAAGATCATCCTTATATGGCTATTATCTTCTGTCGCACCAAGCGCCGCGTAGAAGACTTATATGCTGCCATGCATAGAGCAGGCTACAATTGTATTCGCCTTCATAGTGATATTTTGCAGTCTAAAAGAGAACGTATGATGAAAAGCTTCCGTAGTGGTGATATTCAATACCTGATTGCTACTGATGTCGCCGCACGTGGCATTGACGTAAGTGGAATGACTCATGTTTATAACTATGATTGTCCTGAAACTCCTGAAAGTTATGTGCATCGTATTGGTCGTACAGGCCGTGCAGGAGAAAATGGCTATACCTGCCTTTTTGTAACGCCTAAAAATACACAGGAACTTGTTGCTATTGAAAAAAAGCTCAAGCAAACATTAAAACGTCGCACACTTCAAGATTAAATAAAAAAAGATTAGTATCCTAGCTATTGAGGCGATACTAATCTTTTTTTATTTCTATGCTATATCTTTTATATGTTGATTCACTCTACTTTACTTAATAAAAGCGGCTTCTTGAGCATAATGTTGCATCCTGCTAATTTCTTGATCTGTAAAGCCTAACTGTTCTTTTAAAACTTGCATTTCTTTATGAATGTTGGTATGAGATACCGTCATATTATCTGAGTTAAAAGTCACTCTAACACCTGCATCAAATAAACGCTTAATGGGATGTTCTTTCACACTAGCAACTAATTTCGTATGATAGTTACTTGTTACACACACCTCCAAAGTCACTTCCTTATCTACAAGCTCTTTAACTAAGGCTTCATCTTCAATAGCTAATACCCCATGACCAATTCGTTTCGTTCCATACTCTAAAGCTTTCCTAATGCTTTCTGGGCCTGATACTTCACCTACTGCTTCTCCTGCATGAATAGTCATTGGAATCCCATAAGCTTTTGCTTTAGTAAATACAGATTCAAACATCTTCGTTGAAAATAATGATTCTGCACCTGCTAAGTCAATCGCACATACCACATCCCCTAGGTATTTTTTAGCCACTTCCACTGTTTCTAGATTCTTCTCTTCTATATCTTTCCCACGCATGCAGCACAATATTAAACCACAGCGAATCGTTGAATACTTAGCCATACCTGCTTTAACACCTCTTATGGCTGCTAATACCACTTGTTCTTGAGATAATCCCTTCTCTACAGAAAATTGAGGTGCAAAACGAATTTCTGCATAGGTCACCCCAAGTTTATGTAAATCTTCAACAAGTTCAAAGCTTACTCGCTCTAATGCCTCCTCTGTCTGAAGAAGCATTAAAGGTAAATCAAAGCGTTTTAAACACTCATGTAACGTTTTACAATCTTCTGGCACTTCCATTAAACTTCTAAGTTCCATTAAATCTTCAGTAGGTAGAGTGATTCCTTGTGTTCTTGCTAAATCTAAAGCTGTTTCCACACGTAGTGAACCATCTAAATGTAAATGTAATTCAATCATAGCTATTCTCCTTGTATGAGTCTTTGTTTTTTCAGTTTTTGTTGTTGCTTATGGCTACAGTAACAAGTATAGGCAATGGTAATCATTAAATAGGGCATCATCTGTACAAACTGTAGAGGAATTGATGCACTTTGCAAGTAGTTTGAAAGACTTTCACAAAATCCAAAAAGTAAGGAAGTAAGTAGCCCTATAATGGAATTTCCAGCTGCAATAGCCTGTGTTGCTAAGGCAATGTAACCTCGTCCTGCTGTCATCCCAGCCGAGAATAGTCCTACATATCCCATAGATAGGAAAGCACCGCCCATACCAGCTAAAATACCACTTAAACTTAAAGCAATATATTTAATCTTCTTTACAGAAATTCCTACTGCTTCTACTGCTTCTGGAGATTCTCCAACAGCACGAATATGCATCCCAAGCCTTGTATATTTAAACATCGCCCATACTACAAAGACTAGAATTAACCCTATATAAGTGAGCACATGATGTCCTGATAAAACTTGTCCAATAATTGGAATATCTTTAATGATTGGAATTTGAATACTTGGTAACTTTAAAGAAGGAAGAGATGTGGAAGCGCCTTTTTCTCCTGTTAAAAGATATAAGAAGAAAATGGTACCTCCTGAAGCAAACGTATTGAGTGCAATTCCTGATATAATAATGTTGGATTTTAATTTAAGAGCAAAATAAGCCAAAATATTACTCATTAAAAATCCTGCTAACATAGCACCTAAAAGCCCTAACCAAGCATTTTGTGTAAAAGCACTAACAACAACTCCTGTAAAAGCTGACATCAGCATCGAACCTTCTAATGCAATATTACTTGAACCCGATCTTGAGGCAATAATGGCTCCTAATGTTGTGAGTAGTACTGGTGTTGCACTACGGAACATGGCAAAATAAAACTCTGGAAGCGTTAACGTATGTAAGATTTCTAATAATAATTCCATGATCTATGTTCCCTCCTACTGACCATAACTACTTAAGGCTTTTTTAGATTCTTGTCTTTGTTTCACTATAGCAAGGAAACGTTCTGCTGTAATAAATAAGATGAGTACAGCTTGTACAATAGCAACAAGCTCATTTTGTACATCCGATTTTCTAGACATTAAGTCAGCTCCTACACGGACATAGCCTAAGAAAAAGGCTGCAAGTGGCACCATCTTAGGATTATTTCCTGCAAGAATCGTAACAATAACCCCATCCCAAGCATAAGTTGGTGAATCTTGCCAGTTAAAACGGCCATACATTCCTGTTTGTTCTACTGCACCACCCATACCAGCCACAGCACCTGCTAACATCTGAGTTAAGATAATCACCTTTCCAATATGAATGCCCGTATGTTTTGCGAATTCAGGATTGCTTCCTACTAGTCGAATTTCATAACCAAATTTCGTTTTATAAACCAAAAGATAAAGTAATATAGCTACAGCAATAGCAATCAAAAATCCATAGTGAAGCTTTGTCCCACTTACCATATTCCCTAATCCACTTGTTGGTTGGTATTTTAACGAAGCAAAAGTTCCCGCACTCCTATCAATCAAGTACTTATTCACAAGGAAAATCCCACTAAAGAAAAAGACATTATTGAGCATTAAAGAAGTAACCAGTTCATTGGCATGATATTTTACTTTTAAAATAGCTGGAATACTACCAATGAGTGCCCCTACTCCTGCTGATACTAGAATAATGACAATAGGATGAATGCCTGCTGGAAGAGATACTTTAATGGCTAGAGCTGCTGCTACTGCCCCACCCATGTAAAGCGCGCCATCTGCAATCATTGAAAAGTTGCCTGATTTAAAGACAATACTAAGTGCCAAACCAGTAAAAATAAGAGGGATACTACTTTCTAAAACATTAAAGAAGTGTCTTTTAGACTGTAATGGACCTAGAAATAAATTATAAATGGCTGTACCTGGCTCCTTACTGATACTTAGTATAATTGCAATGGTAATTCCTACAGCAATCAGTATGGCTACTAGTAAACGTAGTAAGGTAAAGCTATTATTTTGACTCATTATTCTTTTTTTACTCATGGTAGGCTCCTCCTAGTTTTTCTTTTGAATCTTGTTTAACGCCTAGCATATAGAGTCCTAATTCATTCTCTGTCGTTTGTTTGGCATCTTCAATATAACCAACCATTTTACCTTCATGCATGACTAAGATACTATCACTTAAAGATAAAATCTCTCCTAAATCTGCTGACACTAATAAGATGGCTTTTCTTCTTTCTCTCATATCAATGATTTTCTTTCTAATAAATTCAATTGCCCCAACATCTACACCTCTCGTTGGCTGATTGATAATTAAAAGTTCTGGGTTATATTCATATTCACGTCCTACGATTAACTTTTGAATATTTCCCCCTGATAACTCACCAATAGATTGCTTACTATGATCATATTTTACTTTAAAATCTTTTAAGATTTTTTCTGTGAAAGCAGCAATCTTCTTACTACTTAATAGCCCATGACTTTTTAGTTCTTTTGTATAATAAATTTTAGAAATCGCATTATCTTCTAATGAAAGCTTAGGGGCACTACCATACTTCATTCTATCTTCAGAAACATGGGAAATCCCTGCTTCTTGACGTTTTAAAATGGATAAAGTGGAAATGTCTTGACCCTTTAAATTGATTTGACCCATTGACTGCTTCATGGTTCCTACAATCACTTCTACTAATTCCGACTGCCCATTTCCATCAATGCCTGCGATGCCAAGAATTTGACCTTCACGAATCGAAAAAGAAACATGATCTACTTTTTGCTTAACAAATGGATTCACATAAACCAAATCTTTAACTGCAAGGATGGTTTCTCCAAAGTTTGGCTCTGATTTTTCTATATTGAGATTAACCTCTCTACCTACCATTAGTGTTGAAATCTCTTGCTCACTTAAATCACTGATTTCATAAGTCCCCATGGTTTTACCATCTCGTAAAATCGTCATTCGATTACAAAGTGCTTTCACTTCATTGAGCTTATGAGAAATAAAGATAATCGTATGCCCTTTTTCTCGAAGTAGTTTAAGCTGCTCAAATAGTTCCTCTGTTTCTTGAGGGGTTAACACTGCTGTTGGTTCATCTAAAATAAGAATTTTTGCCCCTCTATAAAGCGCTTTTAAAATCTCTAGTTTTTGCCTCATAGCTAAGGTAATGTTTTCTACCTGTGCTTTGGCATCAACCTTCAAACGATAAGCATCTGATAATTCTTCAGTTCTTCTAATCGCTTCTTTACGGTTTACTAATCCTCTTTTTCTTGGTTCTGAGCCTAGAATTAAGTTTTCAGCTACAGTCATAGAAGGCACTTGCATAAAATGCTGATGCACCATTCCTATCCCTGCGGCAATTGCCCCTTTAGATGAGGTGAAATGAACAGGTTCTCCTTTAATTAAAATTTCACCACTTGTTGGCTGAGTCATTCCAAATAACATTTTCATTAAAGTGGATTTACCAGCTCCATTCTCGCCTACCAGTGCATGAATCTCTCCTTCGTAAATCTCTAGCTGTACCTCATGATTTGCTACGACACCACCAGGGTATACCTTTGTAATTTTCCTAGCTTCTAATATTTTCTGTGCCATAAGGATGTCCTTTCTACATTTTTTATAAATAAAGAGGCATTACGGCTTGCTCCTGTAATACCCCTAGATTTTCTTTTTGTTAGGTTAGATCATGTTGTTATTGCGCACTACTAATAATGTCTTTTAATGTTGCTTCATCCATGCCATATGCTGTATCAACAGATACTTTACCATCAAGTAAGCTTTGTTTTGCCTCTTCTACAGAGTTTCTGATTTCTTCTGAAACAACAGTCTGATAAATCTCATTATCTGCAAGTCCTACTGCGTTTTCCGCAAGTCCTAATAACTCATGTGTGCCATATGGAAGATTTGATGCTAAATCTCTTTCTATTGATGTAAAGATAGTTGTTCCTACCCCTTTAATAGCTGAAGAAATAATAAATTCTGCTTCTTCACTTCCATCATAAGCAAGTGCCTGATCTGAATCTACCCCAATAACATATTTTTGACTTTCTGCTGCTGCTTCAATCACACCAACTGAAGCTGGACCTGCTGCTACAAATACGCAGTCTGCACCTGAAGCATATTGTGTTAAAGCAAGTTCTTTTGCTTTTGCTGAGTCTACATAAGACCCTACATAAGAAACCATGACTTTAATCTCTGGATTAATAAACTGAGCCCCTTGAATAAATCCTACAGCTGAATCATTGATAACTGCTGCTGTATCTTTTGCACCAATAAAACCAATGATTTCTTCTGCATTGGCATAGGTCATATCAGAAGTTGTTGTGCTTGCTGCTAATACACCTGCAAGGAAAGCTGCTTCATTTTGTTTATAACTCATAGAATAAACATTGCTTAAATCATTTATTGTATAATCTACATCTGTATCAAAGATAAT
>JARKVN010000047.1 GCA_029851645.1 Cellulosilyticum sp. | reverse complement strand
TTTTTTTTACTAATGCGAGTATAATTAATTATTATAATCATGTAACGTGTCAGAAAGAGTGGGTTTTTACCCACTCTTTCGTATTGTTTAGATGTATATATACTAAAGCTTTATGTCAAACTATAGGTTAAGAAAGGATGACCGTATGAATAAAAAAGAAATTGTCCAAAGAGTAGAAAGTGATTTAGAGCCTATCTTAGAAGAACTACAACTTGTACTTGTTGATGTAGAGTATGTGAAAGAAGGTCCTAATTATTACTTAAGAATATATATTGATAAAGAAGGTGGTGTGACGATTCAAGATTGTCAGGTGACAAGTCGCGCAATTGAAAAAGTGCTTGATGAAAAAGACTTTATTGAAGAAGCCTATCACTTGGAAGTAAGTTCACCAGGGCTTGATCGTATACTAAAAAAAGATAGAGAGTTTAAATACTTTAGCGGAAGATTAGTAGAAGTTAAATTATATAAAGCACAAGATGGTGAAAAGCATTACACTGGAATATTAGTGGGTAAAACAGATGAAACACTTTATATTGATGATGAAGGAACTAGTCTTGAGTTTGCAATGAAAGATGTAGCAGTTGTAAGACTAGCTATTACATTCTAGGTTATTTTAAGAGGAGGATAAAATGAATCAAGATTTTATTATGGCAATTGATCAAATTGCTAAATCAAAAGGAATTAATAAGGAGAAGCTTATTGATGCGATTAAACAGTCGATTGAGGTTGCATGTAAAAAACACTTTGGACTGAGTGCAAGTAGCAAACAAAACCTTAAAATTAGCATTGATGAATCAACAGGAGACGTGCAAGTATTTGCTTCAAAAACAGTTGTACCTGATGAGGAAGTGAATAATGAACTTTTAGAAATTGGAATCACTCAAGCTAAAGCTATTAGTTCCTTAGTCGATTTAGAAGATGTGGTTGATGTTGAAATTACACCAAGAAACTTTGGGCGTATTGCGGCACAAAATGCTAAACAAGTTGTTATTCAAAAGATCAAAGAGGCTGAAAGACAAATGGTTTACGAAGAGTATAGTGTAAAGCTTAACGATATTGTTAAAGGTAAGGTTTTAAGACAGGAAAAAAATGGATATATTGTTCAGCTTGATTTTACAGAAGCTTCACTTCCTGCATCAGAAGCTATGCCAAATGATAATTTTGATGAACAAATGGAACAAGGTGAAGGGGTGACTGGATATAAAGCCTTTTATTTATTAAATGTAAGAGACTTCAATAAAAGTGAAGGTAAAATAGAAGGCAAAAGCAAGAACATGGGGGCACAAGTAATTGTATCTCGTACGCATCCAGAACTTGTAAAACGTTTATTTGAACAAGAAGTTGTGGAAATCAATGATGGCACTGTAGTCATTAAAAGTATTGCTAGAGAAGCAGGTTCAAGAAGTAAAATGGCTGTTTACTCTAATGACCCAATGGTAGATCCAGTTGGGGCTTGTGTTGGAGAAAAAGGTAAACGAATTAACACGATTGTTGAAGAATTAAATGGTGAAAAAATAGATGTGGTACACTGGCATGAGGATCCAAAAGAATTCATCAAGGAAGCTTTAAGTCCTGCCAAGGTATTTGAAGTAGAATTAGATGAAACAAATGGGGAACGAAGTGCTAAGGTTCTTGTACCCGCTAACATTTTAACGCTTGCTATTGGTAAAGGTGGACAAAATGTACGTTTGGCAGCAAAACTGACAGGTTGGAAAATTGATATTAAAAGTATTAACATCAATGAAGAAGTAGGGGAGTAGTTATTATGAAACCAAGAAAGATTCCTTTGCGTAAATGTACGGGTTGTAATGAAATGAAGAATAAAAAAGAAATGATTCGCATTGTACGAGATCAAGAAGGTAACTTTTCTTTAGATTTTAATGGTAAGAAGCCAGGAAGAGGTGCCTATATTTGTCCGAATAGGGATTGTCTAGTAAAGGCAGAGAAAAATAAAGGTTTAGAGCGTTCTTTTAAAGCTTCAGTAGACCCAGGTATTTATGAACAATTAAAGAAAGAACTTGAAAGTTATGATGGAAAATAAAATTTATCAAATGATTGCATTATGTCAAAAGGCAAGAAAACTGGTTGCAGGAGAGTTTGCTTGTAAGAAAGCAGTACTTGAAGAACAAGCACTTTTGGTAATTGTAGCAACAGATGCATCCAAAAACACTAAAAAGTTATTTTATGATAAATCAAATTATCGTCAAATAGAGTGTGTGGAATGGGGAACAAAAGAGAAATTAGGCGGTATAATTGGAAAGGAGCCTCGGGCAGTCATTGCTATAGTAGATATCAACTTTGCTACAAAGCTCGGCCAGATGATAAGAAATAGAGAATAACATTTGGAGGTAGATCTATGTCAAAAGTCAGGGTGTATGAGATAGCTAAGAAATTAAATCTTTCCAGTAAAGAAATAATGGATAAACTAAAAGAGTATGGTTTTGAGGTACATAGCCATATGAGTACTTTAGGAGATGAAGAGGCTCAATTAATTATTGGTTATTATAATGAAACGAGTCAAGAAGAAGCTATAGTTGAAATACAAGAAAAAGTGGTAGAACCTGTTAAAAAGCAAGACACAGTACCAAATGAATCAACAAGTCATCCTACAGAAAGTGATGCAATAGAAGCAATTAATAAAGAACAAAAGAAAAGTAAAAAGAAAAAAAAGCAGAAAGGTATGAAAGAAACGAGGCCTATGAATAATAAAACAACAAAAGATGTAGAAATAGTAGAAGATATTAAAGTAATTCAGTTGCCACCAACTGTTTCCATTAAAGATTTTGCGAGTGAAATAGGGGTGGCGCCAACAGAAATTATTAAAACATTAATGAAGAGAGGTACAATCGCTAACATTAATCAAGAAATTGACTTTGAACTAGCTTCTGAGATTGCAGAAACTTATGAGGTCATTGTAGAACCAGAAGAAGAAAAAGACGTTATGGAAGAAGTTTTTGGTGAAGTGATTGATGATGAAAAAGATTTAGAAAAACGTCCTCCTGTCGTTGTTGTTATGGGACACGTTGACCATGGTAAAACTTCTTTACTAGATGCAATCCGTTCCACACATGTTACTTCTGGAGAAGCTGGTGGGATTACGCAGCATATAGGGGCATCTTCTATTAGCTTACATGGACAAAAAATTACATTTTTAGATACACCAGGACATGAAGCTTTTACAGCTATGCGTATGCGTGGTGCACAAGTAACAGACATTGCGATTTTGGTAGTAGCAGCTGATGATGGTGTTATGCCTCAAACTATTGAAGCGATTAACCATGCTAGAGCAGCTAATGTACAAATTATTGTGGCTATGAATAAAATTGATAAACAAGGTGCCAACCCAGACCGTGTCAAACAAGAACTTGCAGATCAAGGTCTTATTGTAGAAGATTGGGGTGGAGATACAATTTGTGTGCCTGTATCAGCACTTAAACATGAAGGTATTGATAATCAATTAGAGATGGTACTTCTAGTTGCAGAAATGGGTGATTTAAAGGCAAATCCAAGACGTAAAGCACGTGGAACAATTATTGAAGCACAGCTTGATAAAGGGCGTGGACCTGTCGCTACAGTGCTTGTTCAATCAGGGACATTACAAATAGGGGATCCTATTGTAGCAGGTTCAGCCTATGGACGTGTAAGAGCTATGGTTGATAGCAAAGGTAAGCAAGTTAAAAAGGCAACCCCATCTACACCAGTAGAAATTTTAGGGCTTTCAGAAGTGCCAGTTGGTGGAGATATGTTCTATGTAGCCAATAGTGATAAACAAGCACGCCAAGTTGCAGAACGTATTAAAGCTCAAGGTAGAGTACAAATGATTGGTCAAACACCAAACAAAGTCTCTCTTGATGACTTATTTTCACAAATTCAAGAAGGAAAAATGAAAGAACTAAATATCATTATTAAAGCAGATGTTCAAGGTTCTGTAGAAGCTGTTCGTCAAAGTTTAGAGAAATTAAGTAATGATGAAGTAAGAATTAGAACCATTCATGGTGGGGTAGGTACCATTACAGAATCAGATGTGCAACTTGCATCAGCTTCAGGAGCTATTATTATTGGATTTAATGTAAGACCAGAGGCTACAACTAAAGCAATAGCTGATAGAGAACAGGTAGATATTCGTTTATATCGTGTGATTTATAATGCTATTGATGATATTAAGGCGGCAATGAAAGGAATGTTAGATCCAGAATTTGTTGAAAAAGTTATTGGTCATGCTGAAATTAGGCAAACATTTAAAGTATCTGGCTTAGGAACAATTGGTGGTGCCTATGTTACAGATGGTAAACTTGTAAGAAATGCAGGTGTACGTATTGTACGTGATGGTATTGTAGTCTATGAAGGAAATCTTGCATCCCTTAAACGTTTTAAAGATGATGCCAAAGAAGTGGCAACAAACTACGAGTGCGGTGTTATGTTTGAGAAATACAATGATATTAAAGAAGGTGACGTTGTAGAAGCTTTCGTTATGGAAGAAGTTCCTAGATAGTGACATAAATTTAGCAGATAGTAAACAAAGGATGTGAAAAATATGGCAAGTCAAAGACTGACTAGAATTAATGAAGAAATTAGAAGAGAAATTTCTGAAATTATTCGTACAGAAATCAAAGATCCTGCTGTGCAAGATGTAATGATTAGTGTAGTAGGAGTAGATACAACTAATGATTTAAAAACAGCCAAGGTTTATATTAGTGTACTTCAGGACCATAAAAAACAAGAAGCTTTAGCAGGACTTGTAAAAGCTCAAGGCTATATTAGAAGAGAAGTTGCACATCGTATTAATCTTAGAAATACACCTGAATTATTATTTAGACTTGACGAATCTATTGAACGTGGTATTGAAATGTCAAAGCTCATTAGTGATGTTATGGCAAAAGATAATGAACGTTAGAACAGGAAGTACTTTTAATTTTTAAAAAATTAATGGAAACACAGCTTATGACCACTTGTAACGAGCCTTTATCCAGGCATATGAATAGCTACAGGTGGTCTTATGCATTTGTGGAAATACTTTTGGTGTTAAGGAAAGTATGAAAGGATAAGTATGTTAAACGGAATTATTAATATTTATAAGAAAAAAGGATACACATCTCATGATGTAGTAGCTAAAGCAAGAGGTATATTAAGAGAACGAAAAATAGGACATACAGGCACATTAGATCCAGAAGCTGAAGGAGTACTCCCTTTATGTATTGGAGGGGCTACTAAAGCAGTACCTTATTTAACAGAAGCTGATAAATGTTATGAGGCAGAAGTAATTTTAGGAGAAACAACAACAACAGAGGATGCAACAGGAGAAATTTTACAGCGTTATGAGGTGAATGTTACCAAAGAGCAGGTTGAGGAAGTTATTTCCTCTTTTGTAGGTGACTATATCCAAACGCCTCCTATGTATTCTGCCATAAAAGTAAATGGAGTAAGGCTCTATGAACTAGCAAGACAAGGGATTGTTGTTGAGAGGCCAAGTAGACAAGTGAAAATTTATGCATGTGAGCTGATTGAATGGATAGATGAAAAGCGTTTTAGAATTCGCGTACAATGTTCTAAAGGAACCTATATTCGTACATTATGTACAGATATAGGAGAAGCATTAGGCTGTGGTGCGCATATGGGGTATTTATTAAGGACGAAAGTAGGGGCATTTACTTTAAATGAAAGCCTAACTTTAGAAGAATTAGAGGCAAATAAAGAAAATATCCTACCTTATATAAAAAACTTAGATTTACTTTTTGATGAGTATCCTAAAGTAACAATAAATGAGTTAGGAAAGAAGTTTTTAAGAAATGGTAATGCTTTAGACAAGAAGCATCTCACTGAGGGGTTGACGCTTCATTCAGATGAACTGATTCGCGTTTATGATGGAACGCGATTTATAGCACTCTATAAATGGAATAGTAAAAGAAATCATCTTGAAGTTGAACGAATGTTTCAAACCTTTTAATCTGAAGAGGTCGTTGAATGAAGAGGACTGCTTTGATGAAAGGAATAATTCATGTTATAGTAATAAGAAAGTAAAAAGAATTCATGTGATGAGGTGTAAAAATGCAGTATATTTATGGAACTGCTGATATTACGAGACATAAAGAAAGTGTGGTTGTACTTGGAAATTTTGATGGTGTACATAAAGGACATCAGCAACTCTTCAAAGTCGCTAAAAATGAAGCCAATATACTGGGATTAGAAACTGTTATTTTTTCCTTTTATCCACATCCAACATGGGTGATAGGTAAAAGTAGAAAATCCCTCTTAATGTCTAGAAGAGATAAAAAGCAGATGATAGAATATCTCGATCTAGATGTACTCATAGAATATCCTTTTACTAAAGCATTCGCTTGTATAAGTCCTGAAGAATTTTTTACCAAAATCCTTATTGATCAGCTGAAGGCACGTGTTTTAATAGTGGGTAGTAATTATTATTTTGGAAGAGCAAAAGCAGGCAATCCTGAATTTCTAAAAAAGTTAGGTAAACAGTATGGTGTAAAAGTACATGTTGTGGAGGCAGTAATGACAGAAGGACAAATGATTTCTAGTTCTAAAATTAGGAATTTAATTTTAGAGGGGAGGATAGAAGAAGCTAATAGTATGTTGGGGCATCCCTATCTTGTGGTAGGGAAAGTTGTACAGGGCAAAATGTTAGGACGAACGATAGGTTTTCCAACGATTAATTTAATTGCCGACCCAGATCGGGTTTATCCACCTAATGGTGTTTATGCAACAAAGATTAAGGTATTTTCTAAGACCTATTTGGGTATGACTAATATTGGGTTTAATCCTACGGTATCAGGAGAACGCAAAATGATAGAAACACATATTTTCAACCTAGATCAAATATTGTATGGAGAAGATGTGGAAATTTATTTTTATCATTTTATAAGACTAGAGAAAAAATTTGAGTCCATAGAGGCTTTAAAGAGTCAAATTATCAGTGATAAAGAACAAATTCAACATTTTTTTAAGGAGTCATTAAACGAGATTGCAAAATAGAAAAAGATGTGATATACTTCTAGATGTTGTATACCATTACTCAGAATAGGGAAAACTCCGACCCATTCTTAGTAATTGGCATAAATAAAATTTCAGGAGGAAATAAAAATGACTAAAGATCGTAAACAAGAACTTATTGTAAAATATGGTAGAGGAACAAATGACACAGGTTCTCCAGAAGTTCAAATTGCTCTTTTAACAGAAAGAATTAACCACTTAACAGAGCATTTAAGAACACATAAAAAAGACCACCACTCACGTCGTGGTTTATTAATGATGGTAGGTAAAAGAAGAGGTCTTCTTGACTACTTAATTAAAACAGATATTGAAAGATATCGTGCAATTATTGCAGAATTAGGAATTAGAAAATAATAAAAAAGGGCGGAGTATTCCGCCCTTTTTGGCTATAAGATGAAGAGAAAAGATTCATTTTGTGCAATGTTATAATTGACTTAAAAGAAATAGGTCCACTATAAGATTGCGCAACAATATTTTCTCTTCCATCATTCATTCGTGTATAAATTGAGAGGAGTAATATATATGGTAAAGCATTATTCAACCATGTTAGCTGGAAGAGAACTTTCAGTTGAAATTGGGAAAGTTGCAGGCCTTGCAAATGGGGCAGCAATGGTTAGATATGGAGATACTGTTATTTTAGCAACAGTAGTTGCAGCAGAGGAACCTAAAGAGGGAATTGACTTTTTCCCACTTAGTGTCAACTATGAAGAAAAGTTTTATGCAGTAGGGAGGTTGCCTGGTGGTTATATTAAACGTGAATCTAGGCCATCAGAAAAGGCTATTCTAACCTCTAGAGTCATTGATAGACCGATGCGTCCACTTTTTCCTAAAGATTATCGTAATGAGGTTGTTATTACAACGACTGTTATGTCAGTAGATCAAGATTGTAGCCCAGAAGTAACAGCAATGATTGCAGCTTCTTTAGTTGTAGATATTTCTGATATTCCTTTTGCTGGGCCTGTCGGTTCAACTCAAGTGGGGTTAATTGGTGGAGAACTTATTTTTAATCCAAATCAAGAACAACGTCAGATTTCTGATATGGCTTTGACGGTATCTTCGTCAAAAGATAAAGTCATGATGATTGAAGCAGGGGCAAATGAAGTACCAGAAGATATCATGTTTGATGCAATTATGAAAGCTCATGAGTTTAATCAACAAGTTGTTCAGTTCATTCAAGATGTTAAAGATAGATCGGAAGAGCGTCGT
>JARKVN010000035.1 GCA_029851645.1 Cellulosilyticum sp. | reverse complement strand
CTGATTCATGAAGCTGGACTATATGTAGACCGAATGAGTGTCAACATTGAGCTTCCGTCAGATACATCCTTAAAGTTCCTGGCACCTGATAAGAAAAAAGAAGAAATTTTTAAACCTATGAAATTTATTCACCTAAATCAGGTTGCTCATACTGAAGAAAGAAAGCTTTCTTCCAAAGCCCCTCTTTACGTCCCTGGTGGACAAAGTACTCAACTTATTATCGGTGCAACTCCAGAGTCTGACCTTAGTATTCTCTCACTTAGTGAGAAGCTTTATCAGAAATATGCACTAAAAAGAGTCTATTATTCCGCTTATACTCCTGTTAACAAAGGCAAGCATTTACCAGATTTGAGCGCACCGCCTACATTAAGAGAACATCGTCTTTATCAAGGTGATTGGCTTCTACGCTTTTATGGTTTTAAAGCAAACGAACTCTTAGATGATAAGCATCCCCAATTTGATACCCACCTTGACCCTAAAACTTCATGGGCCTTAAATAATTTGCATCTTTTTCCCATAGAAATTAATCGCGCACCTTATCAAATGCTGCTGCGTGTACCAGGTATTGGGCTTAAAGGGGCTCAGAAAATTGTAAGTAGTAGACGTATTGCCCCTCTGCAATTTGAGGATCTTAAGAAATTAGGGGTTGTTTTAAAAAAGGCTCAATATTTTATTACCTGTCATACGAAATACTATGGACAAGTAGATCTAGATGAAGATAAAATCCGCCATATCCTTACCCCAAAACTTCATCTTATAGAGGAAACTAAGCCTTATGAACAACTTAGCTTATTTTCTATACTCCCTTCATCGAAAGAAAAGTCTATGCTTTTACTAGAAGACTACTCTACAACTATAACTGGAGAATTATAGAAAGGAGAATCTATATGGATTATTTATATGATGGAACCTTTGATGGCTATCTAACGGCTATTTTTTATGCTTATACTGCGAAGGAGATTTCCCATATTTATAAGGAACATCTCTACGCTCCTTCTTTTCTATCGTCCTGTCAGCTTATTACTTCAGAAATGGATAAAGCTGACCGCGTTTATCAAAGTATCCTTTCAAAGCTATCTTTTTCAACTCTAGAAAATTTATATCATCTTTACTTAAGTGAGGAGACAGAAGCTGAAACTTTAGGTCTTAATTATCTTAAGCTTTGTTATGCTCACTCAGACTGTATTAATTTAGCTAAAAATCATGACATTATTCGTCAAGTAGATGCTATTAATAAACGTGTTTGGTTAGAGGTTCACCGTTTTTATGGTTTTGTACGCTTTAAAGAAGTTCGCCCTATGGTCTTTTATGCACCTATTGAGCCTAAGCACAATATTCTTCCCCTAATGATGGAGCACTTTAAAAAGCGTTTCTCTGACCAACATTTTATCATTCATGACTTAAAAAGAAAAAGTGCTATTATCTATGATACACAAAATATTTTCCTTCGCTACCTTACCCCTCAAGAATCTAATCAGCTTTCTAAAGCCGATATAACAGATGCCTTTGAGTCCCTGTTTAAGACTTACTATACTTCCACTACTATTCTTGATCGAATGAACTTAAAGCAGCAAAGTAGTTATATGCCTAAACGTTATCACAAACATTTGGTCGAACTCTAGTAGCTTCTTTGCACCAAAGAATAGTAAAAAGGACTTCCTAAAATTCATTAGGAAATCCTTTTTATTTGCCTATTTTATAAGATACAATCTTCTCCAATAGCACTTTTTAAAATCTCTAAGGTAGTTTCATGAATATGCTTACCACTTACTGTATTACAGATATGTGACAGTATAATCGGCTTAATGCCTTGATCAAATAAATCTAATGCAGTTGCTAAAATACTTGTTTCTGTGTTAAGTCCTGCTATATGGACTTCTTTCACTCCTTTTTTCTCTAATAACTTAGCCACATCATCTGTATAGCTTGTATAACTGGATTTCATTAAAGCAAAGTCTGAAATCTTATCAATCGGATCTACGAGCTTTGATTTGCTACTAAAAACTGTCATTTCCTTAATATACTTTCTATTATGCAAGCTATCATTTTTATTAATAAAACGTGTAGCAATCACTAAATCATACCCCTGACTTTTTACATGATTTTCAACCTCTTTTGGTAAAGCTCTTAATTCATCATTCATATAACCTTCTTGTATATCTACTAATAAAATAATTTTCATTTCTACTCACTCCTCTATTTCCACACTGATTTTGGTATAAATCCAAATAGGATAGGTGCTGAAGAACCATTTGGTAGCATATAGGTTACCTCATTAGCTTCACCAGCTTTAACTCTTCCTATTAAGGCTGCTACTTTTTGATCATTTAATACTTCTTCGTTAGGTACGGCAAAAACTGTATTCTTATTCCATTTCACTGCCCCTAAGTAACTTCCTCCTCTTGCATTTAAAATCACGCCTATATCTTCGTTGTTTTGAATGGTAATTTTAATAGGTACACCATAATTTCCCTTATTCCACATAGTTTCCTCTGTTAGGTCATCTATACCCTTAAGCCATTCCCCTTGCTCTCTACCTAGCACTAACTTAGTAGGTTGATTGATATTTTGTAAATCTAGAACATATTGTCTTTCAATGACATTAAATGTACCTCTATTATGCACATCTCTTGGTAAGATATTCAGCTGATTTAAGTGTTCTAAATTGGACTGTTTATCCATTGCCACTACTTGGAAAGTTACTTTCCCTGTTGCCTTAAAGTCTAAGGTTCCAGATATCACTTCATCAGGTTTCCAGCTTTTTATTTTAGAACTATCATATAAGCATACAGTTTGTCCTGCTTTAAGCTGATAAGTTTGCACTTTGCTCCCTTTTAGATAGTCTATTACTGCCTTTTGACCTGTAGCTAAAATATTTTTACTAGGTCCTTCTATAGCCTCATTACTTACTTCTAATGTAACAGCTTCATCCTCTGATGCTGCGACAAGTACTAATAACTTCTTTTCATAGCTTGTAGCATTTTTATGATGTACAAGAAGCCTTCCTATTCCGCTTGCTGTGGCCTTATATAAAATACCACTTGATGGAACACTTTCTGGTGAATTACTCATAATCAGTGTACCTGGTACGTCTGTTACAGTAATGGTATTTATTTCCTCAAAACTATTATAATCTTTATCAATGTATCCATCAATTAGATCCCCTTGTTTTCCTTTTTCAAATAAATAATAACCATCTCGCTCAATTTTTTCATTAGAGACTACAACCTGACAACTTACCTTATTTGACCAATTCCCCCACTCATCTTGAACTTCTAATGAAACTTCATAAGTTCCTGCTTTCTTAAAATACTTAGGTTTGCCTGAAATGGTTGACCCATTCATAGAAATATTGCGATAGCGCCACCTTTGGCTTTTTATACTAAGTTCATTTGGATTATCATAAGATATGTTGATTTGAAATTTCTCTCCAATCCCATAAACTTCCTTTTCTGAACTAAACTTAGTAATTTGAATTGCTTTAGGCTGAGTGATTTTAGCTTTTTGCCCAACCCAATTACTCCAATTATTCTTTGAATCCTTTACTCTTAGAAAAACTTCAATCTCACCCTCTTTAACATTTACTAAAAGAGTTTTTATAGAACTACTCGTTTTCCATTTACCATTTATTTTAGCTTTCCACTCTCTTTTGGTAAGCCTATTCCCACTTGGACTATAACTTTCATCAATGACTTCTATGGGTTCATTTAATTGATAAGTAGATTTAATAAAATGAAACCTAGCAATAGGCTGAACTTCTTCAGCTTGTAAATAAAGTGGCAATACCAAAATGATAACCCCTATTATCCAAAGCAGACCTAATAAACTCTTTCTTTTCTTTAATACCTGCACCTGTCTTCTTCTCTCTCCTTAATCACTTTATGTCTACTCTATTATTATACAATAATTTCTATTATTTTTCTTGTTAATCCCAAAAAAATCTAGAAAGCTTGTAAATATTTTCTTTAACAACATTTCGTGCTATAATATGAAACACTTAAACACATGCAAGGAGTATACTTATGAATAAGATTAAAGTATTTCTAATTGGTGTTTTAGTTTTTATTGTCGTAGGTTGTACACTGATTTTAGGCTTTGGCTCAAATTACTTATATAACCTAGCGTTAAATCCTGATACACCAAAAGATTTAATATTTAGCTCTGATGATGACGAGCCAAATGCTGTAAGTCAAAATGAAACAAGTGGTGTTGTAACTGTAGATGATACAACTTGGCTATTAGAGCAAAGTGGCTATGAGGACTTCTTCATAACTTCCAAAGATGGTTTAAACCTTCACAACTATCTCCTTACTCAACCTAACTCAAATAAGTGGATGATTACAGTCCATGGTTATACTTCTGAGGGACTAACAATGGCACCTTATGCTAAAAAGTTTTATGAAATGGGTTATAATGTTATCATTCCTGACCTTAGAGGACATGGTCAAAGTGAAGGGGATTATATCGGAATGGGATGGGATGAACGTTTTGATATGATTGACCTTATTAATCATATTGTAGAAAAGAATAGTGAAGCTGAAATTGTTCTATTTGGTATTTCTATGGGTGCTGCAACTGTAATGAATGTTTCAGGTGAAAGCCTGCCAAGTCAGGTGAAAGCAATCATTGAGGACTGTGGCTATACATCTGTTTGGAATGAGTTTGCTCACCAACTTAATGAACTATTCGGATTACCACCTTTCCCTATGATGCATAGTGCTAGCTTATTAGCTAAATTTCGTGCTGGCTATTGGTTGAGTGAGGCTGCTCCTATTGAGCAAATCAAAAAGTCCAAAACGCCCACACTATTTATTCACGGTGACCAAGATGATTTCGTCCCTTATTCTATGCTAGATGAGTTATATAACGCTTCCAACACAGCAAAAGAAAAACTAGTTATTGAAGGTGCTGGGCACGCCAAATCAAGAGAAGTTAATCCAGAACTTTACTGGTCTACTATCATTAACTTTTTAGATAAGTACATGACAAAATAAAATAGATTTTATAGTGTTTAATTCTGTAGTCTCGTGAAACATTCCACCAGCCCATATACCAGTATTATTTACTATAAACGTGCATTTTTACAGGAAATTTATTTCCAACAATATAAAACATCGTATTTTCAAGGGGTTTTAAAATATACATAACTATGACTCAATCTACTGGACCTTTGAAAATACTACATGATAATTTACTGAAAGCATTTTGCACATTTATATTTATAAACATTTGTGTTTCAGTTTTAAATACTATACTTGCAATTAATGGTTCATTGGCATTAATACAGGGTTTTATGAATAAAAGAAAAGAATTAATGTATTAATTGATACCTCTTGGTTATACTTTTGTATCCTAGTTGTTCTAGGTACTTATTTCCAAGAGTTGTTGATACAACTGGGCTACGGGATATTCTCCAGTAGCCTTTTCTTGTATTCGCATATTCCCATGCTTTCCATTTAGGTACGCCAAGCTTTACTAAGTTTTTATATCTGGTACTTATCTTTTTCCATTGTTTCCAGATACATGCTCTTAATTCTTCGTCTTATCCAGCCTTCTGTCTCCTTAAGTCTAGCTAATCTTTTGGCTATACCATAGTAGTTAATCCAACCTGTGGTAACCTGTCCAAGTCTTTTAAGTCTCATTTCCATTCTTATTCCAGTATTTCTCTTAGTAACTTCTCTTATTTTGTCTTTCAACCTTTTATAGGACTTCTCATGTATTCTTATTTTTACTCTTCTTACTAGTGATGATTTATATGTTCCTTCAAGTAACTTACGCTTGATACTGTCTCAATGTTTGATGATATTTGTGCGAAGTTCATCGCATCCCATACTGTCTATCGAGTAAATTACTTGTTTCAATTTCTACTCAGCATCCCTTGATTATCTTCAGTTTCCACCTGTACTTCCTTAAGGTGACTCAAATGTTTAGTTATCTGCTTTCCTTGTAATTGATTTGAGTTGTTCAAAGCTGAAAACCTCCTTAATGTTCAGTTCTTCCTGAATGCTGTCGACTTCATTCTGTACTATGACTTCTGATACCTTAGTCATGTATCACTACATGGGTTATTACTTAGGAATTACATCCCTTTAGTAATGGAGTATCAGACCTCCCCAGGTAAGAACGCAACCTTTCACTCCATCTATCTGCCACATGTACATCATATACTTTCGGATAGTTTAGTTATGCAACCTTACCCAGTATATGTCTGCCTCAAATGTGATTTCTGTACGTCAGACCAGAGTTTTGCCGCCGACTTCCTTCAGACTCCATCTCACGATGGACACCCTTGTCTTAAGCTATGCACTTGGCACTATCAACCCGTGCTCGGGACTTTCACCCGTTAGATTGCGCCCATGCTGGGCACACACATAAAAAGAGGCTGTTACGTCATTCGTAACAACCTCTTTAATCGTATGAAGCAAAGTCTCCATCACGTTTAAGAACATATCTCTGATCTCTTTATCCCTTATTCCCCTTCAGTATAAAACTATTACTCAGTTACTTCTGATTCATTTGCCTCTGGCTTATCTGCTTCTGGTTCGCTTACTTCTGGCTCATTTACTTCTGACTCATTTACTTCTGACTCATTTACTTCTGACTTATCAATTCTATGAGATTCTATCTCTGCTATCATCGTAGAATAAACCTCTATAATTAGTTCATACTTTTCTTCATCATGAGTAGTTACATCCATGTATAGCTGGTTATAGTACGCTGTCGATTCTACAAAGAATGCCCAATCTGCTTCTTTTGTATAGTTATTTTCTTCCATTTGATTTGCGATTTGAAGTAATTTGTAAAGCTCTGCTTTTCCTTTGCTTAATTCAAGCTGATCGATTGCTACTTCTAACTCTTCTTTAGCTGCATCAATAACTTCTTGTTCTGGTTTTTCTATATTAAGTACATCTTGAGCTGCTTTGAGTTTAGCTTGTAATGTTTTACTAGATTCTGCTGTATAAAGATGTATTTCAAGTTCACTTGCTCTTGCAATTAACTTCTCTAATTCTACTCTATTTACTTCATTTACTTCTGACTTATCAATTCTATGAGATTCTATCTCTGCTATCATCGTAGAATAAATTTCTATAATTAGTTCATACTTTTCTTCATCATGAGTAGTTACATCTCTGTATAGCTGGTTATAGTACGCTGTCCATTCTACAAATAGCGCCCAATCTGCTTCTTTTGTATAGTCACTTTCTTCCATTTGATTTGCGATTTGAAGTAATTTGTAAAGCTCTGCTTTTCCTTTACTTAATTCAAGCTGATCGATTGCTGCTTCTAACTCTTCTTTAGCTGCATCAATAACTTCTTGTTCTGGGTTTTCTACATTAAGTACATCTTGAGCTGCTTTAAGTTTAACTTGTAGTGTCTTACTAGATTCTGCTGTATAAAGATGTATCTCAAGTTCGTTTGCTCTTGCAATTAATGCTTCTAACTCTGCATTATTACCTAGTCTTACTAAATTTTCTTTAGCTTCTGTTAGCCTTGTAACCATCACATCAACTTGTTCTTGTGTAAAGCTATTTTCTAATAAAGCTAAGGCTTCCCCTTTTACTGCTCCGAGTGCTTCCCATGACTCCACAGTGTAGTCTTTTTCATTTAACTGACTTACTTCCTCTATTAAGTTTCTTAATGTTTCCGTATTCACTTTAATGTTATTTTCATTTGCATAGTGAAGTTTAGCATCCCCCCATACTGCATGGTCAGATCCGTTACCGTTGCCCCCATCTGTCGCTACAAGCATAAGTTCTTTTGCACCTGCAATATTAACTTCTAAGTATTCCATAGCGTCTCTTGACCCTATAACACCTGTTTCAGCTACTTTTTCTCCATCTAACCAAACTTCAAATGCTACAGATCCAACAGTGCCGTACATAGCTCTATCTACCCCTACATAACTTGAGAAGAACGCCGCATCTTTATCTGTTAAATCGTATTTCACTACCCTTCTTGCATGTGTTCCAAGACCTTTTTCAAATTGTACTTCTTGACCATCTTCATCTGTTAATCTGATTATATTTCCTCTTGGTGATTCATCTTTACGTATTCTTCCAAAGCCATCAGTGCTTGCCCAATCATAATCTGATAAATAGTTAAAGTCATTCATATCTACAACAGCAATATTACATGTTTTAATCGTTTCATTATCATCTGAATCTACTACTTTATAAGTAAGAGTATAATTACCTGGTTGGTTAAAGTCTACAGTTCCTGATACTTCTACCTGATCTGTTAAATCTCCATCTTCAACATCAGTAGCCGTAACACCTTCCATAAAGTCTACTGTTTCGCCTAATTTAACTCCTCTATCCTCGGCATTTAATGTAGGCATAGAACTATTTGTTGTAAACTTAGCATCTCCCCATGAAGCGTAGTCACCTGTTATACCATCACCACTATCTGTTGTAACCAACTTAAGTTCTTTAACACCCTCTATTGGCAGATTAATAAATTTAGCATCACTACCTGCTTTTATTACGCCACTATCATAGATTTCTTCTCCATCTGCTATAACTTTAAATACAACAGATGCTTTTGCTAATGCATAATTTGAATCTAGTCCAATATGAGCACTAAAATAATTCATACCTTTACCTTCTAGGTCATAAATAACCTCTGAGTTCCCACAAGTTCCTATCCCTTTATCAAACTCTTTTGCACTGCCATGTACCTGTAACTTAATTTTATTTGTAGAACTGTTTGCCATATCTTTATTAACAGTCTTCCAATCTGTTGTAGCAGATATCCAATCTAAATCTGAAGCATATGTAAAGCTACTTACCACCTCAACTGGTAAAATAGACTGTTTTATTAACCCTTGATCTTCTACTGTATATTTAATCTCATAGTTACCTTGTTTTAAAATATCTACATTATGCTCTACTTTGATGTTAGAAGATAAATCTTCACCTGTATAACTTACTGCTCTCACATAATCTACCGGATTAAATTCATCATTTAACCCTAATGTTAGCTGATAACGACTAAGTTCTACTCTTGGTGAAAAAGTACTTACAACACCACTTTCTCCAGTTCCTAAGTTAAGATCATAAGGTATGATTTCATACTTAGAATTTTTACTGTCATCTACATTGGTATCAATAAAAGTATTAGTTGCAGTAAATCCTATGATTTCACCATCTTTAATGATCTCATATCCTAATAAATCAGATTTGGCTTCATCGTTTATTTTAAATGATAATTTATTGCCCTTTGTATCTTTAGTAAGATTAACTTCTACATGAGTTGGTTCACTAAATCCATTTCCTTCATAATTAAATTTAGCATTACTTAAGTACCAAATCTTTTTAGTTGGCTTAGGATATTTACTAGTTTCTTTTCTAGTTTCATCCGTTATATTAAATCCATGCCTAGCAAAATATTCTGTTAGATCTTCACCTATTACTTCTGAAGAGAATTTAATGATATACTGTAATTTATCACTATTTGTATCTTCACTTTTAAGTGTTACATTTCTTTCCCTATACAGTGCATTAACCTCTCCCCAGTATCCTGGTTTATAGAGCTCTAATTGCCAAAATGGTGCTAACTGCTCGAAATAGTTACCTTCCCAGAATGAATTAGAGTTCTCGCTCATTACATTTTTGTATATACGAGACTCATACGGTATTCTTGTATCCATTTTGTTGTAATAACCGGACATGTACATTGGTAACATATTATTGGTTACCTCTCCAATAGTCCTTACACCTATATCCATTCTATGACCTATTTCGTGGGTGAGTCCCCAAGATGGCCCTCTCTTTTCAAATGGTACGAGATGATCTGCCATTACATCCCCTTGTACACCTATATGTTCAGTATGTGCATACATATAACCAAATGGCTGAGCAAGTCTTACATTCTCTCTTATTTTTTTAGGATCATTATTGATACTACTTCCATCTAATCCATAATATTTAAATATTTCTTTCATGTGAGTATTATAAGATTCTATAGTTTCTAAAGGATTAATCCCATCCTCTATATAAGTTTTATAGGCTCCTGTCGCAGTTCCTGTCCAGACTATGTGATCACTTACAAACTCAAATGTATCTATTACTTTTCTATCTAAAACATCTGGATTTGCTTTAATGTCTTCATCTATTCTTTTTTTATAGTCTATTAAAAATTGCTTAAACTCTTCTACATTTGTATCTGCTGTAAGGAATGGGAATCTCTCTCCTCCAACAAATCTTATAACCGGTGTTTTAGGTTGTTCTTCCTTCGTATAAGGATTTACAATATATATTGGTCCTCCTTTAGTTACATCATGTTTATACCAATTATCTTCTGGAACCGTAGGCACAGTTATAACATTTTTACCTGGACTTAAATTTACTGTTCTCCCCCAGTTAGCAAAACTTCCTTCCTGTTGTGAAAAGAATAACTTAGGGAGTGGCTGCTTAGGATCTGCATCTACATAAACGGTTATTGTATCTCCAGGTTTTGCTAACACACCAGTAGGTTGATTATTATTACCAAGCCCAAATTTTAAATTTTGTCTCGCATGTGCTACCATGTTACCATTTTGCTCTGCTACTACTACTTTAGTCGTCTCTAGCGTCCCCTGGACGATGTCTTTTGCTACTTGTATATCTCTTTGAAAGAGCTCTTCTAATGGATGACCTTTTATTTCATCTTCTAGCACCTTTAATTTTTCTATGGTATCAAACGCCTCTGACACTTCATTCATCAGTTCATTGGTAAATAAAGTTTTCATCTTATCCTGAACTTTATCTTCCTTATACAATCTGAAATCTCCAATAGAAGCCCAATTGTCTTGTGCATTATCAAATACAAACTTCAATCTTCTAACTTTTGTTGGATTAAATTGTATTTCTAATGAGGCATTTGTAACTGCATATTCCCCAGTAGTAATTTTGCTGAAATTATCTCCTTTAGTTGTTGATGAAGCATATATACTAAAGTTTTTAGCAAACCCTTTAGTACTTTGTCTACTTTTATATACAATTCTATCTAGGACTTCTGCCTGATCTAATGTTATAATTATTTCATTTTTAAATATGTCAGAATTTGGCTTATTTGTTTCCCAGTGCGTATTTACATCTTCATCTATTGCATATTTTAATAGTGTTCCTGGATACTGCCCACCATTATTTGTTATACTTATTATTCTATCACTACCTACTCTAAATGCTTCATCATAAGCAGCTATATATGGACTATTAAACAGGCTAAATGTAGTTATCCTTGCATCAGTTTCTATAACTTCTTCCTGCTCTAATATCGCCATTGCATTCAGTAAACTTTCTTTGTAGGATTCATAGAATGGGTGACTTTGAGCTTCTAGCTCTAACGCTTTTATTTTTTCTACTGTACTAAACTCTTCACTAACCTGACTCATGGTAGCATCTGTGAATAATCTATCCATCTTATCTGCTATTTGATCTTCTTTAAAGAACATAAACTCGCCAGCTGCTGCCCAGTTTTCGTGTGCTTCATCAAATACAAATTTTAAACGTTTAAATTCAGTATTTTTAAATTTAAACTCTGATAAACTACTTCTAATATCTGTCTGCCCACTTGCTACAAGTTCAAAATCCTCCCCATCTTCTGAGAGAGAGGTATAAATAGACATTTTCTTTACATGTCCCTTATTTCCTGGTCTTGGTGCATAGATAATACGATTAATCTCTTCAACTTCATCAAAGGTAATAATTACTTCATTTTTAAACTGATCACTGTTTTCTATACCTGTTTCCCAATGTGTCTTTACATCTCCATCAAAAGCACGTTCTAGTACACTTTGACTATTATATTGTTTTCCATTATTTTTGTATTGTGCAATACCTGTTACTTTAAAAATTTCTTCATATTCTTTATATTGTGGTTGGTTAGCTGCTGTAAACTGAGATGATAGTATCCCATTAGACTCTAATATTTGTCTTTCTTGTGCTAAGCTCATATGTCCATATGTATCAATTGTACTTCCCAGTAATTTAACCGGTATCTGTAAGCCTGAGCCTGTAGCCACACATACCGCTAATAAACTTGCTATTAATCCTTTGTTCATAGTTCTCTCCTTATAACATATTTTCAATAGTTAATTGCGAAACTCCTAAAGCCTTGTAAATCAATCACTTCCAAAAGTTACTATTACAAATCTCCTCATTACTTCAACTTTTAGTTTCGCAATTAACTATATATTTTCAAACCTATAACTCAACTTTCCCACCAATAAAAATGATTTAAAGCTAGCTGTTTTATAGCCTGAAAGAAAAAATTTAGTTTTATATACCTTGAATTTACAATCTAAGTGCAACACCATAAAAAAATGACTTATAAGAAAAATCCTAGTAAAATAGTATTTGCGAAGATAACTATCGAAAGGATTGATTTTATGAGTCATTACTCACATTTTACCACAGATGAACGAGAAAAATATTATTTTACCTTGCTCAATCTAAATCCTTTGGATTTATTGCAAAATAGCTTAATAGAAGCAAATCCTCTATTTCTAGAGAAGTTAAGAGAAATTCCGAATCAACTGTAAACCCAAACGCCTATTGACCAATAGCACAATCCATGACAAAGTCCAAGTACTTTTTATTCAGCTCCAATGGTCTCCTGAACAGATTTCAAAGCAACTAAAATTAGAGAACACCCCTATTTCTATCAGCTATTCTACCATCTACAGAGGCATGTACGCGGGTCTATTAGAAGAAGGTTCTCTATCAAAAGGACAGCGTGGTGTTGCTCGTAAACTTAGACACCGCGGGAAAACACGCCATGCAAAAGGGCATGTCGAAACCCGTGGTAAGATTCTAATGAGCCATCCTATAGAAGAACGTCCAAGTACTGCGAATAATCGTGAGCGTATAGGTGACTGGGAAGCAGATACTGTAGCTGGACAGACCGGAAAAGCTTGCTTCGTAACCCTTACAGATAGAAAAAGTCGCTTTCTCTTATGTGAAAAAGTAAATAAAAAAGCTTCACAGAAAGTGTCTGAAAGAATGATAAAAATACTGATATAACAAATATTCCTGATCGTGTCACTCAAGAAAAAGTATTGGAATTAAATAAAAGGCCTCGCAAATGTTTAAATTGGAAAACACCTTATGAAAAGTGTATTATTAAAAATTGTTGCACTTGACTTGACAATTCAAGACAAAAATACCCCCCTTGTTTGATAAAATGTAATCACTACGAAAACATTCCAAACAAGAAAGGTATATATATGATATATCCAAATTCCTCATCTGAAAAGAGCCTAACTACATTTTTTCAAACTTTTAAAGTTCTTGGTATTGCAAAACTACTTCATCAAGCTAGAATCAACAAACATTCGGGTATCTCAACCTATGATGTTTTTCAAACCCTTATATTACTTATGCTTCAAAGCAAAACACTGTATCAGTTTCTCCACTCTAAACGTAAAGACCAAATAGCATCTAAAAATACCTATTATCGCTTTTTAAATAATCATACATTATCAATCCAATCGTTTAGTTGATACTTCTATTGATAAGCGAACTACTGGCTATAAGCGTAGAAAAGAAGGTGTTTTTGCTGACTATGTCTTGATGGATACTTGGCTTACAACTGAGACAATGATTAAAAGTGTTCTAGATGAAGGCTTACATGTAATAGGTATGGTTAAGCAGCTTAAACAAAAATATAGCTATCACGGATATTCTTGTGACTTGAAAGAACTGAGGACACTTTTACCAAAAAAAAATCCCAGTAAAACTTGTATTCGTAGTTTATTGTCGATACATTTTTTAGAATGGCTTAAACGAGAAGAAAATGACATGAAAACATTTGGCGAACTCTTTTTGATGTACTGTGATGATATACAGGATATGGATTTAACAACTGCCCTACAAAGCTTAATGGGCTTATTTGTTGACCACATAAATACTAAAACTAACAGCACAAATGAAATTATAAAAAATCAACTTATACAATGGCTTAATTCTCAAGCCTTATTTATCAAAGCATTGTTTAAGGATTTAAAGAGGGAAAGTTGAGTAAATAATTATCTATTTTATCATAATCCCCTGTAAATATGGTATATTTGTATCTAATATTTTACTTGAATCACTCCACACTTATCGCTGTGTGGTACGGTTCACCCCTCTTAATTCTATCCTCCTTATTCTATCACTTCAATACCTACCATCTTCATCAAATACTTAGCATTGGTAGTCGTAGAGTAGCCTTTTCTTAATTATAATCAAAGCGAATCGTATTGTTACCTTAATAGCCTCTAATGTACACATATGATGGCTATTATAGCATCGATTGTGTATCCCCCTTCTATAAACTGCTGGACACAAAAGGCTACAAGATAAGAGTAGAATTCTGTCATTTTTTATTTACCACATTAGATAGGGCTACAAGTTCTGATATATAAGCTACAAGATGAAATACTTTATTCTAGGATAGTTATTAAATATATGCTTGTTAAGAAAATACTCAAAACGTTTGTTCATAGTATTAAATAATAGTGTATAAAGCAAGAGAAATATTATGTCGAAATAAAAAATACAAAATAAATGTTTTTTATTACAATATTTAAAAATGCATTTATATGTACAAATCCTAAGATGAATACTAGAATGATGAAACAAGTTCATTCTAGTACATGTTTGTACTAGAAAACCCTTTTAAAACAGAACTATGCTGTAAATAATTAAGGAGATAATAGAATGAACAAAAAATTAAGACAATCCCTATCACTATTAATGTCAACAACGATGATAGGCATGCAATCAGGTGTATCTATTTATGCTAAAGAGAATAACTCTAAATTATGTGAACACCATCTAGAACATACTGAATGGTGTCATTACATGGAAAAATTCGGAGAAGAGTCTTGTGACTATGAATGTGCGTACTGTGAGATAACAGATGGTACTAAGGATTTAGAAAGTAAGATAGAAAATGATTTAGCGGGGGATACAAATACAGATGAACCTAGTATAGATGAGCCTAATACTGAAAATACTGATACTGAAAATTCCGATACTGAAGATCCTAATACAGAAAATCCTGATACAGAAGAGGAAATTGATTTACCAGAGGATTCACTTATCAACCAAGAGACTGAGAATATGATTCAAGAAGACGAGATTATTTCTTATGCAGCGGCAGTAAATCCACAAGTTGTATACACAGAAGCAACAAAATCCAATTTAGATCAATCAGGAAATGGTTCTAAATCCAATCCTTATAATCGTTTTGAAGATGCTGTTGCCAACGTAGCAGATGGTGGAACAATTATCATCAAAAGTGGTAAAGGAGCTTTCTTAAATACACAAGATGAATATGGTCAGATACCATTTATTATTGATAAAGATGTTACGATTCGATCAGAAGCTGAAGGTAGTATGGCAGACTTAACTGTACGTGCAGGTGGTATTGTATTAAAAGGCAATGTGACATTCAAAAATATTAATTTTCAATTTGCAAATAAAGTACATGATAGTATTTTTGCTAATGGGTATAAGCTAGAAATCATAGATTCTGAAAGAGGACCTGGTTCAAGAGAAGTAGATTTATTTGCAGGAAGCTTGTATGATAAAAATACAAATAATTTAATTCAAGGTTATGTTTATAATGAAAATGGTAATCGTACACTTGTAACACCTACAGCAGGGAGCGCTGCAAGTATTCTTTTGAAAACAACAGATAGAAGCATACATAGTCAGTTTGGAAAAGTTTTTGCGGGAAGCATGAATGGAGACTTCAAGGGAAATGTGGATATTGAAATAGAAGACGGCGGCAACCTAGACATTATTTCTGTACACGCTTCTGGTGCTGAAGAAGCAAACCCAGGTAGTATGTTTGATCTTGAAGAACCAGCTCCACCACAAGAAAAACCTAATGATTATACGGTAGATGGTACAGTCGATATAGATCTTGTAAAT
Organism: Cellulosilyticum sp.; assembly: GCA_029851645.1. Taxonomy (GTDB): domain Bacteria; phylum Bacillota; class Clostridia; order Lachnospirales; family Cellulosilyticaceae; genus Cellulosilyticum. The sequence goes on along the minus strand of JARKVN010000035.1, from coordinate 6,088 downwards.
TATAGAACTAATGTAGATGGTGCAGGTGCAACCAAAGCTCATGTAACATTCAATACTAAATATCCTATAAATCACTTAGAAATAAAAGATATAACAAGCATGACCATCAAGGATGGAACGCTTATTCCAGATTCTATTACTTTTAAAAATGGTACTGGAGATTTAATCATTTCTAAACCAAATGCAGAATTAAATCTAACCAATATAAAGGATTTGACTATAAATGATTTTACTGGTGGTGGTAAAATAACTTCAGCAAGAGAAGGACATCTTACAATTAAAGGAAATATTACTGGAGAAACAACCTTTCAAGTAGAAGGTGGCCCTATAGATGGTAGCACTTCTGGTCCAGCTATAAATGACCATACTTACATCACAAGTCAATCTGGGGATAATAAATCTTTTAAATTTATACCTTATGCATTGCAACCAGGTTATAAATTAGAAAAATCAGGTGATAAGTGGAAAATAGTATCCGATTCTAATCAAGCAACATTACCAGATAAGCTTACATCATTAGAGTTTATTGATGATGAGGCTACCATAGAGTTTGGAGGTGTGGATACAGGCTCAGGTCAGGACATTTGGAATTCAGCAAACTTTATTTTTAATTTAAATCCAGGATTGAATGATTCAGCCCTAATCTATGATCTACCTTTTGAAGTAAGTATATCTGGTAAAAAAGCAACTAAAAGCATTGATGTTTACGGAGATACTATTTGGGTTGTTGATGAATATGGGTTACAAGCAGCGATTTTTTATAATGGTGATTATATTTTAAATATAGGGCCATATCTAGATGATTCTGGATTATCAAAATCATTTACCTCTGGAACTTATGAGGTAGAGCTAGCTTTACCAGATTATAAAATAAGTAGTAATGCGGTATTGCATGTAAATGCTGATAAAAATACATCAGGATCTCAGCCTGAGGATAGCCAAACACAAATTACACTTAAAGTTAATAATCAAGTTATTACTGAGCATACGTCAGTAGAGTTTACAAATAAACTTAATGTGACTGCAAATATTCAAAAAAACTCCAATTCAGCAACACCTTTTGCAGTACAAAATGAAGTTGATTTGATTGTAAATGGTAAAGTTATTGAATCAGCACAAGTTAAAAACCAAACTGCAAATTTTACAGTGGATATAACAGCAGCTAATGGCTTTAAAGCTGGAGCAAATGAAATCAAAGTCTTATTTGGTGGTTCAGATACTTTGACTGGTTCAGCTGTAAGTCAAAAGCTTCAAGTTCAAAAAGTCACACCTGATATTAAACTTTCTCCTAGCATTCAGAAAGTATATGATGGTAAGCCACATGCTTTAACTGCAGCAGTAACTAATATAGCTAATATAACACCTAGCATCTCTTATTATGAAAATCCTAATTATACAGGAACTAGCACCACACTTCCTCCTATAAATGCAGGAACTTATTATGCCAAAGTAAGCTTACCAGAAAGTGATATGTATGAAGGAATCACGCTTCAACAAGGAACTGTAACACTTACAAAAGCAACACCAAGCTTAGTGCTTTCAGGTGAGGTTATAAATAATGCTGATGCTACAAATGATTTAAAAGTGTATGCGACGATGAGGTTCCCAGAATCTGGACGTACACCAGTTGGTAAAATTGAGTTTACATGTACAAATGGACAAAATAAACAAGTAGCTACTGCAAACTTAACTCATGGTGCTAGTCATTATACGTTTAAAGGGTTAAGTGAAGGAAAGTATACAATAACAGCAAACTATATTCCTGAAATCGAAGGAATAGTTGATGAAAACTATAATGAAGTAAAAGGTATTCAAGAAACTTTTGAAGTATTGAATAATTTTGTATCCGTTCAAGATGTAGACCTAGAAGCATCTGAATTAGAATTAAGCCAAAATGATACAGGTAAAACATTAAACTATAAGATTAAACCAGATAATGCTACCAACCGAGATGTTGTATGGGAAAGTAGTAATCCAAATATCGTAAGTATTGATCCTAGAACAGGTAAGATAGAAGTAAAAGGTGAAGGTAGTGTATTTATTACCATTAGAACAAAAAATGGTAATTATAGTGATAGCCTTCAACTTAAGGTCCTAGGAAACACAAGTAATAGAGTACCAGTACAATCCATTACATTTAATCAAAATGATTTGAAATTAGACTTAAATGGGGCAAATACTCAAGCACTTAATTTTTCAATTGCACCTTCTAATGCTACAAATCAAAATATCTCTTGGAAAAGCCAAGATGATGACATTGCAACAGTAGATGACAACGGAAGGGTAATTGCTAAATCATTAGGTCGAACAAAGATTATAGCAATTACACAAGATGGTGGAAAAATTGCTATATGTGAGGTACAAGTCATTGATAGTCATCAACCAGATATTAAGGTAACAGATATTACAATTCAAGCAAATAATTTAACACTTGAACAAGGGCAAAGAAAAATGATTGTACCAACTATTGCACCAATTAATGCTTCAGATAAAAGCATACTATGGACAAGCAGTAATCCAGACGTAGCTGAAGTAACAGAAACAGGTACAATTATTGCAAAATCAGCAGGTACTTCAACTATTACAGCTACAGCTAGAGATGGTAGTGGTGTAACAACAAATATGACAGTTACTGTAACCAAAGGAAGTAATCCTCCAACAGAGATAGAAGTTACAAGTGTGACATTAAATAAGAATAAACTTTCTTTGACAAAAGGCGAGGCTTATACTTTAAAAGCAACTTTAGCACCAACCAATGCTACCAATAAAAATGTAGAATGGAAAAGTGAAAATGAAGCTATTGCAACAGTTACAGCTGATGGAACGGTAACAGCTAAATCAGCAGGTACTGTGAACATTAAAGTAATTGCCTTAGGTAATAAGAATATAACTGCAACCTGTACTGTCATAGTAACAGATGAGCTATCACCAGAAGTGGTGCCTGTCACAGGTGTTAAATTAGATCGTGAAAAAGTAAGATTACGTCAAGGAAGAAAAGATACTTTAACAGCAATTGTAGAACCTCATAATGCTACACATCAAGATGTAACTTGGAAAAGTGCTAATCCTTCTATTGTTTCTGTAGACAAGCATGGAAATATCACTGCCCATTCAAAAGGTGAAACGATAATCACTGTAACAACAAAAGAAGGAGGATTTACTGCAACAGCTAAGATTACTGTAATTTCTTCTAGTGAAAGTAATAACAATAACAACAACAATAACAACAATAACAATAACAATAATAACAATAATAACAATAATAACAATGCTGAAACTGAGAAAGAATCTGTAACGATAAAACCTGATACGAATGAAAATCAATCTAAACCAAGTGTTGATGTATCACAGTTTAAAGATGTTTCAAATCACTGGGCTAAAGATGATATTGCCTTTGTAATAGAAAAAGGACTTTTCTATGGGTTGTCAGAAACAGAGTTTAGTGTTAACGCACCTATGACACGCGGTATGATTGTAACTGTTTTACATCGATTAGCGGATTCACCTCAAGTAAGTTCTATTCCATTTTTAGATGTTAAAGCTGGAGCATTTTATGCAAATGCTGTTGCTTGGGCAAATGCAACAGGCATTACTTCAGGTGTTAGTAAAACAGAATTTGCACCAAATGACAATGTTACCAGAGAACAACTTGCCGTTATGTTGTACCAATATGCAAAATCCATTGGACTTGTTACAGAGGCTACAATAACACAAAATATACAATTTAAAGATGCAAATCAAATTTCTAAGTGGTCAGAAGAAGCAATGAAGTGGGTTGTAGATAAAGGAATTCTTTTGGGTACAGCAGATGGAACACTTGATCCACAGGGAATAGCAACACGTGCACAGGTTGCTACTGTTATGAAAAGGTTTGTAGATGTTATTGAAAGTTAAAACAGGAGCTAAGGAAATACTCAATTTTAAACAACTTATCTGAAAATAGTAGAATGCCACCTTCTAAAAATGATGAAGGTGGCATTTTTATCTTTTCTAAACCTCTATACCTGATTTATCAACCAAAAAGAGCATTTTGTCCCTGCCTTTATTTCCACTCTCCATACTTTTGGTCGTGACCTCAAATGGACTTCTCATATTCATATGGTGCTTCCAGTGATTCTATTGTTTGGCGACCTTTTAAGTATATTTCTTATCCTATGCTTCGTAAACACTTTCAAGCTACTTTAATGGATTTACTTCGTCAAAAATGTGATGGCAGGAATTTACTTATGATACGGTTCACACTACTAATCGCATATGTTACCTGTTAGTTATTTCTAACATAACTCTAAAAGATAGTACCACCTTAAGAAGTACTATCTCCCTCAAATTATTTAACTATTTGCTTAGTTAAGACTAATATTGAAGTAGTTTTATAGAATGTAATTTATAAACTTCGCATTATGCTCATAATCTTAATCAAATAAATAATCCTGTTCCAAAGCAAACTATATATCATTGGCATATACTTTTTTGTATTTGGGAAATTCCTCTGTCCCTATCCCCATGTTAATTTAACGTTATTCCAAATAAGGAATGGGATTTAACAATTATAGGGGGTATTTCTATTTTAAATCCATTTCACTTTGTCATTCTTAAAGGCACTTCTAATATGAATGTACTTCCTTCTTGATACTTGGACTCCACCTTGATTTTAATCCCCATAGTATAACATAAGGACTTTAGTAAACTCAGTCCAATCCCACTCCCCTCCATTCCTGAGGCTCTTACTTCATTACTTCGATAAAAGCGTTCAAAGATATAGGGCATTTCTTCTTCCTTAATACCCCTTCCTTTATCTGATACAATAAGTCTTATTCCTTTCTCCTGCTTTTGAGCTTGTAACATAACCCGTCCATTAGACTCAGAATATTTAATAGCATTCTCAAGCAAGATGTTAATACACCTTTTCATCTTATCTTGATCCCAGTTCACAGTAACGTCTTCTTGAATTCCTTGATAAGTAAACTCTATTTCACGAAAACCTGCAAGTTCCCCATAAAGCTCTGCAATTTCATCTAAAAATTTTCTTAAACTAAGTGATTTAACCTCTAGAACACCTTTCATATCCTCTTTAGAAATCATTAGCAAATCTTTATTCATTTTTTCAATTCCCTTAAGCTCACTCATCATTCCTGATAACTCATCAAAATGTTCATAAATAGAATCCTGATTTTTCCTTGCTAATAGTTCCAGTTTCCCTCTAATAACCGCTAGTGGTGTTCTCATCTCATGAGAAGCATCTTGTATAAAACGGGCTTGTTTTTGATACATTTCATAAAGTGGTCTAAGGGCCCATTTTGCTAAATAAAAAGCCAATATCAAAGCACCTAAAACCAGTATGCAAAAAGCAATTTGTAAAGCTCTTCTTAGTTGAAGAATAAAAAGGAATTCTTCATTTATATTTAGTAAGAGCTGTACTTTACAGTCATCTAGCATAAATTGTATACCTCGGTAATAGTATTTGCTATCTTTAATAGTAACAGGCCTTTCATAATCCATATTCTCCCCACTACCTATCTTACTTGTTTTAGGAAACTGTGGATAAGTTGTACTTCCCTTATAAAGATGTGGACTATCCTTTACTAATTTTTCTCCTTGCCAAACATAGTTAATCAGCTCTTTCGTTAAAGGAGCTGGTAAAACAACCTCCACAACCTTTTCTTCCTCATATGTGATATGTGCCTCTCTTAAAACCATATTTTTATGAGTGTATAACCTTTGGTCTACTGCGTCCAATAGCGTCCTACTAAAAATCATTTCTGTAACCCACGCAAAAGTTATTAATGTCCCTATGACAATACTCATACTCATGAGCATAATCTTTCGCCCTGTAGTCTTAAAAATATCTTTTCTTTTCATCTACTCATCCTCTAATATATATCCCATCCCCCGTTTGGTTTTTAAGTATTTCCCGTAGTCCATACTGCTTAGTTTTTTTCTAAGATGGCTCATATAAACCTCTACAATTTCAGTAGAGGCATCACTATCATAGCCACAAATTCTTTCAAAAATTTGCTCCTTAAATAGTAAGATATTTTGATTTAACAAAAAGTACTCTAGCAAATTAAAAAGTCTTTCATTTAATTCT
>JARKVN010000003.1 GCA_029851645.1 Cellulosilyticum sp. | reverse complement strand
CCAATATATTTTTGCAGGGGATCTTCAAAATCAAGTGATTGCTAGCACTTTTGGTATAAAGGATTATCAAATTCCGTTCTTTGGGTTATATGGTGCTTGTTCTACAATGGGAGAATCTATGTGCCTTGCTAGTATAACTGTAGGGGGTGGGATGGCAGATTTAGTCATTGCAGGAACAAGTAGTCATAACTGTGCAGCAGAAAAGCAGTTTCGTTTTCCTTTGGAATATGCAGGGCAACGGACAGAAACACAAACATGGACGGCCACAGCCAGCGGATTTGTACTGATTTCAAGAAATGGGGAAGGGCCACAAATTACAGCAATTACACCTGGTAAAATCGTTGATTTGGGCGTAACAGATACCTTTAATATGGGAGCGGCTATGGCACCAGCTGCAGTAGATACGATTCTAACACATTTAGAAGATACAGGGCAGAAACCAAGTGATTTTGATGCAATTATTACTGGTGATCTAGGTAATTGTGGGGTAGATATTGCCATTGATGTTGCGAAACGATTAGGAACTGACTTAAGTGGTGTACTCATGGACTGTGGTAAAATGATGTATGATGATGAGAAACAAGGAACGAATTGTGGGGCAAGTGGATGTGGATGTAGTGCTTCTATTTTTACAGGCTACTTTTATAAAGAGTTATTAAAGAAGCATTTCAAGAAAATTTTATTAGTGCCAACAGGGGCGCTGATGAGTCCAGGTAGTACACAACAAGGAAATACCATTCCAGGTATTGCTCATGCTGTATGTATTGAAATGAAATAGGAGGCGAAGACATGGAGTTATTGATGCAATATATAAAGTGCTTTGTAGTAGGCGGTTTGATTTGTGTGATTGGTCAAATTTTATTAGACCGTACAAAACTTACAAATGGTAAAATTATGGTACTTTTTTTAGTAGCAGGTGCTATATTACAGGCGATAGGAGTATATGCTCCTATTGTTGAGTTTGCAGGGGCAGGAGCAACAGTTCCTATCTCGGGCTTTGGCTATGCATTAGCAAAGGGTGTTATGGAAAGTGTAAAAAGTGAGGGCATTATGGGCGCTTTTTCTGGAGGTCTAACAGCTACAGCATCTGGTATTACAGTGGCCATTGTTTTTGGCTATTTAGCTGCACTTGTAGCAAATCCTAAGAGTAAATCTTAAAGTATTTAGGTGGACACTAAGACTTTTATTAGATAAAGAGTATAAAAGAAAGGGCAACGAACATATACAAAATGGAAGTTGCCTTTTGTATTATAGAGCGAGCTACAGTTAATAGAGATTAAAAGGTAGAATAGCGTAGAATGGTATCAATAAGTAAAATAGTTATGGCGATTAGTACAAAAATTATATATAATAAAAGCTATATCATAAGAGGAGATGAAGCGATGAAAAATGAAATTTTAAAATTACTAGAAAACAATAGCCGCCTAACAGCAAGTGATATCGCTGAAATGATAGGAGAAGATGTTGCTACTGTACAGACAGCACTTACAGAATTAGAAAATACTCAGGTAATTTGTGGTTATAATACACTAATTAATTGGGATCAAACGGATTACCATGATGTGGTAACTGCCCTTATTGAAGTTAAAGTAGCACCACAAAGAGGTGAAGGTTTTGATAGAGTTGCAGAGCGTATTTATCAATATAATGAAGTGAAATCTGTTTACTTAATGTCAGGAGGATTTGATTTTACAGTCATTATTGAAGGAAAAACAATGAAAGAAGTGGCATTATTTGTAGGGCAAAAACTAGCACCATTAGAATCTGTTCTTAGCACAGCTACACATTTTGTTTTAAAAAAATATAAAGATTATGGCGTTATTTTTGAAGGGGAGAAAAAAGATGAGAGGATGATGGTTTCACCATGATAAATTATGATGAGTTAATGATTAAACGTGTAACAGATGTGCCACCTTCAGGAATTCGTAAATTCTTTGATATTGTTAACGAAATGGGGGATGCCATTTCTCTTGGGGTAGGGGAGCCAGATTTTGATACACCCTGGCATATTAGAGAAGAGGGAATATACTCCTTAGAAAAAGGAAAGACTTTCTATTCTGCTAATGCTGGACTCCTTGAATTAAGGCAAGAAATTTGTGCTTATATGAAAAGAAGATTTGACCTATCTTATGAACCTAAAGGACAAAGTTTAGTAACCGTAGGGGGAAGTGAGGCGATTGATATTGCACTTCGTTTGTTAGTAGGAGAAGGGGATGAGGTACTGATTCCAGAGCCAAGTTATGTTTCCTACAAGCCTTGTACGATTTATGCTGGAGGGACGCCTATACCTATTGAAACTAAGGAGGAAAACCAGTTTAAGCTAACAGCAGATGAATTACGTATGGCGATTACACCAAGAACTAAAGTACTTATTTTACCTTATCCCAATAATCCAACAGGAGCTATTATGGAGAAAGATGATTTGGAAGCCATTGCAGAAGTGCTTAGAGATACAAAGATTATGATTCTTTCAGATGAAATTTATGCAGAGCTTACATATGGGAAAAAACATGTTTCTATTGCAAGTATAGAAGGAATGTATGAGCGTACCATCTTAATTAGTGGTTTCTCTAAGGCCTATGCTATGACGGGATGGAGATTAGGTTATGCATTAGGACCAGCCCCTATTATGAAAGAAATGATAAAAATTCATCAATTTGCTATTATGTGTGCCCCTTCAACGAGCCAATATGCAGCAATTGAAGCTATGAAAAATGGAGATACAGATGTTGCTATGATGTGTGAAAGTTATAATCAGCGCCGTCGTTTAATGGTGGCTCATTTTAGGAGAATGGGACTATCTTGTTTTGAACCAGAGGGTGCGTTTTATGTTTTTCCATGTATTAAGTCAACAGGAATGACGAGTGAGGCATTTTGTGAAAGACTTTTAAGAGAAGAAAAGGTAGCAGTTGTTCCAGGAACAGCCTTTGGAAGTTCTGGAGAAGGCTTTATTCGTTGTTCTTATGCGTACTCCATTGAGGCGCTTAAAGAAGCACTGACACGTATTGAGCGATTTGTGAAAAGATGCCATCAAGAAGCTCAGAGAGATTAAAACTAAAAAAGACTCATCTTTAAGCTTGGAACTTAAAGATGAGTCTTTTAATGACTTTCTTGGCAAGAGGTACAAGTACCATAGAAGTAGAGTTGTTCATGAGAAAGTATGAAGTTTGTTGAATTTTGAACTTCTTGGCGAAGTGCCTCTAAGTGAGAAAGTGTTGGAAGGTCAGATACTTGACCACATACAGTACATTTAATATGTGAATGGTCAGAAGTGTCTGCATCATAACGATAACTATCTTCCCCTACGTTAAGCTGTTGTATTAAACCACATTGTACAAAAGTATCAACAGTTTTATAAACAGTTGCAAGACTCATTGTAGGATGTTCTTCTTGAAGTTCCTTATAAATAGCTTCTGCATTTGGATGTGAGTTTGTATTACGTAGCATCCTAAAGATAGATAAACGTTGAGGAGTTACCTTAAGTCCATGTTCTTTTAAAATTGCTGTAAGTTCTAACATATATTTTCTCCTCTATAATAATAATTATTATATGAATTATATTCTATTACAAATAGGAATAAATATCAAGTATTAATTTTAAAAGATGAAGAAAAAATTCGAATTTTATGCCAAATATTACCTGAAAGTTGTTATAAAGTTATCCTATAAAATAAGATGGCAAACTGTCAAGATGAAATGGACAATAAGACTTAGAGATGTTAGTATTTTTATATCTTAGAGAATGTAAGGAGAATTTATGAAAACAATTGCACTACTTTGCATGTTGGTAGACCATATAGGACTTATGTTTTTTCCGCAACACATATTATGGCGTATGATAGGACGATTAGCAATGCCAATTTTTGCTTTTGGTATCGCACGAGGGGCTTATTATACTTCTTCTATGCCTCAATATATAAAAAAGATGCTTTTTTTTTCACTGATTTCTCAGCTTCCCTATTGGTGGGTAGAGACACTTGCTTTGGGAGAACCTTTTCCAAGTTTAAATTTTAACGTTGGTTTTACTTTTCTAGGTGCCCTACTGATTTTGGCACAAGTACAAAAGAGCCAGAAGGAAATGAGAAATCTTCACATGGTGGAAATCCTTATGATTATTTTTATTTTACTTCTTTCAGATTTATTAGGATTTGACTATGGAAGTTATGGAATTTTATTAGTACTGATGTGTTATTTCATTAGGGTAAAGGCAATGGGAAGAGAGACCATTCTACCTTTGATGTTAGGGTATACCTTTTTGACCTATTTCTTATATCTAGGTCATATAGAGGTATTTATATTACAAGAAATAGTTGTGCTAGGGTTTATAGTTGTAAAACAATTTGAAAATATTTCAGAGAAAAAAATAGGTGGTTTATTTTATGTTTTTTATCCTGTACATTTACTCATCTTATGCCTTATCAAATGGCTTATGTAGGCATCATATCAAAGGAGTATGTCAATGATAAAAACCAATAGACTAAATATTAGACCTTATGAAGAAGGAGACGAAGCAGCAATTTATCGTGTGATTAATAGTCAAGGTATTTTTAGAACGACCTTAAATATTCCGTATCCTTATCCAAGGGAGCAGTTAAAAATTTGGCTTCACTTTATAACAAAGAACCGTTTATATAAAAGAGGCTATGAATACGGTATTTTTAAAAAAGATCATACGTATATTGGTAATGTAGGGATTGTTAATATTGACTGGAAAAATCATCATGGAGAAATAACTTACTTTATTGGAGAAGCGTACTGGGGACAAGGGTATGCAACAGAAGCTGTTCGTGCTCTCATTAAATTTGCATTTCAGGAATTAGGTTTAGAGCGAATTCAAGGAAGGTGTATGGTAATTAATCCGGCCTCATTACGAGTGATGCAAAAATGTGGTTTAAAGTACGAAGGAAAAGCACGCCATGAAGTTATAAAGAGTGGGCAATATATGGATGTATGGCATGCAGCTATCTTAAAAGGTGATTTTTTATAAATTTTACATGTATTTTATTGATAAAATGAACCATAATAACCTTGTAGATTCATTGCAATGAATATAGAAAAATTAGGTGAACAGCATGAAAAAAAACGATAAAGTATGTTATTTTATTAGGTTTACTAATAGGGTGTTTAGGCAGTATGTCATTCATGGCACAAGAGGTAAGTCATATAGGTGAGAATCATTCAAAGGAAATGACCTCTAAGAAGGAAGAAAAAAAGGTGATGTATTTAACTTTTGATGATGGACCTTCTGAGTATACAAATGACCTTCTAGATCTTTTAGCACAATATGATGTGAAGGCAACGTTCTTTTTGCTAGAGGCAGAAATGAAGCGTAATCCAGATGTTGTTAAGCGAATGGTTGATGAGGGACATGCTGTGGGGGTTCATGGGGTATCTCATGAAAAAGGAACGTTTTATAGTGGAATGAATGGACCCCTTAAAGAAATGGAACAAGCAAATGAAACTTTGTCATCCATTATTGGAGAAAAAACTTGCCTAGCAAGAACGCCTTATGGAAGTTATCCTTACCTAACAAAAGAACAAAAGCAAGCGCTATTAAACGGGCACTATGTCATTTGGGACTGGAATATTGATTCAAGGGACTGGTCTTTTAAATCACCAGAAAAAACTTTCTATTATACAACCAAAATGATTGCTCAAAGTCAAAACGAACCCAAGGTCATATTATTTCATGATATTAAATATGTTACACAAACGATGAAGCTTTTTCTAAACTGGATGGCGCATCATAACTATACTTCTGTTGCAATTACACCAGAGGTAGAGCCTGTGAATATAGGAAAACAACCTAGAAAGTCACCATAAATGTATAAGGAGTAGAGTGATGATTAAAAATAAAGAAGTAGCTTTAACAGGAACCAATAATAAACGACTTAACCAAATGGACTTGCGTAATAATCAAAATACTTTTCCACTTGCAGACGAACAATGTGTTACCCAAAATACAAAAGTAACGACTCCATCTAAAGAGGATGTGATTCATGCTAAGGAATGGGTAGATAATGGAAGTCGGTTGTAAGCAGAGGGAGTTTTAAGATAGGATAAAATAAGGTGAGGATTGAGCTTGAAAAAGATGTAAATCCTTGCCTTATTTTTATTGTCTATTCAAGAAAAAACTTGAGAGTCAAAGTAGAATCAGTTAAAATAAACATATTACTGCTATGTGATATGAAGGTATTTTTAGAGGCATAGTGTGTATGAAAAGGACTATAAGGAGTATATCAAATAATTAAACATGAAACCTAAACCAATTCATCCGAAAAAAAGGAAATTTTTAACTGATAGATTATTTATATTTTCAGCTGGAGTAAGTATCATATTTTTTATAATTATTTGCCAGTTTTATAAATTACAAATTATTGAACACAATATATATGCTGAAGAACTACGTGCAACAGTACAAAAAGAAGTAGAAATTCCAGCAATACGAGGTGTTATCTATGACCGATATGGGAAGCCACTTGCAACGAATAAAGCAGTGTATGTTCTAAAATATGATCCACAAGTTACTTTAGAAGAAGAGAAACGAGATCGCATTCTGCTAAATGTAGCAAAGTTGTTAGAGGAAAATGGTGATGCATATATTGATAATATGCCAATTTCTAAAACAACACCTTTTGTTTTTACGGAAGATACACAAGGGGTTAGACGATTTATTACAAATTATGTACCTTATAACAATAATGATCATAAGGAAATCATTTATGGTTATTCTGCACCAGAGCTTATAGCCTATTTACGTGGAGATAAGGTTTTTGATATAGACGAGAGTTTTAGTGATGAAGAGGCTAGAAAGATTATCGCGATGAGACTGGAGATTAGGCAAACGACTTATCAAAGGTATAAGCAAGTTACCATAGCGCAAAACGTATCCATGAAGTCATTAGCTGCTATAGCAGAAAATCAAAATGAATTTGCTAGTATTATTTCAGAAGTAGAGTCTCAACGTTACTACACTTATGGAAAAGCCTTTGGAAATCTATTAGGTTATACAAGACAGATTACAGAAGGTCAATATCAAGACTTACAATCAGAAGGTTATGAGCAGGATGATATTGTGGGTCAGGTTGGTGTAGAAAGTCAAATGGAATCTGAACTGCGTGGACAAAAGGGAAGCAAAGTTATTCAAGTTGATAATGTTGGGCGTACCGTATTTGTTTTAGAAAGCCAAGAAGCTACCGCAGGAAATGATGTTTATTTAACGGTGGATGCTAACCTACAAGTAGAGACCTATAATGCTTTAGAAAAAAGGCTGAGTGAAGCCATTGTTGCTAGGTTAAAAGGAAATTCCAAAACAACACCTTTAACAGGAAGAGAAATTCTCATTTCTATGGCAAAAAATAATCAATTAGATTTAAAAGTAATGAGCGCAGCAGATGAAAAGCAAACACAAAGGCAGCTTTATAATAAAGTACTTGCGTCATATCAAGAAGAAGAAACAAGGTTAGAAGAGGCAGAGCAGCATTTACCTGAAGAGGAGAGGACTCAGCTCACACTAAAAAAACATTTTGCGAATATGCTAGATAGTGAAGAGGTTCTAATTACAGATCGGGAGCTATTACTTGCTTTTGGAGAACAAGGTAGCCTTAGACTGAGTGAAGAGCAAATGAATAGTATCAAAAATGGAAACTATAATCTTAATAGCTTATTAATTGGACAGTTAGAAAGTGGGGGGCTAAAGCCAGACCAAACAGACATTACGCCAAGTAGTGGAACAGCTGTTGTAGTAGACCCTAATACAGGTCAGACTTTGACACTTGTTAGCTATCCTTCTTATGATAATAATGAGTTCACACAAAACTTTAACTCCATTTATACGAAGCTACATGATGGGGTGGATAACAGAAATATAGAGATTAATCGTGCCCTTAAGACAGCCAAAGCACCAGGTTCCACATTTAAGATGATTACTGGAATAGCGGGGCTTGAAGAAGAGGTGATTACACCAGAAACACTGATTGACGATACAGGTCAATATACAAAAGCAGGTTCCCCTTATTTGAATTGTTGGATTTACACGAATACAGGGCATGGACATGGAAAAAAACATATTATAGGTGCTTTGGAGGTTTCTTGTAACTATTACTTTAATGAAGTGGCTTATCGCTTAGGACAAAAATTTGGCGCACCATATGGTGGTATTCATATGTTAAGTAGTTATGCAGAAATGTTTGGGCTAGGTGTAAGAACTGGTATTGAGTTAGAAGAGACAGCACCTAATATTTCCAATCCAACAAACTCTGTAACAACACAAGCTTCTCGTGCACTAAACGGTATTCGTAACCTAAAGGAAGAAAAGAAAGAAGCCCTTTATAATAATATTTTGGAATATTTAAGTCTAGGCTTTTACACTTTAGGTAATAAAAATGCAACAACTTTAGAAGGTCAGATTGACTATTTAAGCCGCCCTTATATTAAGAAAAGTATTGATACAGACTTAGGTATTGCTTTAAGTGATAACTTAAGAACGATTTATGATAAAATTTTGGATGATTTTAATGAAGAATTAGCAGATGGAGTGAGTAAGGCAGCTAAGTCAATTTCAGAAACAGTTATGTCAGGAGACACTTCTTTAAGTTTAAAATATCGCACCAAACAGGCATTACTAATGTTTCTAAAAGATTTAGTACAACCTGGGACACATAAAACCATCCAAAAAACTTTAGATAAAATACCAAATGGTGTTTTAGAAAATGCTTTTTTAGAAGGTTATAAGGCGACATTAAGTGAGTATGAACAAGATGAAAATATGAAATCTGTTTGTGCTGAACTTAGAAGACGCATTAGCGCACTTGAAGAAGGCACTTTTGATTATGATACGATTATGATTGATAAGGTATTAGATCGTATTATAAATGTTTATTTAGATGAAACTTTTCAAGATGTAGAGATGGAATGGACAACTTCACTTAATATTCATACAGCAATTGGTCAAGGGAAAAATGCCTTCACGCCTGTTCAACTCGCTCGCTATACAGCCGCTTTAGCGAATGGCCAATATGTTTATGATTTAACCATTATTAATGGAATTAAAGACCATAAAGAAAGTGGGCACTATAGGAGTAAAGAACTAACTGTATTTAATACATTAGATTTAAAGCCATCCACTATTGAAACCATTCATAAAGGGATGTTAGCTGTTACAACAGGTGCATCAGGAACAGCTACTAAAGATTTTAAAGAGTTTCCAATCCAAGTTGCTTTAAAAACAGGGACGGCACAAGAAAGTAACTATGAAAATAGTTGGGTCAATTCTTTTGCACCTTATGAAAAGCCAGAGATTGCAGTGGTTACTTCCATGTATGGAACAGATGGACTAGGAAGTTATACGACCTTGTTTACAAGAGATATTTATGAGATTTACTTTAAATTAAATGAGGATAGTGAACATACCACACTTGATAATCAATTTATTGAATAGGTTAAGATAAAAGCCTTGAAGTACTTAATGAGTATTTTAAGGCTTTTATTTATGAATTAGAAGTTAAGGCACCTTTAAAAAAAAGAGTAATCGCTTTATAATAGAGAAAAGTAGATAAAGGGGAGACTTAAGTGGAAACTAGAAAATTAACTGAAGGGGCCTTGCTTTCAGCTTTACAAATTGTGCTAGGCCTTATTTTATTGCCAACAGGCATCGGATATAGTTTGTATGTGGAATTACTTTTGCCTGTTATCATGACTGTCATTTATGCAAGATGTGGACGTAAAATAGGTTTTTTAGCAGGCATGAATACAGTTATATTGAGTATATTTTGCTTTGGCAATGTGGTAAGTGCCATTTACATAGGACAGGCATTAGGCTTTGGGTTCTTATGTGGAGGGCTGATACAAAGAAAAGGTGGTTTTCGAGATGACTTAATGATAGCAAGCTTAATAGGATGTGTATTTTTGTTAATTTTGGATGCTTTAACAGCTCAATTTGTTGGATATAGCTTGTTAGATACAGCAGGATTAGATGAGATATTTTACCGTTTTTTACCGGATGGAACAGAGGAAATGTTTCAAATCATTTTTTATATCAGTATTGCATCCGTTCCCATTGCATCAGTAATGATGGCTTATGTAGGCGGATTAATGCTAGGGCATCATATGAGACTATTACGAGGAGAGGCTTTGGATAAATACCGCATGATACATGATTTCAAGGTATTAGCCCCTTACCACTATCATTCTAAGAAAGTTATATATTATGCAATAGGAGGTATTTTATGTTGCTATTGTTTATGGCCTTTTGCAAAAGGGGGCTATCTAAAAGCCATTTTAGCAACAAGTGGACTAGTTCTTCTATATTTTGTGCTAACAGATTTTATTAAATTAATCGCTCAGTATTTAATAGATTTAGGAAAAACTCCTATGGTAGCTTCTTTTTTCTATTTTGGCGTGCTGATTGCCTTGATGAATGCTTTTTATATAACTTGTGGCATGATTATAATAGTAGGTTGCCTAATAGATGTTAAGGCATCAACACGTGAAAGACAAGAACAAATTTTAAAGTGTTATTTAAAAGAAACAATAAAAGTAAGGAAGGTAGGTGAGCTCAAATATGGAAATAGAACATAGGTCTTATTTTGAGGTATTCACAGAGTTAAAGATAGAGGATAGGTTAAGACATTTATTTGAACCCGTAAAGGTTTCGAAGGTTGTTTTAGAAGAATATCATCAAAAGCTATGGATTCATTTAGTCAGTAGGGAACTACTTCCACGTCCAGCCATTCTTAAAATGATTCGTTCTATAAAAGAACAACTTTTTAGAAATAGCCCTTTAGAGATTCATTTTAAGGAGGTTTATGAGCTAACAGAAGCTTATACCCTTTCTTATATTACTGAAAGGTATAGGGCAAATTTATTATCTGAGATTGAAGAAGAAAGTGAGATGACCTATGCTCTTTTAAAGGGAAGGACTTGGAGAGTTTTAAATCAGCAAATTACGATTGAGCTTGAAAATAGTTTTGTAGCTAGAAAGAAAACAGAACCTATTAAGGGATTTATTGAAAAAGCTTATAAAGAACGATTTGGTTTAGAGGTACTAGTCCACTTTGAATTTTACAATAGTGAAAATCCACAGGCTTATACATTAGAAAATGAAAATAAGTTAAAACGAGAGGTATCTCATATTCTGACAGCAGTTGCTCCTTTAGAAAGTGAAGGGGTAAAGGAAAAAGTGGAATTACCACAAGCCAAAGAAATCCTTTCTTCTCGTGATGAAAATAAAGAAGTAAAAGAGCATAAAGAAACAAAAGAATGGAAGGAAGCACCTCCTAAAATGCGCCGTAAAGCAGCACCTCTAGATCCAGATGTCTTTTATGGAAGAGAGTGTGAGGGTGAAATAAGCCGCATTGAAGAACTTACTGATGAAGTGGGAGAAGTGGTGATTCATGGTAAACTCCTTAATATTGAAATGCGTGAAATTCGTATGGAAAAGACGATTGTTATGTTTGATATGACGGATTTTACGGATACGATTACTGTAAAAATCTTTGTGCCTAATGAAGAATTAGGGGATGTACTAGCTAAACTCAAAAAAGGCAATTTCTATAAAGTGAAAGGGATGGCACTTTTTGATAAATTTGATAAAGAAATTGGTATTACCTCTGTGAAAGGGATTAAACCTGGTTATGATTTTACAGAAAAACGTATGGATACAAGTGAAGAAAAACGAGTAGAGCTTCACCTTCATACGATGATGAGTGACATGGACAGTGTGGTAGATATAAAGAAGATGATTGAGCGGGCTAAGTCTTGGGGCATGCCGGCTGTAGCCATTACGGATCATGGGTGTCTGCAAGCATTTCCTATTGCTAACCATTGTATTTCAAAGGACGAGCCTTTTAAAGTGATTTATGGTGTGGAAGCCTATTTTGTAGATGATTTAAAAGAAATGGTCATTCATTCACATAACCAAAGTTTACAAGAAAGTTATGTTGTTTTTGATATAGAAACCACAGGTTTTAGCCCGAAGCATAATCGAATCATTGAAATTGGTGCAGTAAAAGTAGTTGAAGGAAAAATAGTAGACCAATTTAGTGAGTTTGTGAATCCTCAGGTGCCTATTCCTTACCAAATTGAAAAGCTGACAGGGATTAATGACAGAATGGTTATGGAAGCTGAGACGATTGATGTGATTCTGCCTAGGTTTTTAGAGTTTTGCGAAGGAAGTGTCATGGTAGCTCATAATGCAGACTTTGATATGAGCTTTATCTTTAGTAATGCAGAGCAGTTAGGGTATGTTATTAACCCCACCATTTTAGATACAGTAGCTATGGCTCGTGTGCTGATGCCACAACTAGGAAACTATAAGCTAAATAATGTAGCAAAGCACTTAGGTGTTAACTTAGAAAATCATCACCGTGCTGTAGATGACGCTACTTGCACAGGAGAAATCTTTGTGAAGTTTATTGAAATGTTAGCAGATAAAAACATCCATTATTTAGATGAACTTAAAAAGCTAGCGGAAGTTTCAACAGAGTATATTAAAAAACTTCCAAGTTATCATGGTATTATTTTAGTTAAAAACAATGAAGGGCGGGTTAACTTAAATCGCTTAGTGTCTGCGTCTCATCTAGAGTATTTTAATCGTAGGCCACGTATGCCTAAAAGTCTCATTCAAAAATATCGTGAAGGACTCATTATTGGTTCAGCTTGTGAGGCCGGAGAAGTTTATCAAGCAGTTGTTCGTGAGAAGGAAGAGGCAGAACTTGCCCGTATTGTACAGTTTTATGATTACCTAGAGATTCAACCTATTGATAATAATAGCTTTATGATAAGTAGTGATAAATATGCAGCGCAAACTGTAGAAGATTTACAAGACTATAACAAGCGTATTGTGACATTAGGAGAGAGCTATAATAAACCCGTTGTTGCAACTTGTGATGTGCATTTCTTAGATCCTGAAGATGAGATTTATCGTCGAATTATTATGGCAGGTAAAGGATTTAAAGATGCAGATGATCAGCCGCCCCTTTATTTTAGAACGACAGATGAAATGTTAGAAGAATTCGCTTATTTAGGTGCTAAAAAAGCGAAGGAAGTGGTGATTACTAATACCAACCTTATTAATGACCAAATTGAGAAAATTTCACCTGTCCATCCTTCTAAATGCCCTCCGGAAATTCCAGATTCAGATGCTACACTAACTAAAATTTGTTATGATAAGGCACATGAAATTTATGGACCAGATTTACATCCTGTTGTAGTAGAGCGTCTTGAAAGGGAATTAAACTCTATTATTAGTAATGGATTTGCGGTAATGTATATTATTGCACAAAAACTTGTATGGGATTCTAATGATCATGGGTACTTAGTGGGCTCTCGGGGATCGGTAGGTTCGTCTTTTGCGGCAACCATGTCAGGGATTACAGAAGTCAATCCATTACCACCTCATTATATTTGTCCAGAATGCTATTTTACAGACTTTGATTCACCAGAAGTTAAAGCCTATGCAGGAAGATCAGGGTGTGATATGCCTGATGCCAAATGTCCAAAATGTGGTGCGCCTATGAGAAAAGA
This sequence comes from Cellulosilyticum sp., assembly GCA_029851645.1. GTDB lineage: Bacteria > Bacillota > Clostridia > Lachnospirales > Cellulosilyticaceae > Cellulosilyticum. The sequence goes on along the minus strand of JARKVN010000003.1, from coordinate 5,815 downwards.
AGGACATGATATTCCTTTTGAAACTTTCCTTGGATTTAAAGGAGATAAAGAACCAGATATCGATTTAAATTTCTCAGGGGATTATCAAGCTAAATCTCATAAGTATGTAGAAGTGATTTTTGGTGAAGGGAAAGCCTTTAGAGCAGGGACAATTGGTACGCTTGCAGAAAAAACAGCATTTGCATATGTGTATAAATACTTTGAAGAGCGGCATATTCATAAAAGACGTGCAGAAATGAAGCGTATTGCTGAAGGATGTACAGGGGTTAAACGAACAACTGGCCAGCATCCAGGAGGTATTGTTGTTGTGCCTCATGATAGAGAAATTTACGAATTTACAGCGATTCAACATCCTGCTAATGATATGACAACACCCATTATTACAACTCATTTTGAATACCACTCTATTGACCATAATCTTCTTAAGTTAGATATTCTAGGGCATGATGATCCGACCATTATTCGTCGACTTGAAGATATTACAGGGATTGATGCGAAAACAATTAAATTAGATGATAAAGATGTGATGTCACTTTTTCATAGTACAAAGGCTTTAGGCATTCAGCCAGAAGATATTGGTGGGATTAAACTAGGCTGCTTGGGTGTTCCAGAATTTGGGACAGATTTCGTTATTCAAATGGTATTAGATGCAAAGCCTCAAAGCTTTTCAGACCTTGTGCGTATTTCTGGATTATCTCATGGAACAGACGTATGGCTTGGTAATGCTCAAACCCTTATTGAAGAAGGGAAAGGAACCATTTCTTCAGTGATTTGTACACGTGATGATATTATGACTTATTTAATTAATCAAGGGATGGAGAAGGGACTATCTTTTACCATTATGGAAAATGTGCGTAAAGGAAAAGGCCTAAAGCCCGAATGGGAGGAAGAAATGTTAGCACATGATGTGCCAGAGTGGTACATTTGGTCATGCAATAAGATTAAGTACATGTTCCCTAAAGCACATGCAGCAGCTTACGTTATGATGGCATGGCGTATTGCCTGGTATAAAATTTTCTATCCACTAGCTTATTATACAGCTTACTTTAGTATTCGTGCTTCAGCCTTTTCTTATGAACTCATGTGCCAAGGTAAAGAGAGACTAGAGTACCACATGAAAGAATTATCTATGAAAGGCAAAGAGTATCAAACAGCCAAAGAACAGGATGTCCTAAAGGATATGAGAATTGTTCAGGAAATGTATGCCAGAGGCTTAGAATTTATGCCAATTGATTTGGAGAAGGTAGATGATAAGCATTTTCAAATCTTTGATGGGAAAATTATGCCAGCTTTAAGTGCGATTGATGGATTAGGTGAAAAAGCAGCAGAAGCTATTGTTGCTGCGGTAAAAGATGGGCCTTTTATGTCTAAAGAAGACTTTAGAAACCGTGCCAAAGTAAGTAAAACTGTAACAGATAAGATGTCTGAGCTAGGGATTTTAGGTGATTTAACAGAATCCAATCAATTAGATTTATTAAGCGTATTTAATTTTTAACAAAAAAGCAAACTAAAAATCAAACACTTCTCTTTAGCATCGAGCTTAAGAGAAGTGTTTGATTTTATAAAACTTTTTCAAAGGCGATTCTTGGGCTACCATCTTCTAAGTAAATGATGCCACAGTACTTAAAATGGTTTTTATGAAGAAGTTTTTGCATAGAGAGATTTTGTTTGTGAGTATCTATTCTGATACTATGAACTGCTTTGTTAAGGCATAAAAGTTCAACTTGTCTAAGTATTTCAGAAGCCAGTCCCAGGCCTTTGTAGTTATTGTCAACAGCAATTCGATGAACAACGGCATAATCACTAGAGGTTATCCAACTTCCCTCATAGATGGAGCGATAGGTACTTTCTTCATCAAAAGAAATAGCAGAAGTTGCAACAATCTGATGATTTTGTAGTAGGATGTAACTATTGCCATTTGTGATATCTTGATGGATGGTATCTCTATTAGGATAATGATTTTGCCATTGGTCAATGCCTTGGTCTTTAAAGTAAGCCTGTGCTTGCTTAATAATATTCATAATTGTCTTAATATCTGTTTGAACTGCTTTTCTAAATTCCATTACGGTTATTTTCACCCTATCTCTAATCTAATTGTTCATATGAATGAGATGAACTTGAATTAAATATATCTTAATGGGAATGAAAATTCAACTCTATGCATAGAAAAATAAAGTATCATGTCAGAATGATACAGTTTGTAACCAAAAATACCGATATAAATATAGGTATATCAAACTAAGAAGGATAATTCTTAAAGCAGTTTATAGGGAAGGTAAGGAGATGGTGGCAAAAAAGAGGCAAAACAAAAAGATCGGTTAAGAAAAGATAGAAGAGAAAGAGGATGTATGTTAAACTATCTATACAGTATGTGATAACATAAAATCAAAGGAGGAAGTCATGGGCAGAAGAAAAAAAATATTAATTACTACTTTATGTGTCTTGTTATGTTCTATACCCATGCAGGCTGCAGGGTATTATAAGTCCAAACAAGTACAGTATGGAGGAGCTAATTTTTACTATAACGGGGTTTATCAAGGGCTAAGTTCACAAATGGTAACAATTGATGGAGCAGCTTATATGCCAGCAAATTCTTTGTTTCAGCTTTTAGGGCTTACATCAAACTGGGATACAAGAACACAAACGTTAAGAGTCAGTGGGAATGTTTTAAATTCTAATATGAGTATGCAAGCAGAACTTCAAGCAAAAAATGATGAAATTGCATCTCTAAAGAAGGAATTAGAAAAATATAGGTTAGAGCAAGGCATCATTACAAGTACTTCGGGGAACAACATCTCAGCAACAACAGGAACCAATATTTTATCAAGTGACTTAGTTGCTACTCGAAAAGTATTAGAAAGTGAGTATAGTCTTTACTTTGATGATATTGATTTTGATTTCTCATTAAGCTTATCATCTGGCAAAATAAAAGTAATCATATCCTATGATAGTAGTTCAGAAAATAAAGCATTTAACAATTTATCTTCTAAAAAAGTGAAGGAATTTTTAGAAGAAGTTTGTGAAACCATTAGAGCTTATCATGAAGATATTGTAATAGAGGGAAGAGTTCAATATAGAAATAGCATAAAGACTCCATATAGCTTCTCTTATTCTAAGAGGGATGTTATTAGTTTTTCTAATTCATCCAGTTATGAGGATATCACAAGATCAGAAATTATTGATATTGTAGAGGATACAACAAGTGTTAGAATTAATGGTTATTCAGGGCGTATCGAGGTTACAAAGGTAGATGCCAGTGTAGATGATAGCAGAGAGCGTGTTACTTATAAACTCTACCTGTCATTAACAGATGAAATGAAGGGCGCTTGGAATAAAAACACTGGAACAGATAATGATAAAGAATTAAGAAGTTATCTAAGGGACATTGCAAGAGAAATAAGTGATGAAACAAACTACGAGATTTTAGGACAAGTTTATACCAAAGATGGTTCATTAATTGCAAAATATGATTATGAGGACAATGAAATTATCGTATATAGTGTTTAAAATGAATACATAATAAAAAGGGATAGATAAGAAAGATTCTTAGCTATCCCTTTTTAACACATATATAGTTTTTGTCAAACAATGATATGTATATTTAAATTTTATAATAATTATTGACTAATATTTAAAATTTTGATAATATCATGAAGAAAATGTGTAGAAGGGGACTCAGAAAATGGAGGATTCAAGACAAATTTATGAGGTTGCATGTCCTAAAGAAGTAAAAGGATGGAACTGGGGAGCATTTATGTTCAATATATTATGGGGGATAGGGAATAAAAGTTATTTACCCTTACTATGTTTAATTCCAATTTTTAATATTGTATGGATATTTGTTTGTGGAATTAAGGGGAATGAATGGGCTTGGAAAAAGGGAGATTATTCATCAGTAGATGAATTTAAAAAAGTACAAGCTACATGGAATAGAGCTGGATTAGCAGCGTTTATTTTATCACTAGTGGTAGTAGTACTTTACTTAATACTAGGTATAGGAGTATTTATGAGTGTAGTAACATATGGACAGTTACAATAAAGGGTAAGCCTTAAGACTACCCTTTATTTTTATGCCTAAAAGGCGGATTTTAAATACAATCATATACGTTACATTAATATGGACTATTTTGTACTGAAACAAACATGAGTTTACTGACATAAAATTAAAAGGGCTATAACCTGATGGCTATAACCCTTTTAATTTTAGGCTATGTTAGACAATTGTGTGATTAATTATACAGAAAATAGGTTATAATATAGGTATCAACTATACTTCGCCATATTATATAGAAAGGATTACTTATATTATGAAAAAAGCAGATATAAAAGCCATAGTTAAAAATTTGAATAAAGATGAACTTAGAGACTTAATTTCAGTAGCACAAGGAGTTTTAAGTGCTTTATTTAGTTCTGATGAAATAGAGGATAATATTAAGGAAAGTAGATTTTCTAAGGGATACGAATGTCCTAAATGTCAATGTAAGGATGTTAATAAAAATGGTAAGACTAGAGGTAGACAAAGATATATTTGTAAAAGGTGTCGTTGTACTTTTGATGAGTTTACTATGTCTCCTTTCTCTAGTACTAACTTAGGATTAGATAAATGGCTTAAATACTGTGAATTAATGATATTAGGACTTTCTATAAGACAATGTGCAACTGAAATTGGAGTTGGAGTTAAAACATCTTTTTATATGAGACATAGGATTTTAGATGTTATTAATCTATCATTAAAAAATGATATGGTTGAAGGTATTGTAGAAGTAGACGAAGTTTTTATTCGTGAATCATATAAAGGTAATCATTCAAAAAGTACTACTTTTAAGATGCCTAGAGAACCTAGAAAAAGAGGTAAGGGAAAAAAGGATAAGAAAAAAAGAGGTATTTCTAACGACCAAATTTGCATTGAAACTGGTGTTGACCGTAAAGGAAATATAGTAATGGGAGCGGTTTGTAATGGTAGAATTACAACTAATGATATTATTAGATTTTTTGATGGAAAAATAGGAGAAGATGTTACTTTCGTAGTCGATAGCCACAAATCTTATTTAAGTATAAATAAAGACCTAAATGTTGAATTAAAACGAGTTCCTAGAGGCAAATCTATGATAGATAGTGTTTATCACTTACAACATGTAAATTCTCTTCATAGTGGATTTAAGAGATGGTTAATGCACTTTAATGGAGTCTCTACTAAATACATTTCGAATTACTTGGCTTGGTTTAAATTCTTGCAATTAAGCAAGAAGAATAAAAAGAGCGATAGAATTAAGGATATGTTAGTTAATGTAGCAACTAAAGAAACTTGCATAACTATAAATACTATTAGAAATAGATATATTGAATTAGCTTAAAGCTAAGAAATTATTGACAGAACTGTGTATTGATTGAAATATTATTTAACAAGTTATATAATGTAGTTCGCAATTGTTATATATTGTGAACTTCGATATACTTTACAGTGAATATTATTTATGTTACTATTAAATTTAATAAAACAAGAAAGGAGTTAGATTTATGATAAATTTATATAGAATGATTAATAAATTAAAAATAATAGATACAACTCCTAAATATAATATTATATAACTATATTTAAGATATATCCACTGGTATACTAAAGTGGATTTTTTATTAACTAAAATAAGGAGGTAGCTATAATGCTTGCATATATCAGATTAAGAGGATTGGATAGGTTACAATTAACTGGACAGTTTTTTTAAGGTTATGTACAATATAACTTATATCAAAGGAGACATAAACATGACCTATTCTAATCAACCTAAAACACGACGTACATTTACATCAGAATTTA
>JARKVN010000127.1 GCA_029851645.1 Cellulosilyticum sp. | reverse complement strand
GATAACGATCTATAAATCGCAAATTCTCCATAGCATCCTGGTGTTAATTTGCTAGCTATTTGTTTCTCACGCATTTCATTTAATTCTTCTGCTGTCATAAAGCATGGATAAGCTAAACCTTTAAGAATTAAATCTTTAGCAAATGTTTTATAAATCTCTGCACGTTCACTTTGTTTATAGGGGCCGTAGTTTCCTTTAAAAGAGTTTTCTCCTGTCATCCCTTCATCAAAGTCCATTCCAAAATTGTGCATGGTTGCAATGGTATCTTCAATAGCACCTTCTACTTCTCTTTTTTGATCTGTATCTTCTATACGAAGATAGAATACACCACCACTTTGTTTAGCAATTCTTTCATTAACAAGAGCTGCAAATACACCACCAATATGTTGAAAACCTGTTGGGCTTGGTGCATAACGTGTCACCTTAGCCCCTTCGGCTAATTCTCTTTTTGGATATGCTTTTAAATAATCTTCAGGCGTTTTAGTAACATCTGGAAAAATCAAATCCGCTAATTGTTGTAAACTCATAGTTCCACCTTACCTTTTCTTATTCTTTCTTCATTATACCTATCCTTACTTTTCTTGTAAAGACTGGCTTTCCTTTGATGTATTTTTCTCTTGTTTAATCACTTTACCTCTCTTTTTAAGAAGCTGCTCTTCTTTTTCTATTATTTTTTCTACTTGAATGGGCTTCACACGCTCTAGGACACCTTTTAACGTTTCATCCTTAAAAAGGTCTTTGATATTAGAAAGTGTATCCTTTAAATCACCATCTTTTTTTATGTAAGCTTCATTTTTAATGGCCATTAAAAACATCCCTATATAACGCATATCTAGGCGATTGCGCATCTCTAAAGACTCTAGGTGAGCTTCTTTAATGCTTTTCTCCAAAAGTTGATAGACCACTAATTGGTCCTCCCATAAGTGCCCATTATAAGAATGTAATGCTGAAGTGCCACGTTGAACATAGTGATACCATACACCTTGGTCAATGGCTACTTGAGAACATTTAAGTAGTGCTTGAACCATAAAAACTAAATCTTCCATAATGGTTAATTTAGGTACAAACCGCAATTCATTTTCATTAAGAAACGTTCTATTAAATAATCCTCGCCAAACACTGCCCATCACATACACATATTTAGGTAGTAAATCAGGCATCCCAATCATGTTATTAACAAGTTCTTCAATGATTTCATCTTTCTGAAGCACTTCCTTATCAAATCGAAAGAGCTTGGGGTGACTTCTTAGTTTTGTATCTTTATAATAATTACAAAGGCAAATTGGACTTTCGTACTTTTTAATTTGAGCCAACATGGAAGCATACATTTCTGGCTCCATCCAGTCATCTGGATCCATAAAAGCAATATACTCACCTGTAGCCGCTTCAACCCCTGTATTTCTTGCAATGGAAACCCCTTGATTGGCTTGATCTATTACTACAAATCTTGAATCTTTTTTTGCATAAGATTTACAGATTTCTAAACTATTATCTTTAGAGCCATCATTTACTAAAATAATCTCTAGATTGGTATAAGTCTGAGCCAGTAAACTATCTAGGCAATGCGCTAAATATTTTTCTACATTATAAATAGGCAATATGATACTAATTGTCTCCATCTCTTTTCCCCTTCTACTCCTCACTTTGATTTTATTTATTGGTCAAAAACTTCCATTTATAAATATTTTTGATTGGTACAAACTATATTATAGCGAAAAATCCATTGGAAAGGTATGAAAAAAATGAAAAATAGGAATCTTTTTACCATATTTTTATTTTGTATGATACTACAGCTTTTATATCCTACTATGATTCTTGCAGATACTTCTATTGCTGAATATGTCATTGGTCATGAGGTTACTAAAACAACAGGTGAGGAAGCCCCTTCCCCTAATAAACCAACCGAGGATGAACTCAAAGAAAGTTTTGAACCTATTTTAAAAGCAATCATTCAAAACCGTAATGAGTGTATCAAAAACCTAGATGATGAAAGTTTAAAAGCATCTTATAATATGGATATTAATGTCAGTCGTTGGGCTTATGAAAGTGAGGCTCAGAAAATCAAATATCTTAAAAACTGGTGTGATAAACAAGCCGTTAAGTTTGATAGGATTGAATCTACTATTAAAGTACGTAAGGTTAAAGAAAAAGAACCTGGACTTTTTGGCATTCTTTGCTTTAATGCAACAGCCTTTACTTATAGCTACCTTGACACACCTGATGTACCAAATACCTTTTACTTAGGAACTTCTCACTATATTAATTTAAAAAAAGATGGAGATCGCTATATCATCACCAAAGAATGGTATACAGATCCTTTTGCTGACTCCTTGCACCTAGATGACTTAAAGACTGATGAAATGAAAAACTTTATCTTAAATCATAAGTCACCAGAATATACCCCAAGTGAACGTACTCAAAAAGCCATTCATTATGCACATCAATACTGCGGTGTCAATCCTAATCCTGAATTTAATTTTAAATATAATAAAGCTTATAAAAACTTTAATCCTGATGGAGGAGATTGTGCTAATTTCGCTTCTCAAATCCTTCATGAAGGGGCTGGTTTTAAGAAAAATGGAACTTGGAATTATAGTAGTAGAGAAGGTACAAAGGCTTGGGTGAATGCACAAGGCTTTAAAAATTATATTGTAGGAAGCCATAAAGGGAGTTATATTGCTAAAGGTACTTATCAACAAATCTATAAGAGTGCTTACAATATGCGTCCTGGTGATTTTGTGGCTTACGAAAAGAAAGGAAAAATCACGCATATTTCTACTGTCACTGGCTTAGACTCAAAAGGTTATCCACTTGTAACTTGTCATAATACAGACCGCTTACTGGTTCCTTATGATTTGGGCTGGAGCGATAAAGGTATTCGATTCCACCTAATTCATGTTTATTATTAATGACACCTATAAAAATAACCGATTTTCTAACTCATAGAAATCGGTTATTTTTCACTTTATTCACTTAAGCCTTCATTATAAGCATCAAGAGCTGTTGCAACAGCTTGCATCAGTTTCGTTTGATAAGCTTTATCAGAAAGCATACGGTCTTCATTCCAGTTACTCATAAAGCCCATTTCAAAAATAACTACAGGAACTTTGGACCAATTAAATCCTGTCATATCACTTCTTTCAAAAATACCATTGACTTTCACACCAGAATCTTGTAAAGCCTTCTTTAAACATTCTGCATACTTATAACTTGCTGGATAAATACCTGCTGTATATTTACCTGTCTTAGAAGGTACAATGAGCACTGAACCTGTCTTACCACTATTTCCAATACTATCACAATGCAATCTAATGGTCATGTCCGCTTTTGCTTTATTGGCTACTTCAGCTCTCTCAACATTAGAGATATTCACGTCATTACTCTCTCTTGTCATCACAACCTTATAACCCTTTTGTTCTAGTAGTTCTTTTAAAATAAGTCCAACTTCCATATTCACAGCATACTCTGGCTTTTTAGTTGCCACACCTACTGTTCCTGATGCAACTCTTGCTTTACGTGCCCCTGAACCTGGTGCAACAGGTTCTCCTCTTGGGTCTCCTTTAGCTTGATGCCCAGGATCAATGCAGACTACAAAATTCTCCTTCGCATAGATGCCCTTAACCTGTCCTAATAATAGAATACCAACCATGAAATAAGTCATGAGTTTTTTTACTGTTTTCAATTTTAGCTACCTCCTTTTGCTTAACACAGTTGTCCTCTATATTTATATGTCAATATGGTATTTTTTAATCTCTATCTGTCTCTTATTTATATCTTTTTAATTCATCATTCTCTTATTGATTCAATTAAGAAGAGTGTGATTTCTGGTGGGTTTAAAAACCGATAAGGTAATTGACTTGTGCCTATACCAGAATTTACATATAAAAGCATTCCTTCACGCTCTGATACCTCATAAAGTCCTTTTATATATTTTCTTCCATAGGGTACTGTAAAAGGTGCCCCTACTATAGGCAGTCTAACTTGCCCCCCATGACTATGTCCTGATAGTTGTAAGTCAACAACTCCTTCACTTGGTAAACGGTCTACTACATCTGGTGCATGAGATATAAAGAGCTTATAGCCCTTAGTTTCTATCCCTTTAAAGGCTGCCTCAAAGTCAGGGCGACTTAGTACAATATCATCTATCCCTATTACATTAATCTTTTCTCCATTTTTTAAGGTAATGGTTTCATTTTCATTGACTAATAAACGAAATCCACTTTCTTTCATGATTTTAGCATAACGCCTTGTTCCATTCCCACCATGATCATGATTACCATACACAGCATAATTCCCATAGGTTGACTCTACCATTTCAAGGAGCTCTATCACTTTCTCTACTTCTGTAAAAGTTTTATTATCGTCAATTAAATCTCCAGTAAAAATTACAAGGTCTGGATTTAATACATTCACCTTCGTTATAATACGTTTAAAGTCTGTAAAAGAATAGTCTTTTCCTAAATGGACATCACTAAACTGTACGATTTTTAGGGGCTCTTCTAGTGTTAATTTATGAGTTGTAATCCTTTGTTCTTTAACCTTTAGTAATTTAGGTTCAATGTAACGAGCATCTACAAAAACACATAGTCCTATTAGTGCTATCGTAAAAATCACTTCAACCATCACCTTTATTAATCTGCCTACTATTTGAAATAGACCTTTAATCACCGACTGCCTGCTCCTCCTACTTCAACTTCTTATCTAATACGCTCTTTTCATGTGCTAGTAAACATTCTTTGATTTCTATTTTATCTCCCATAAACCCTACCAGCTTTCCATTTGCTCCTATCACACGATGACAAGGAATGATAATAGGAATAGGGTTTACTCTATTCGCCCCACCTATAGCCCGACATGCCTTTGGATTTGAAATCATTCTAGCCAAGTCACCATACGTTCTTGTCTTAGCAAATGGAATCTTTCTTAACGCTTCCCATACCTGCATTCTAAAAGGTGTCCCATTAAGTACCAATGGTATATCAAACACCATTCTCTGCCCTAGAAAGTATGCCTCAAGTTGAGCTTTCACATTTTGACAAATTGCTTCATCCCTTCTCATATCTGGATGACTTTCTAAGTAAGTACTTAGATTTTCTTCTAATAAAAAAATCCGCTCTAGCCCTAACTCAGAAACCACCATACCAATAGGTCCTAGTAGTTTACTTTCATAAATATCATAGCCTCTTCTCACTTTTATCACCTATTTCGTATGCTCTACTTATATTGAATCAGCTTCAGATTGAAGCACCTCTTCTATTGCCTTCTTAATAACATCTGATGGATAGCCTTTTTGAGCTAGAAAAGCATAGAGCTTTCCCTTTAATGTATATACATCTTCTGTTTTTCTCTTATAATAATCTAGTTTCTTTAAAACAAGTGCTTTACAATTTTCTAATGCTTCATCTTCCTGATAATGTACTTCAATCATCTCCTGAATGACTGCGCCATCTACGCCTTTTGCTTTCAGTTCACTTGCAATCAAACGTGGACCTTTCTTAGAAAACTTCTTTTTATCCTTCACGAAAGCTTCTGTTAATCTACTATCATCTAAATAACCGTAGCTATGCAGCCTTTCTAAAGCTAAATCAATCGCTTCTTCATCATATTCCTTGGCTTTTAGCTTTTCTACCAGGACACTTTCAAAATAATTTCTTTTACTTAATAGAAAGACGGCATAGTTAAAACATTTATTATGGTTTTCTTCTTTTACAATTTCAGCTAAAGCCATCTCATCTACTTCTTGCCCTTTTTTCAGTCTAAGCTTTACTAATGTATCTTCCGTAATCCCACAAAAAAATATTTCATCTAAGAAAAGATTATAGCGCTCTCCATTTTGTTGTCTACTAATTTTCGTAATCTTCTTCATAAACTTTTATCCCCTAACCTTCTTTTAGATGTCTTGGCCACTTTCCTCCAGTAAATGATAAAGATAAACCATAGCCTCTGCCTTTGTTAAATGATCTTTGGGTTTAAAGTAATCACTCTTTTCTAACCATCCAAGTCCATAGGCAATCGCAATAGCTCCTTTGCAGTTTTCACTTACTTCTTCGTCTTTATACGGATACTGATAGATTCCAGTTAAACCAGCCACTTTTTTATAAGGTGTTGCCCAAGTTAAATATCTAATCCCCTCTTCTTTTGTAATCATTTGATTAGGCTTCTTCTCTTGTTCTTCTAGTAGACCTAGTTTATAAGCCTCCTCATAGATATTCTCTTCACTTATACTGCCCCATTTTAACCCTCTTACTAACAACGTAAGAAGTTCTTGTTGGGTAATGGCTTCATCTGGATTTAGAACCTTAGTATTTAAATAAATCCCACTATGAAAGAGCTTGGTAATTATTTCTTCTTGTGGGTGTCCTTTTATATCTGCATAAACACCTTGTACTTCTTCTACTTTCTCTTCTCCATAATAGTTCATACCTACTCCAGTCCAAGCATCTAATAGCCCATAAGAACTTTCATGATTATAAGCCAGCTCATACTGATTTTGACCAACTTGCATATAAACAAGTTCTAATCCAACCTTTTTCATAATTTGTGATGGCTTTAAAATACCTTCTGGCTTTTTAAAACTTGCCTTGCTCCAATTTTTGTAATAACTTGTTACTTCACCTACTGATAAATCATAAGTAAAATAAATCCCCTCTTTTGATACAGGTAAGCCATTTTCTTGTCTTTGATAATAAAAGCTTTGAAGAGTCCCTTCATCTTCTGGCAAGTTCATACTTTCAAATGAAACTTGCTGAATGCTTTCGGCAGCAACTTTTTTAAGAAAAGCATCTCCCTCTTTTTGTGTCCAACTAGGATATTGTTTTTCTCCTTGTTGTATAGGGGTGTATTCGTAAGCTAATAATTCTCCTGTAACTGCATTCACACGTAGCGTGGCCTGTATTCTTTTTTCTATTTGCTCATCCATTCGTTCACAAATGATCTCTCTTATATACATATCTTCTGTTTGATAAAGGTTAGAACTTTTGATAGTCATCTTTTCTAGTATTTTAAAATCAGATTGCCATCTCTTTTTAAGTGCATTGGCTGATAATAACCCTTCACTTTCATCTACAGCTTTTTGCTCTGAAGGTGTTAAGCCCCCTTCATCTGCCGAACTCTCAGCACTTGAGTTCACACTGAGCTCGTTTTCATACTTAACCTGCTTATCTTCATCATGGTAAAGCTCTAAGACTTCTCCTGTCAAAGCACTAATTCCTTTAGATGCCGTATTATCTATTTCATAAGCTAAGAAACTTACATCATCTTTCTTTTCATAATCATATCGTGTTTGGTAACCCAACTTAACCCCTATCTCTTCTAAATACCTTGCTTCTGCTTCCTCTAAAGTTAACTGAGAAGACTTACTGTGATATGTCGCTTTCTCATCATAGTTTAGTCCACTAAACTTTATGACCTCACCTGTTTGTTTATGAACCTCAACGTAAGCCTTTTTACCAAATACTTTTATCCCATCTTTTTCTAATTGATAGTCTAATCGATAGACATAATCTTTAGTTGGAGCACTTACTTCCTTAAGCACAAGCTGCCCTTCGTACTCAGGTGCAACCTGCTTTAAAAAAATTCTTGCATTTTTCTTAGCCACTTCATAACTTATTTTAGCCAAAGTCGCACGCTCTATATTTTTATAGTGATGATAATATAAAACATCTCCGTCCTCTTCTACTCGGACATTCATGGATTCACTTCCTGTTTCATCCTTCCAATAAAGCTGGTACCTTTCATCCTCTAGATGATAACTAAATTCTATAAGTTCATTAGGTATTTCTATCTTACTTTTCACTTCTTCAATCACCTTTTGAAGCTTCATAATTTTGCTATTTTCTACACCCAAAACGATGGATGGTATGGCTAAAACCCCACTTAATAAAAGAGCTACCCCTTTTTTCATCTGCTCCCTCTCCTTTTCCTACTCTCTTTTATGCTTAATGTCCATAAGTTAGACGATTCTTGCATGAAAGATGTTCCAATTCATTATACTATTTCATTATGACACAAAAAATGCTATTAAAGTAAAAACTTACATCTCTACCTTAATAGCAGTTATTTTTCTATTTGAAAGTTACTTCTTCCCATCTACAAGATTCAAGATAATCTTGTACATATGCCTCACTCATTTCTGGATGAATGGTTGCTTCATCTGAAATCGTGATATTAGACATAGCAATAGCATATTTTACCGTATCTTGAATATTCTTTTTAGTCATGTAACCTGCTCCAATACCTGCTACAAAGGCATCACCTGCACCTGTTACATTTAAAATTTCTAGACATGATGCTTTAATAATTCCTTCTTCTTCCCCATTATTATAATAAACACCATCTGCATCTAAACTAATGAATACGTTTTGAATACCAAGCTCTCTAAGATAAGCTCCTGCTCTTCTTGCCGCTTCATGTGTTTTGATTTCAAAACCACACAACACTTCTGCTTCATGACGATTTGGCTTTACCGTATGGAAATAATGAAGTAAATGCTTCATTCTAGCAGCCTTTGCACCAGATACAGGATCTAATACAAATTTCGTTTTACCTTCATAAGTTTTTAAGATGTATTCTACAAGTGGTGGATTATCTGCCCCCAAAAACATATATTCTGCATTTTCAATGATAGCAGTACGTTTATTAATCTCTTCCCTTGAAAACTCATTAGCAAGCTTTGTATCCACAACAGCTGAAACCATTTCACCATTTTCATCTAAAATTGCCAGGTATGTCGGTGTCGAACCACCTTCTATAATAAGAGAATCACTCATATCTAGTCCAACTTTTTGGGCTTGATGTAAAATATCAGCCCCTTTTTGGTCATCACCTAAAATCGAAATGAATTTAGTTGGAATGCCTACTCTTGACATATTCTCTGCAATATTTCTACAAACCCCTCCACATGATACTTTAACTTGTCCTGGATTTGAATCATATGGCCTATAGGTTGCATAAGAAAATCCAAAGATATCATAAATCGATATCCCAAATACAAGTGCATACGGTTTATTTTCAGTCATACTTTTATCCCTTTTCCTTTTTACCCATGTTTTTTAGCTAAGTATTATGTTAACACAATTTTTTTACTTTGCCTACACTTAAATCTTACTATTAATTTACAAAAAAAGAAAGTCACCGAGCTTATTTTTAAGGTATCTAGTTTATACATACTTTATCCTTTCTATATTTCTCCCAGCTCTCATAACAAATAGACACTTAAACTCCTACAATACTAGAGGATTCTTGTCAAATGGTATATAATAAAATATGATTTTAAAACATCCTATAAAGGAGATTAACATGCAAACTAGTTTTGAAACATTACAATTAAGAACTGAACTGATTAGCGGACTTGCTCTTCAAAATATTGTTAGTCCAACACCTATTCAGGTATTAACTTATCCGGCCTTTTTAGAAGGTAAAGACTTAATGGTCGAATCTCATACGGGAAGTGGTAAAACCTTAGCTTTTCTTCTACCTTTATTTGAAAAAATAAAAATAAATACTCCAACCAATCAAGCTATTATTTTGGCACCCACTCATGAACTTGCTCATCAAATTCATGAACAAATTAAATTATTAGCCAAAAATAGTGGCATTCCTGTTACTTCTGCTCTTTTAATGGGTGAAGTAAGCATTGAAAAACAAATACAAAAACTTAAGGAAAAACCACAAATTCTTGTTGGCTCACCAGGTCGTATTTTAGACCTAATATTAAAGAAGAAAGTAAGCGTTCCTACTTTAGAAACTATTCTTTTAGATGAGGCTGACAATCTTTTAGAGTCTAGTCAAAGTGCAACAGTCAAAAAATTGCTTCATCAAATCAGTCATCCTGTACAAATAGCGATGTTTTCAGCAAGTATGACTGCTAAAGTCAAAGAATTAGCTGCTCCATTTCTAAAGGAGCCTATCTTTCTTCGTACAACTGAGCAAACCTCTCTTAACCCAAATCTTGAGCATTTTTATATAA
Source organism: Cellulosilyticum sp. (assembly GCA_029851645.1). Lineage (GTDB taxonomy): Bacteria > Bacillota > Clostridia > Lachnospirales > Cellulosilyticaceae > Cellulosilyticum. The sequence goes on along the minus strand of JARKVN010000127.1, from coordinate 14,064 downwards.
AAACAGAACTTAAAGAAAAGTTTGAAACTCTAAAAAAACTTCTATTAGCGACCAATACACAAAAAGCTCTTATTTTTGTTAGTCAACATACTAATACAAAGGTCCTTGTTGAAAAACTGAAATATCATAACTTTACAGTCGCAACGATTTCAGGAAAGCTGTCTAAAGAAGAACGTAAAAATGCATTGCTGCAATTTAAAACTGGAAAAGTCAAGCTACTTCTTTCTTCAGACCTTTCTGCACGTGGTTTAGATGTTTCTCACATCACTCATGTCTTCCACTATGATTTGCCCCTTACGCCATATGACTATCTTCATCGCGCTGGGCGTAGTGCACGTAATGGCGAGAAAGGTTGCTCCATTAGTATCCTCACACCTAAAGATTTAGGTATTATTGGTCTACTAGGACGCACCTTTAAAATTAAACCAAGTGAAGTTATTCTTGTAAAAGGTCGTATAAAGAATTTAGAAACGAATCACTTTATTGAACCAGCTTCTTCACTTCCTACACCTGAAGTTTCTTCTCCAGCCAAAAAACGTAACAAATATCCGAAAGGATATCATTCAGATACACCAAATAAAAAACCTAAAAAAACTACTACTGAAATAAATGACTTCACGTCTGGTACATTGGCTGATGCACTTAGACTCATTGAAGAAGCTGGTTTCGATAAATGGGATGAATAGGTGACTTATTATGGCTAGAAAAACTCTTGATTTATCCCATACTTTATCACCTCTTAATAATGAACTTCATGATTTGCTTGTAGAACTTGTGGGATTAAAGGAGCAAAACTCTCCTTTGTTTGATTCTGCTATTGAAGACTTTATTATAAAGTACGGTGGTACGCCATATACTTCGTTAGATGAACTCTTGCAAAACTCTACAATAAATTCAAGCTATTCTATCTCTCATGAAACAGCTCCTCTAGATGATTTACTAAAGGATTTAATTTCTCACCAACACCACCAAAAAGGAAGTAGCTCTACTTAATTGCTACTTCCTTTTTGGCTCTATCTATCTAGTATTTCTTTTAAGCTCTTCCCGAAAAGTCTCCACTTCTTACTGCTGCTCTTTCACTTACTAAGTGCTGTAACAACTCCTTAAGTGGCCAGTGAATAGACGTTTCTGTAACAACGGCAATAAGTGGTCTTTTGATTCGGCATTTTTTAAGGCCTTCAATAAACGCATTCATTCTAGTTGTAGAAATATTATTTAGAATTAAAGCTTTCTCTTTTAAAACTTCTGTTTCTTTTTCTGTTATTTCTCCATCTAGGATGTTTTTTATTGTATTTTCTGCATGACAAGCACTTAAACAAATGCAATCTGTAATACCTGTCATCCTTGCTACATTTTGAATTTGCTTCATTTCTTGACTTGTGAAATGATACATCAACATACAAGCCCTTTCATGTATCGCCTCTTGGCTCATTGATTTCATATTTTCAAATGACATTTCTATTTACCTCTTTCATTTTCTTTCCAAATAGTATAACACATCTTATGTCATTTCCCATAGCCTCTATCTCATACTTAAGAACTGTTTTTACTTAAGTGATAACTCATAATCTGATTTCTTCCTAAAATTTTTGCACGATACAGTGCGTGATCTGCAAAACGAATGGCATCATCTAAGTTTAAAGTATATTCATTACATAGATAAATCCCGCCACTTAAGGTGACTTTGATTTTTTTCTCTTTTTTGGTTTCAAAAATGCTATTTTCTACTTGTTGCTTAATATGTTCAGCAATTTTTACTACTTCCTTCCTGTTAGTATCATTTAAAATAACAATAAATGCTTCTCCTCCATAACGGCCTGCATAGCCCTGTGCACGGATAGATTGATTTATAACCTCTCCAACCCTTTTCAAAACTTGACTGGCTAATTGATACCCATATTTATCATTAATCTTCTTTAAATAATCCGTTTCAAATATAATAAATGCCGTCCGCTTTCGACTTTTATGATTTTCTTTGAAAATTGCTTCTCCGTATTTTAAGACAGCCTCTCTTGTTAGAACGCCTGTTAAGGCATCATGTTCTTCTAGATGGTTTACTTGATAAGATAGGTTCATATTCTTTAGAGTAATTGCCAAATACGAAGCTATCATTCGTGCTACATTTAAATCATTTAAGCTGTATGCACTCATTTTATAGCTTCCAATAAGCATCGCTCCTAATACTCTACCCTGTACTTTAAGTACCGTTACAAAAGCAGAGCGAAGCTGCATCTCTGACTCACTTTCTTTAATTGTTCTTAAACTGTACTCTTCAAAATTTCCATCCTCAACGATAATTTCTTCTTGATATTCTATACAATGCTCTACTAATCTTGTAGTATATCTTACTAAATCATTTTTACCCTCTAGCCATCCTGTTTGTAAATCATATACATTATAATCTAGTTTATGATTTTTATAAAAAGCTATGCCCATAAGGTTCATATCTAGTAGTTTTGCTACTTCTTTATGAATTGTTTCTTGTATGTTATCTTCCTTCAAATAAAGGGTAAAGTAATTTCCTACCTTAGCCACTTGCTTCATTTGCTGAATTAGTACTTTATAGTGAGTGATTTGTTCTACCCTATTTTTATCATTTAGCTGGTCTATCCATAACTTGGTCTTACTAATATGTATTAACTTTGAATACTCTTGTACTTTTTGAAGTGCTCTATAAGCCTCTTCCCAGTTCTCTTCTTTTTGATAAATCTTTTCTAGCACTTCATAAACTTTTAATTCTAAATACTTAGAGCCTATATTTTGATTTTCTATAAGGGCTTGATTTAATTTTTCTTTTGCTAAAGCTATTTCATCTTTACTTTCTAAATATTTTCCCCAAACCATTAGAATTTTTACTTTATTTTCTATAAACGCATTTTTATCTGCCTGCTCATATGCTGTTTTTAAATCCTTTTCAGCCTGTACATCTAAGCCCCTCTTTACATTTAACTCACCTCTTAATGATAAAATCTCATTAAGCTCCGCCTTGTAATAAGTGTCCATTTCGTATTTATTTGCTAACTCATAAGCCCGCCTACAATGTAAAGCTCCCTCCTCTATCTTTCCTTCTCTTAAGCTTATCTCTAGTAAAGCACTTTCAATAGAAATGAAGTGTTCTGCTGTTAATAAATTCTCCATTTCTAAAACATGACTGATTAGTTCTCTTGCTTTTTGATATTCATTAATCATCATATAAAACTTAGCTATACTTATTAGTAACTGTACATGAACACTATAACTCTCCTCTTGTCCTATTCGTTCTAACCCATCTATTGCATAACTCATAGCTTCATCAAAATGCCCTAGCTTCATATGGCAAATAAGTAAAATATTACAACAAGTACTTATCCCCTCTTGATCATCTATTGTTTTAAAAAAATCATAGGCAGATTCTCCTAATTTTATCCCCTTCTCAAATGCACCATATATCCTATAAGATTTCGCCTGTAACACGATCAACTCTCGATAAATATCTTTATATTCAGTCTTCTCATAATATAAAATAGCTTGATTAATTATTTGTTCTATATCACTACCCATTTTTTGACTCATTATTTTGATAAAATAGTCTATAGATTGAGGATTTTCTTTGATTTTATTGAGTTCTTCTTCCATATGTAATTGCTCCACCATGGTTCACCTCTTTAAACTCATTTTGTATTTACTTAAATTTTACCTCAAATTAATCAAAAAATATAGATTTCATAAGAAAATTGTCATAAATATAAAATAAAAGGGCATCACACTAATTACTTAGTGCGATAGCCCCTTCTTTGCCTAAAATAAAATTTAGTTCCATTCTACCCAATAACTTATTTTAATAAGCATGATTTGTCAAAAGCTACTTACCAGATAAGCTATTAGTGACTATGAAACCTGCTTTTAATTCGGCAATCTTAACACTTAAGATAGCGTTAAGTATATTAGGTTTTGATAACTCTTTTTAATCAGTTTGCTAATGCATTCCACTCTCCAAGGGTACCATCTCCTAACGTAGTATACAAAAGTAATATATTTACGACTTGTAAATAAGCTCTTTTGTATAATCATAGTATGACCCAAATGAGAGATTTCATACTTCCAATTTTATCCTTATCTAGGATACTACCTCTTCCTTTTAACGATTAAAATCTTCTATCTCCTCATCAATTTTTCTATCACATTCTTCACAAATCCCCATTTTTACATTACACTCTTTACAACGATTATTATTGTATAAGGGAACCTGTTCTTCTCTTCCACAAGTCTTACAGATAATCGTAACTTGTCTTCTTGTTGATACTTTTGCCTTACAGCGCTTACATAACATGGACACCACTTCTCTTTCCGCTTCAATTTAACTTACAGACTCTCATTTTATTAATCAATAAACGTCACAACATCTTCAAGCGGTTTTCTTGGTGGCTGAGCTGGTGTATCATCTGCTGGAACACCTAATGCAATCATTGCCATTAAATGATAGTCTACTTGCTCAAAGCCTATAAGCTTTTCAATTTCTAGTCTTGCATGAGTTGGTCCTGTTAAATAGCAAGCCCCATAGCCCATATTGGCTGCCCCCAATAAGAAATTCTCAACAGCTGCACCAATTCCTTGCGCCCCTGATTGTGGTGCTATAAGCTCATCGATTACTTCTTGCGATGCACCATTTGCTCTTAGCATCTTTTCTTCAATCATAAAGTAAGGTTTCGCATATACTAGAACAACAACTGGTGCGTCTTTAAAACAAGTATAATAGGAAGCTAAGTTCATAAACTTTTGTGTTTCTTTTTCACTACCTGCCATTTTAGCAAAATATTCATGACTTCTCGTAACAATCTCAGCAAGCTCCTGAATCTTTTCTTTATTTTGTAATACGATAAAATGCCAGTTTTGTTGGTGTTTTGGCGATGGTGCATAAGTTGCCGCTTGGAGAAGTGCTACAATATCCTCCCTAGGCACACTTTCACTTTTAAATTGCCTAATACTTTTACGTTTGTAAATAAAGTCTAATGGATTCATCTTTGATCTCCTTTGATTGATTTCCTTATGTTCATCATAAACCAAAAGACCTATTATTTTCAATATTACTTTTAATATTTCTAATCCTCATTATTATAAATCTACTCTCTTTCTAATATAAATACCCACTGCGTATCTGTAGACTGTTTAGCATCAAACTGATACCCTTCTTTATCAAATGCCTTAACATCCTCCATTGTTTGAACTTGTTTTTCACATATATATCTTGCCATTAGGCCTCTTGCTCTTTTTGCATACATCCCTACTGTTTTATATGTCTCACCTTTTTTTACCTTAAAATGGACTGTAATCACAGGATAACTTTTAGCAATATGTTTTAAATCTATTGCTTTACTATATTCATCTGAAGCCAAATTAAGAAGTACCTTTTCCCCTTCAGACTGCGTTAAAGCTTCTAATAATTCCTCTGTTAAAAGAGGCTTCCAAATACTATATAATGTATCTCCTTTTTCCTTAGACAGCTTAGTTCCCATCTCTAATCTATAGGGCTGAATAACCTCTAAAGGTCTAAGACTACCATAAAGTCCCGATAACACCCTAAGATGCTTTTCCATAAACCCTCTTGCCTCTTGAGATAAACTTAAGGCATCTAATCCTTTAAAGGCTTCTCCATAAAAGTAATCAATTGCATAATAGCCTTTTTGCTCTGAATGATTAAAATTAGCAAAACGTTCATAATTACACGCTGCAATTTCCTTAGAAACCTTCATAAGTTTAACGAGCTCGTCCACCTCTAATTGCTTTAATCGCTCTACTAGCTTTAAAGTTTCTTTATTATATTTTAATGGCTCATATTTTAGTAACTCTTCTTTGCTATACTCCTTAAAAGTCTTAGCTGGTGATAAAATCATAATCATATATCTACTATCTCCTTTACAAACAAACCCTTTTATACGATAATAATTATTATATAATTACATTTTATAACGGAGGCACACTTATGAGCAATATCCTATTAGAAGAAGGTATGAAAGCACCCAATTTTAAATTAATGGGTTCAGATGAGAAAGAACATCAATTAAGTGATTACTTAGGAAAAAAAGTCATTCTTTATTTTTATCCTCGTGACAATACACCTGGCTGTTCTAAAGAAGCAGAGGCCTTTCGCGATGCTTTTGAAGAATTAAACTCACAAAATGCTATTATTCTTGGCGTTAGCCGTGACACCATTGCTTCTCATAATAAATTTATTGCTAAATATAATTTACCTTTTATTTTACTTTCCGATCGTGATGAAACTGTTTGTAAACTTTATGATGTTTTAAAAGAAAAAACAATGTGTGGGCGTACTGGTATCGGAGTAGAACGTAGTACTTTTCTTATTAATGAAGAAGGAATTTTAACTAAAATCTATCGTAAGGTTAAAGTAGCAGGTCATGTAGATGATGTGAAATGTAACCTAGCTTAATCATTACTAGAATAAAAATGCCTTAGCCTAATAAGCTTTGGCATTTTTATTTTGTCATAATTACTCTAAACCTGTCACCAAATCACTATACAAGCATACACTATACTATAACTACAATATTTCTTAGTTCATATTGTAGCTAAATATCATTTAAGGAGATGTTGTTTATGAGATGTTTTAGATCAGAATCATGTAGGGGGCACAATCATTTTAGAGTAAGAAGATTCACTTCAAGTTCAAGTAGCTCATCACGTAGTCGTAGTCGCTGCCGTTGTTGTTGTCACAGAAGTAGATTTTTTAATAACTCTTTTAGTCGTTCTCGTCGTAATAGTAGATTTTCTTGTAGTCGTTCCCGATCTTTTAGTCGCTAATCTTAAATCGTTAGATGATCAAACCTATGGATCACTACTATCACTCTGGCGATCAGATTCAAGATTATTCTATTCTTGAAACACTTGGTGAAGGTCGGTATGGTATCGTCTACTTGGCAGAACGCAATCATTTGGGTAAATGTATCATTAAACAACTTAAGAAAAAGATGCTGAAACGTACTAAAGATAAACTGTTTTATGAAGAAGAAATTCTTAGCAAACTAAATAGCCCCTATTTCCCTAGATTTATAGAAAAACTACAAACTAGGGAAATACAAGGCTATGTCATGGAATATGTAGAAGGTACAGTATTTGAAGACTTAATTGCCATAGATGATCATAAATTTACCAAAAAAGAAATTTATGAAGTTGCATCTAAGCTTTTAGCTCTCATTGAAATTCTACAAAAAAATAATATTGTTCACAGAGATATTAGGCTCCCTAATGTGATCCAAAAAGAAAATCAAGACCTTGTTTTACTGGATTTCGGATTAGCTCGGTATATAGATGATAAAAAATACGTCAAAGAGATGGACTATTGGTATCTGGGAGATTTCTTACTTCATCTGTATTATACTTCCTATGACTTATATTCTAGTAAAATTGAAAAGCCTTGGTATAAAGAACTTGATCTAAATCATAAAGAAAAACTATTTCTTAAAAGATTATTAGGTATTGAAAAAAGTTATACTGATATTGAAGAAGTAAAAAATAATCTCTTAACCCTAAAAAAACTACTTTGATTTACTTATAAACCATATCGCTATAAAGCAAGCTTCATAGCGATATGGTTTCATTTATCTTATAAAGGAATCGAGGCTGTATGTCTATGTCAACAAATTTAAATCAGATTATAAATGTTTATAAGGATAGTTTTAGATTAAATCTATATACTGTTGACCACTTTAGGATGATTGGCATAATAGATGTAGATTTCCTCTTTCAAGGTGATATAGAAAGAGTTACTTTAGCCTTTTATAGTTCTTCTGGAGTTAATAGTGGTAAAATTAAAGGATTATGGTATCCTATTGTTGGCATCAAAATCTATACAGGTGCCTTTGTAGAATTCCCTCCCCTTATCAATTCTATTTTAACTCAAACCACTTATCATGGTTCTGCTCAAAAAGGCTGGCTTGCTAAATCTCCTTTTTTCTATGGCAAGTTAACCGATTCTTCGCAAATAGTAGGGTTCTCTAATAGCAGCTATTATCATGCTTTATTGGAAATTGGAAAGCTTTTAAGAGCGCAATATGAAACAGGTGACTTTCAAAATCTAAAGACTTTATCTCCAACACTTTTAAATCAACTTTTATTTTCTCAAGAAATTTATTCTGGCAATCAATATGCTCAGCAAGAAAACTTCCAGCGCTTTATATCTGATATCTTCTATCATACTTTTAAAGCACCCTAAAATATTTACAGGCTTTATTCCTTTGTAGTTTCTAGTTCAATTACATCTATTGCTTGACTTAAATATTTCCTGGATTCTTCTAATAGTTCCTCATATAACTTTACTTCTTTATTAAGTTTCTCCTTGGTATATTTTTTATAAAGATTTAAGTGCATTCTATACCGATACATCAATGACTCTCTACGCTCTGGAAAATCTACCTCTTATTTATAGGCGCAAAAAATATTCTTTAAGCTGAAATATATAAGCCTCATCATTCGAATACACGTCAATCCCTCTATCATCATTAAGAAAAAATACATTTTCACTATCATTATCTATGATATAAACTGCACCATCTAATTCTGTATCCTCTCCTATATCTGAAAGAATAATCTTTTTAAATAAGCATGCTATATCTAACTTATGAGTAGTCCACATATATCTTTTTCCAATATACTTTTCGTCTTCATCATTCCACGTAAATAAATATATATTGAATGCTGGCACCCCACAACATCTTTCTATAAAGGCCTTTTCTCCTTTGTTTGAAGAATTATATTTATCCTCATATATGACTGTAAGGTCATTTGAAAAGTTACACTTACTCCATACCTTTTTTACTATTTCAAAACAGGTTTCTACATAGTCTAGTCTGTACTCTAATTCCTCTTCATCCATATCTTCAACTTCATAATAGGGAGAGCCACATCCTTCTATGTCAAAGGAAAATCTCTTTTTCACATCATTACAATATTGATTTATTAAATGATTACTCGTAAATATATCGTTGAATTTATTTGTCAAAATATCAGCTCCTTTTATTGTTACACTCACTCACTTATTGCTACTAATTCACAGGACTTATAATAGTGGCTCAAAATCTCCTTAAAAGTATACCCCCTTTTTGCCATACCATTTGCACCATCTTGACTTAATCCTACCCCATGTCCATTCCCCCCACCTATTAAAGTGACACTTTGTAGATTTCCTGAGTCATCTTGTTTTTCCTCAATCGTAAAGAAGGCACTGGGTAGTAATGACATTTGCTCCACTTTACTTTGATTACTTCTTATTACAGTTAGACCTTGCTGACTATTACTTGCAAATAGACTTCTAATCAGATATTCTGTTGAAACTTTTACATTTCCCTTTTCACAATAAATACCTAAAACCATTAGATTGCCACCCTCTCCTCTTTTTTCTACTTTTAACTTAGAAATCTCTCCTAAATCACTAGGGGCAGCCTCTAATTTCTTGCCAGCCTTAGACTCATAACTGACTAAATTAGGCTGACTATTTCCTATTTTCTTTAAAGCTGGCATAATAAGTCCTTCTAACTCTTCTTTTGATAACTGAACTTGCCATCTAAACCAAGGTGAGGTTTCATCAAAAGCATCTACGTCTTCTGCTGTCAGTTCGATAAAACTTTTAAAGTCCTCTTCATTTTGCAAATCATCTACAAGTTGGTCTCCTAAATATTGCTGACGCGCAACTAAATAACTAGGTGAATTTCCTGGGTAATTCTGTCCTGCCCATACCTCTCCATAATTGGCTGTATAGCCACAGGATGCTGCAAAGAACTTATTACTAATTAGCTTCCCTTCAGATTTTAGGACAAGTCCTGCAGTCTCACGAGCTGCTTTATACGAGGTTTCATTAGCGGGAATCGTATTATATACTTGTGATGCTGTCGTATCATCCACATGTGCACCATAAGCCATATACTTACTACTTGATAGACAAGCTGCAGCATAGGTTCTAGCTGCAACCGCTTGGGCTTTTAACGCCTCAATTTCATAACTTGTTGGCATTTCACTTGGAATGACTCCTGCGACATAGTTTTCTAAATCCACTTCATTTACTAGAATATAGCCCTCATCTGTTTTTTTTATTTCCAAAATCCCTTTATAACTAGGTGCCTCTTGTCCTTTTACTAAACTATTTAAAGTCAATACACTATCTGTTCTAGGAACAATCCTAACGACTTTATCCTCTTTCCAGTCAAAAGTCTCACTATTCCAAACTGTTCCTTTAGCTAGGGTACTTGCCTTTCCTTCATAAATTAAATCATAATCGCTACTTCCTACTAAAGTAACTTCTTTTTGAACATAATTTCCTGAACTTGTTAAAACGACCCTAATGGCATTCCCTAAGCTTTGTCCTATAACCTCTAAACTTGTTATTTTATTTTCTGATACTGTATAGGCCACATGCACACCGTATGGCAAGCTCTCTAAACTTGTATAAGTTCCTACATCTGTTTGATCATATACACTTACCTCATCATAAGCAAAACTTCCTGCTTTTTCTAATAGAATACTATCCTTTGTGATGCTCACCAACGTATCAACTTGCTGACTCACCTCTTTATTAAATGCAGTCACTTTTCCCTCTTCAATTTTTATATCACCTACTTCACCTACGCTACTTATAGGAAGTTCTTGACCCAGTTCATAGGTAAAACTTTGATCTGCTATTTCAAAACTGATTTTTTCTTCCTCTATTGAGACAATCTTACACCCCTTTAGAAGCGAACTTGTTTCTTTAATCTCTATAACCCCTAATAAATAATCATTCCATACAGCGACTTGCAGGGTTTGATTTTTAATGGGATCTACTACAAGCCCCTCAAAATAAAATTTACCTTTGTCACTAACTAGCTGCCAAGGTTCCAATTGCAATTCATCAGAAGGCGTTGCTAATATTGTTAATGTCTCATAAGTTATACTTTGACTTTGCCCTTCTAAAACTTTACTGAATGCCTCAACTACTTCATATAAATCAAGTTGCTCTTTATTTCCTAATTTAGGATCAAGTTGGCTATTATCAAAAAGTTCCTCTACTACCTGTTGTAACTTTTTCCCGCTTAATGAAGTAAAAGCCTCCTCCTTCTTTAAACTTTTAACCCCTAGTTCTTCTAGAACTCTATAATATTTTTCATACCATAATGATTCTGCTTCTTCCTCGGTATCTTCTATCTCCTCCCCTAATATTAATCCAACCATACGTGCAAAATTAGCCTCACTACAGGTAAATTCATAATAGGTTTTCTGCTGCATTACTTCTTGTGTATTGTCCATTTTAAGATTTTTAATCGCTTTTGGCAAAATATCTTTTCCAATTAAAACATACCATATAGCCACCAATAAGAAAACAATCGTCACAGGTGATAAACTCTCTTTTCTTTTGTACTTTTCATAATGAATAGGCCTTTCATAAGGCTGAATAGGTGCTTTTTTAGGCATCCCCTTTTCCCCCTTGAGTTCATGTTTGTACTATTATAGCTTATGCCAATTGGTCTAGTTCAAGAACATCATCTCTAGTATGTCTAATCTTTAAAACGCTTTTGGAGGAAATAAAAAAGACTCTACACATTGAGGTAGAATCACTCTTGTTCTAAGATTTATTAACGTTCTTATTATTCGTTTCTTTAGGTGTAGCACAGTCTGCACACAACCCTTTCATTTGAAGGAAATGTTCTGTAACTACAAAACCAGTTTCTTTGCCTACTATATGACTAAAGGCTTCCACAGGACAAGTATCTATTACAATATGTTTATGACAAGCCAAACACTCTAATTCATGTCCATGATGATGCCTTTTAAGTTGAAAGTATGATTTCCCTCCTGGCTCTCCCATTTTAACAACAGCACCCTTTTCTGAAAGTACATTTAAAGTTCGATAAACTGTAGAGTAATTCATCAACTCCTTATTCTCAAGACATTCATAAATATCTTCTGCCGTTACAGGCTCTTTTGCTTTCTCTAATATTTCTATAATTGCAGTACGTTGCTTGGTTACTTTTATACCTAAACGAGCTAAAAATTCTTCTACCATTTTAACCCCTCTTTATGTCTTTTTATGTAAGAAACTGTATAAGCATCCCAAATACTGTTCCTGTAACATAAAGTATACCAAGAATTTTTAAATTGTCCATCATATTTTTATTCGCTTTAAAAAGAATCACACTTCCAATTCCCGCTCCTGTACAAAGTCCTGCTATCAGTGACCCTAAACTCAACGTGCCTGCTACAAACATTTCTGTCAAAATAATAGATGCTGCACAGTTAGGAATTAATCCAATTAGCGCTGCTAATGCAGGTTGAAACATGCGATCTGTTAATAATACAGATTCCAATGCTTCTTCTCCAATGCCTTCAATTAAGCTATTTAATACAAAATTGACTACAAAGATAAAAACAAATATTCTTAGGGTATGAAAAAGTGCATCTTTCCAAATATTGGTTTGATGATGATCTTCATGATGATGGCCACAACCACATCCACAACTTCCTTCCATTAATACCTCTTCCCTTATAGTCATATCATTTGTCATATTTGCTACACAGGCTCTCTTTTTCCCAGCTACTAAATAAGTCAACCCTTCTATACCTAAACCAATAGCTATTGCAAATACAACCTTTAAAACAAGCACTACGCCTACCATTCCTAACATATTAGGATGTGCAATTAAAATAGGAATCGCTTCATCCGAGGTAGAAATAAAAATAGCAAGTAGTGTCCCAAGCCCTATCATCTTCTTACTATATAAGTTAGCGCCTACAACAGAAAATCCACATTGAGGGACACATCCAATAAGTGCTCCTGTAATCGGTCCGCTCCATTTAACACTCATAAGCCCTCTATATAACTTATTATCTGTATTCGTTTCAAAATAACTAATGACTAGATAAACCACATATAAAAATGGTAAAAGCTTGATGCTATCTAGGAAAGCATCTAATACAATATCCATACTTATCCCCCTCTTTGCAAACTATTTGCATTTAACTATTACTTAGTATACTCCATTTGCAAATGATTTGCAATAGCATTTTAATGCTAGGATAAATTATCTGCTTGTTGTAATAAGCAAACTCCCACATCCTCTACATCTTTTTCATGATGCTTTTTAATTTTATTTAAAAATGCCTCATCATAATCTCCTTGTTTCTTCATTAGATGATAACCAATCTGTGGATGCTCATAGTAACATTTCACCATCTTACATTTAGAATACTTTTTTATTTTGCCCTTACTTACATGATCTAATACAACGATAATACTTTTTTCAATAGGATTTAGGGGATAAACAGTCTTACCCACATCATGTAAAAGACCTAAACGAATCATTTCTCTATCATTATGAGCCATTTTCTTTAATTTATTAGCAACTTCTATACAATGCCTTTGCTCATAGGGCTTAAGCCTAAAAAACAACGCTCTTTCACTTTGACTCAGATATGTCCTAACAAAATCTACATCCTCTTTTGTTATCCTAGCTGTTATTGCTGCTATAAATTGTTTCACTCTATAAAACATGCGCTCTTCTCCCTAGCTTTATTATATGTATCAGTTATATCCAAATATACTTTCTCTTCATTATAAATCTTAAAATTATAAATTTTAAAACACGAAAAAGCATTAACCCATAAAGGTTAATGCTTCATATATTGCCCAAAATGCCGGTCCTGCAATTTTGACGCCCTAGATCACTCTAGGTGGGTATCCTTTCTACTCATTTTGCCTTCCACTGCCCAAAGGGAATTAGCTTGTGGCCTGGCATAGCTAGTAGAAGAATCAGATTCCCGTGCACAATTTGTAGGTTCAAAATAACAGGTTGTCGTACACCCCAGGTAATTATTGATATCTGTTTCTTGCTTTTTTCGATAAATTTATTATAGCATTTTCTACTTTTTTTTCAAGAGAAAACTCTAAAATATTTTACCAATTATTGTATGCTATTTTCAGTGAATTAGCTAGTTCTTTCCTCTCATACGCTTAAGCCTAAAAAAGTCTTCTCTTTCCTTTTCTTCTAATGCTTCTTGAATATATTTCACTTGCTCCTTATAACGAGGTATCTGAATATGCTG